>REAB01000046.1 GCA_004293645.1 Cytophagia bacterium | reverse complement strand
GGCTGGAAGCCTGTTAATAATAAGCACGAACGGGACGTTCGCGCTATCTATTTTCTTGTAAATACGGCTGGAAGCCTGTTAATAATAAGCACGAACGGGGAGGTTCGCGCTATCTGTTTTCTTGTAAATACGGCTGGAAGCCTGTTAATAATAAGCACGAACGGGACGTTCGCGCTATCTATTTTCTTATAAATACGGCTGGAAGCCTGTTAATAATAAGCACGAACGGGACGTTCGCGCTATCTATTTTCTCGTGAATACGGCTGGAAGCCTGTTAATAATAAGCACGAACGGGGAGGTTCGCGCTATCTATTTTCTTGTAAATACGGCTGGAAGCCTGTTAATAATAAGCACGAACGGGACATTCGCGCTATCTGTTTGACCATTGACTAATGCCCATTGACTACTTGGCTGCTGCTTCTTCGTTCATGCGCCAAAACAATTTTCCGTCAATAAATTCTTCGGCGGCTACGTTGGTTGGTTTGGGCTGGCGCTCGTAAAACTTCGATATTTCGATTTGCTCACGGTTTTCAAACACTTCTTCCAAATTGTCCACACCCGACGCAAATTCGGCCAGTTTGTTGTTGAGTTCTTCTTTGGTCTTAGAAGCAATTTGACGCGAGCGACGCGATATAACGGCCACCGATTCGTACAAATTACCAGTTTGAGCGGCCATTTTGAGCAGGTCGCGCGTTACAATAGATGCATTGATTGCCATATTCGTAGTATTTAATTTAGTTGTTGCCCGACGAGGGTGTTGTTAATTTTCCAGTATTTGGTGTTGTTTGGGCGGCTTTGGCCTCTTTTGCTACTTTGTCGGCGGCGGCTATGATGCCCAATTCTTTTTGCGTATTTTCATAAAAACGCTCGGCTTGCTTTACGTACTTGCTTTGCGGAAATTTATCTATAAATGTCAGATAAAACTTATTGGTTTCTTCAAATCGTTCTTTTTGCTTGTCTTGAAAACTCAGTTTTGCCAAATTGTATTCTGACACGATGCGTGTGTAGGCCAGTTCTTCGGTATATTTTGAATTGGGAAAATCGCGTTCAAAATTGTTGATAGCTACCACTGCCGAACGATAGTTGGCAATGTTTGCTTCGCTGGTTTTATAATAGAGTTTGGCTTTTTCGTAGGCTTTACGCTCCAGTTTGTCGCGCAGTTCCAATATCAATTTTGTACATTCTTCCCGAAATGGGCTTTCGGGATAGGTATTGATAAAGTCCTGCAAAGCCGAAATGGCCGTTAGCGTACTGGTTTGGTCTAATTCAAAAATGGGCGAGTCGCGGTAAAGCGAGTAGGCGTGCATGTAAAACGCTTCGGGGGCATACTCACTGCGCTGAAAAGTGTCATAAAAGTTTTTGAACAAAAACTGCGACATATTATAAAGCCCTTGGTGGTAGTTGCAGTAGGCATTATAAAATTGCGACAATTCGGCTTCTTTTGCACCTTTCAACAGGGGTGTTATTTCTTCAAACAACAAACCTGCGCGGTAGTAGTCGGCTTTTTTGTAGTACACAAGGGCGGCTTCGTATTTTTGTTCTACCGTTCCTTCTTTCTGTAGTTTAGAGAATTTGCTGCATGAGCTAATCAAAACTACGACCGCCAACAAAAATGATAAAATTGAGATGTTACGCATATGGGCGCAAAAGTACGAAATTTGGTCTTTATTTCATAACGAAATAAAACACAGTGTAGTATTAATGACGCACGAGTAACTTCTTGGTAGCTACTTTTTTGCCATCGAGTTGGAGCTGATAAAAATAAACGCCCGTCGGCAGGTCGCGGGTAGGAAGTCGCAGTTGGCGTTCTGAACGGTCTAACTCGTATTCGCCTACGTTCGCTAAAATAGCGTTGTAGATCACTATTTTGGCGCTGGTAGTGGTGTGTTCTAATTGATAATAAATCTCGGCGTAGTCGCTGGCGGGATTTGGGAAAGCGTTTCTTACTTTTAATTTATCACCCACAAAGAAAAAATCTTCTGATTGGGCTTCATCACTGCCCGCATTGCGTATTTCGGGAGTAAATACGGACGCTATTTCTGGGTTACTACGTGTTTTGGCTACTGTTGGAACATTGGAAGCAGCAGCAACGGCGGGCAATTTGGCGCGGTAATAAGCACTAATGGCCGCGCTGGAACGCAGTTTGATGCTGCGGTCTGAGGTGCTGGGATAAGTAGCATAAAGCGTAGGTTTGAGTGCACCCACCAAGCTGGTCGTTTTCTTTTTTCCGATGTTCAATCGGCTCACGTTACTGCTTACTTGCGCGGTGGCACTGGCCAACGTCAGCAAGGCTGCGATTAACGTAAAGAGATAGGTATGTATATTTTTTTTCATATTGGGCTGCTTGTAAAAATGTCATAACGTTAAATTAATTTATTCACAAAAATAGAAGTTAACTACTTGAATATCAAAAATAACGCATTAGAATTACCTTAAAATTTATTAAGCGGTCGTTTCTTGTATATCTATATACGTTATTTTGATGCAAAAGGTTGCTTGCGGCTTCAAAAAAAGTTGATTTGCGCTCTAAAAAAGTGGTTTTTTAACCTTTTTTTGGCATCTTTCATATTGCTTCCAAAGTAGTTGACAGTTTTTGAGAAATTAGTCCACAAGCATATTGCCCACTAAACATGTAGTCGGAAAAATT
>REAB01000142.1 GCA_004293645.1 Cytophagia bacterium | reverse complement strand
AGAGTACCTCCATGTTTTCGGTATTTTACTACCAGCTTCTTAACGGTATGCTCTTTTTGCCAAATTTTATTTTGTTAACACAAACCTACGAGTTTCTTAGTAGCCACAAAAGTAATGAGCATGCGTGTAAAGAGTGCGGAATCTACCGCTAAATCTGTTGTTTATTTTCCCAACCTCAACGGCGTTCGTTTTATTGCGGCGGCTTCGGTGCTTATTCATCACGTGGAGCAGGTCAAAGAGGTTTTTCAAATTTCTAATATTTACGGCAACCACCTCATCAAAAACATGGGTAAGTTGGGCGTTGATTTGTTCTTTGTTTTGAGCGGCTTCTTGATTACGTATTTGCTGTTGCACGAAAAAAAACAAAATACCCACGTCAATACCCGCGATTTTTACATTCGCCGCGTGCTGCGCATTTGGCCTTTGTATTTTTTAATTGTTTTTCTGGCTTTCTTCGTTTTTCCGAATGTCCCGTTTTTTGTGCCAGCCAACAACGAGCATTTTTATTTTGATGCCAATTTTTACCGCCGCCTTTCGCTGTTCTTAATTGTGCTGCCCAATATCGGAATTATTCTCTATGGTTCGCCTTATTTGAGTGCCCAAACTTGGTCAATTGGCGTAGAAGAGCAGTTTTACTACCTCTGGCCGTGGATTATAGACCGATTTACGCCCAAACGCATTTTGACAACCGTTGTCTTGTTTTCGTTGGCCACAATGGCCGTTTTTTACGTTTATCTTCGTTGGGTGGGGCATTCTAATTTACAAAACAACCTCCCCGAAATAACCCGCTTCTTTTTTAGCCAGTTCCGAATCCTTACTCTTTTGACGGGTGGTTTTGCGGCGGCGTTGGTATTTTATCAAAAAAACAACGTGCTGCATTTCCTGTTTCGTCGAGATGTGCAAGTGTTGGTTTATGCGTTACTGGTGTTTTTGTTAGCCTCCAATTTTCACATCACAGGTCTGCACTTGGAATTTTACGGGTTGTTCTTTGCTTTCTTTATTTTGAATGTATCAAGCAATTCTCGTTCCATTATTAACTTGGAGTACGGTTGGGTGTCTTATTTGGGCAAAATTTCTTACGGTTTGTACATTTATCAAACCGCCATGATTGTCTTTTCAATTCACCTCATTCAGTGGGTGTTTGGCAACAATTTGCCCATTGCGACTTTCAATTGCCTCTTGTACGCACTTTCTTTTGGTACTACCATTTTGGTGTCGGCAGTTTCTTTTGCCTATTTTGAAAAACCGTTCCTAAACTTCAAAAAACGGTTTAGCCAACATTCAACGACGGGATAATTTCACCAACTCAGACATGGTATAAGTGCGAAGCCCCAATTTTTTGCTTTCGGCCAACATACTATCCAAACGGCTTACCTCAAAACCGTAGGGTTGGGGAGAATTTTTATCGAAAATGGGGCAATGTCCAAACAGCATCAGCACCGTTTGGGTATTTCTGGCCCGAATCAGGCCGTCGCGCAGGGCGTTCATTGGCACATTGGCACTTCGGTCTATGAGCAATGCGCTCACCGTTGGCGTGCCGTCGAAATGATAGTAAATTTCGTTCATGCCAAAAACGGGGCGGTGCAGCATGAAGAGCTTCAAATCGCGCTCGGTCAGGGCGACGTCGCGCAGCAACACAAAATATTTTTGGAGGAGCTGTTTGTCAATAAACCAAACTTGTTGGCCGCCTGGGTGGGCAAACGTACTTACTTTCAGCCCAGCTTTTTGCATGGGTTTGAGTTCGGCTTCTATTTCGTTTGTAAAGTAGGCTTCCATTGAGTGTTGCCAAACGTAATCAACCGAACGGGCGTGCGTAGCGCCGTGCGCGCCAATTTCGTGGCCGTCGGCTTGCAATTGGCGTAATATTTCCACTTCTTCAGGCCCCAGACTGTCAAACTGCGTTACGTAAAAAGTAGCGTGCGCGTCGTATTTTTTGAGTACTGGCCGCAGTCTTTCCCATTCTTGCACAAAGCGGTCGTCGAAAGAAAGCGCAATGCCCGGAGAAGCCCTTTGAGATTCTGGCTTACAGCTTGATATAACTCCAAACAAAAAAAATAGGATTAGCCTCTTAAAAGTATCCATAAGTGGGTGAGTAAAATTAGGCGGTTCGCCGCTGCGATGATATTATTATTGGTGGCACGACTGATTTAATACGCAACTACGATAAACAAAAAAAATAAATCCGCACGATCCGCCGTTGCGATTTGAAAATCCGCGTCATCTGCGTTCCAATTTTACCACGTTATTATTTACACGTTACAAAGCAATGTTTTTAGAGCCTATTTTTAGCATTATTCCAAATAAACAGCCAACGCCAAACTCCGCATTACGCCCGTCTTCACTGTGTTTATCACAATTTCGGCATCGTTTTCTACTTACGGCACTCTTGCTTTTGCGCATAACTTTGGCTATTTTCTCTTGTGTATAGCCCCTTTTGTTTCATCTCTGATATTGTATATCTTTGCTCTTAGATGAGGTGTTTCATTGCCTTCCAACTTTGGACGGAAGGCAATATAAACATTGTATCCTTGAGAAAAAAGAGCCGATGCTTCTTTCTTCTCAAAAAGTCTTATGGTATATTCCAACTCCCAAAGTTGCATTTATGACTTGAATCTAAGATGCCCCCTTTTTGAACGCATAACAACCCTAAATAGTCCAAATACTTTATTATATGCAACCCATTTCGCAGTATTTCAACGAAGACCATGATTTGTTTCGGCAGAGCGTGCGGCATTTTATCGAAAAAGAAGTAGTACCACAAGCCGAAAAGTGGGAAACCGAGCGTCAAATTCCAAAAGAGATTTTCAAGCGCATGGGCGACTTGGGCTTTTTGGGTTTGGTCATGCCCGAACAATACGGCGGCAGCAATGCCGATTTTTGGTTTACGGTGGTGTTTTTAGAAGAATTGGCGCGTTGTGGCATGGGTGGTTTTTCTACCGCCGTGAGCGTGCATCAATACATGGCTATCAATCATTTATCGAAAATTGGCAGCGAAGCCCTCAAACAAAAATACCTCGTGCCGGCCATTGCGGGCGAGCAATTGGCCGCGCTCGGCATCACCGAGCCAGACACGGGCTCCGACGTGTCGGCCATTAGAGCCACCGCCCTGCGCGAAGGCGACGAATACGTGGTAAACGGGGCCAAAACTTTTATCAGCAATGGCACGTACGGCGATTTTATTACGATAGCCGTAAAAACCAAACCCGATGCCGCCCAAAATGGCATTAGCCTGCTCATTGTTGAACTGAACAGCGCGGGCGTAAGCCGTACCAAACTCAACAAAATGGGTTGGCACAGTTCGGACACCGCCGAAATCAAGTTCGACGATGTGCGCGTGCCCGTTGGCAACTTGATTGGCCAAGAAAACATGGGGTTTTATTACCTCATGGAAAGCCTTCAATTGGAGCGGCTCGTGGCGGGTATCATGGCCGTGTCGGGGGCAGCTTGGGCCATGGACGAAACCCTCAAATACCTCCACGAACGCGAAGCCTTTGGCCGCCCGATTGGCAAGTTTCAGGCCATTCGGCACAAAATGGCCGACGTGGCCACCGAAATAGAAGTAGCCCGCGAGTTTGTATATAGTACTTGCTGGAAATACGTAGCTGGCGAAGTAGTAGTAAAGCAATGCTCGATGGCTAAGCTATTCACGGCCGAAATGCAAAAGCGCGTGGTGGACACGTGTTTGCAGTTTTTTGGAGGCTACGGCTACATCGAAGACTACCCCATTTGCCGCGCCTACCGCGACGTGCGCGTGGGCACCATTGCGGGCGGAACATCGGAGATTATGCGCGAAATTATCTCCAAAATTGTGGTAGATGCCGTGGGCTACAAAGCAGTTTACAAACCCGAAAAAGCGGCGGTGTAAGCGTTTCTTCGTTATAAAAATCAAAAACCCCGCTAACGATACCGTTAGCGGGGTTTTGTGGAGTCGGCGGGATTCGAACCCGCGTCCAGAACAAGGAAACCGTACGCCTTCTACATGCTTAGGTTTGATTGGATTTTCGAGCGTTGGCAAGGTTCAAACCAGACCTACATCAGCACCTTAGGTATTTTATCTCGCTCGGTATCAACACCATTTACCAAGCCAGCTCTGCATTTCGACGCTCCTGAACCCAACCCACAGAGCAGAGGTTGGAGGAACGATGGCAATTACTTAATTACTTCGAATTAAGCAGCCATAGCGTAGCTATTTTCGCCAGCTAAATTTTGAACGTGTTTTTAACAGGACTGACGCTCACGTCCCGACATGCTTATACGTATTGCCTCAACTCGCTGTCAATACCAGGCGACCCCAGTTTGATTCCACTTTTTTAATAACAAAGCAGTGAAATTGTGAAACGCACCACATTTGTCATAAAGTTCCCGTTGGTACGAACATTTTAAAAAGCAATGCTACAACTCCAAAAGCATCTTACCTTTGTGGTTCATTGCTAAACTTATTTTGTTATGCTCAAAAATGTGCTTCGCTTGGTTTTTGTTGGGGTTTTTGTGGTGGGTATTGTTGGAATATGGGAGTTTTTACGCGCTTCTAAAGTAGTTTCGGGTTGGTTTGGGGGCAACACTGCCACCACCCACGCCGTGGTGCTACAACAAATACAAACTTTGGGCAAACTCGAATTGGTGCGTTATAATTTTAAAGACATCATCGAACACGAACAAATGCGCGAGTGGCTACCCAACCCACAAACCGTGCTGGTGGTGCAAGGAATGGCCGTTGGTTGCATTGATTTAACCAAAATTAGCCTCTCAGATATTACCTCCGAAACCGAAACAATTGTGGTGCATTTGCCAAATCCCGAAATTTGCAGTTACCAAATTGACCACAGCAAATCTAAAGTATATAGCACCAGTTTTGCGTTTATGGAAGAAGCTCAACTGATAGACCAAGCCTATCAAAAAGCGGAAGCACAGATTCAGAAAAGTGCCATCGAAATGGGTATTCTGACCCAAACTCAGCAGAATGCCGAGAAGATATTGAAACCATTGCTCGAAAAAATAACCAATAAAAAAGTGGCGTTGCGGTATCGCCTCCACGCTACTTTACCCCCAAAACGCTAACCAAAAATTCTAAGACTAACCAATGGGGCGGGGAAAAGAATATCAATGCTGATTATTGGGGAGTTATGATTTATGAGGTACTGAAATTTTATAACTTGGTGGGCAAAGTAACTTTCTAACATTTTGACAATCAATGGTTTAGAAATAAATATTTTTAACCCCCACCCATTTCTAACCCCACAAAAACCTGCATTTTAAAAACGCAATAATGGCTTATTTTCTTACCGCTACGCCGAGTATTCGATCTTGAAAATGCGCGCGAAAAGTGGTATATTTGTTGAACACAAATCCCTATTTTTGCCATGAAAATTCAGTATTGCTCAGACCTTCATTTGGAGTTTGCTCAAAATGCCGATTATCTTCTCAACAACCCCATTGAGCCAACGGGTGATGTGCTAATACTAGCGGGCGACATTACGAACCTGCTTTATTATGACAAACGAAAACTTGAAAAACAGTTCTTCAAAACCCTGTCTAAGCAATTTGAGCGCGTTTTTTGGATTTGTGGCAACCACGAGTTTTACCGCAGTTGGGACGTTTCAACGCTGGAAAAGCCGCTTAACATCAAGATCAGTTACAACGTTTTTTTGCTCAATAACGTGGCCTTGCTTTACAAAAACGTTCGATTTGTGTTCAGCACGCTTTGGTCAAACATCGGCGAACTTGAAGGAATGTACATTGGCCAAAATATGTCCGACTTTGACCTGATTCGTTACAAGGGCGTTGCGCTTACGCCCAGCATTTATACCAACCGCTTGCACAATCCCGCCCTGGCTTTTTTACGGCAAGAATTGGCCCAACCTACTGCTGCACCCACGGTGGTAGTAACGCACCATTTGCCGTCGCTGCGGTGCGTACACGAACAACACCGAGGGAGTTTGCTCAACCCTGGTTTTGCCACCAACTTAGACGATTTTATCACCGAATCCCAGCCGCAATATTGGATTTACGGCCACAGCCACGCCAATATACCACTTGTACAAATAAGCCAAACGCAGCTCATTACCAACCAGTTGGGCTACGTAGCTTACGGCGAACATCAAACCTACCAACCTCAAAAATGGATTGAGGTGTAGTAAGCTCTGAACAATAAAAACACCAATCAGAAAGTATTTCTGAGCTGTTTCGTGCTTTTGCTTATGCAGTAAATATCCACCATTTTATGCCATTCCCCCCAACAAATGACCCGACATTTACTCCTTTGTTTCGCTTTGTTTTGTTCAGCCCTTTTTGCTGCTGCACAACAAACCCGCGCCCCACGTCAGGCTTTTGAATTGAGCGGCACCGTGTTAGACTCGCTCACTGGCGAACCCATTGCCAATGCTGCCATTCGACTCAATTTTGATAAAATTGGCCTCTTTACCGACAGCACGGGGCAGTTTTCGATTATGCTCAGTGAGGCCGAATATGTGGTTTTGATAAGTCGCGTAGCTTACCGCACCATCAGGACACGCATCAATTTAAACCGCGATATTCGCCTCAATATCAAGCTCATGAACGTGTCCAAAGAACTGGAAGAAGTAGTGATTTCGACGCAAGCTGTGGACCAAAACGTGGCCAGGCCGCTATTGGGCGTAAATCAAATGAGCATGAAAACCATCAAAAAACTGCCCGCCATCATGGGCGAAGTGGACGTGCTGCGTAGTCTCCAGATGCTGCCAGGTGTTACGTCGGTAGGCGAGGCTTCCAACGGCGTAAATATCAGGGGCGGTAGCGTGGACCAAAACCTCATCTTACTGGACGACGCGCCTATTTTTAACCCTACTCACCTGTTTGGCCTGTTTTCGGTGTTTCCACCCGATGCTGTTTCGGGCATTGAACTCTACAAGGGCACTACGCCAGCGCGTTATGGTGGCCGTGCCGCCGCCGTGCTTGACATTACGATGGCCAACCCGAACTTAGAAAAATTTAAGATGCAAGGCGGTATTGGTTTTGTGGCCAATCGGCTCACGGCCGAGATTCCCATTATCAAAAACAAAATGGCAATTCTCATAACAGGACGCGGCGCTTTCAACGACTTTGCTTTTCAGTGGGGACCCGAACGGCTCAAAAATATCCGCGCTCGATTTGGCGATGCCGCCGTTAAGTTGTTTTACCAAATAGACTCCAAAAACACGCTCTCGCTGTCGGGTTACTATAATTTTGACTTTTTTCAGACCGATTTACTGGGCGGTATCAACAACATTAACTCCACTTCTACGCAATTTCAGTACCAAACCCGCAACTTTACAGCTCGGTGGTTTCATGCTTTCAACGACCGCCTCAACCTCCAAACCACCGCCGTTTACAGTTATTATACACCCGCTACGCTCCTACCCGAACTCAACTCCGACAACAAAGTGTCTATCTCGTCGGGTATTTTGCAACGCCAGCTCAAGAGCAACCTCAACTACGTAATGGGCAAACATAAACTCGAAGGTGGCATCAATGTTACGCACTACCAAATTGAGCCTGGCACCCTCAACCCAGGCAATAACCTGCGCGTCAATCCGCGTGCCGTACCCACCGAAAACGGCCTGGAAGCCGCCCTGCACGTAGAAGACGAGGTTACTTTAAATTCCAAAGCCACGCTGTCGGTGGGGTTGCGCTACTCGCAGTTTATGGCACTTGGCCCCGCCGTAGTACGTACTTACGCCCCCAATTCGCCCCTCACCGATGGCTCCGTAACAGACACCACCGCTTACGGTAGCGGCAAAATATTGCAAACCTACGGTGGTTTTGAGCCGCGCGTTGGTTTTCGTTATACTCTCAACGAGCGCAGTTCTATCAAATTGGGCTATAATTTGATGCGCCAATACATGCAGGTTGTTTCCAACACCACCACGCCGCTACCTACCTCGCGCTGGAAAACCAGCGATGCCCACGTCAAGCCGCAGGTGAGCCAGTTGTGGTCGGTGGGGTATTTCAAAAACTTGCGCAGCAATATTTACGAATTTTCGCTCGAAGGCTACTACCGCCACACCCAAAACGTGCTGGACTTTAAGCCTGGGGCCGATTTTTTGCTCCAAAATTACCTCGAAACCCAGGTGTTGCAGGGCGTGAGCAAGGCATACGGCTTAGAAACCATGATTACTAAAAAGCGCGGTGAACTCACAGGTTGGATTAACTATACCTACTCGCGGGTGTTCAATAAAATTGACCAAGGCGACCGTTTTACCGAGCGCATCAACGACGGACGCTGGTATCCCGCCAATTTTGACCGCCCCCACAATTTCAATATGTCGCTGTCTTTTTCAGAAAATAAGTACCACACTTTCTCGCTGACGTTTAACTACGGCACGGGGCGGCCTTACACCATTCCCAATGGTTTCATTACTTTTCAAGACCGCGTCTATCCATTTTATGCCGAACGCAACCAAGGCCGCCTCACCGACTACCACCGCTTGGATTTTTCTTGGCAAATCAACAACCCCAGCATGAAAAACCGCAAGTGGCAGGGCACTTGGAATTTCACCATTTACAACCTCTATGGTCGTGCCAACCAGTATTCGATATTTTTGAGAACCAGAGGAACGGGTTACGAAACCTACCAACTCCAAATCTTCTCTTCGCCGCTGCCGTCGTTATCTTACAATTTTAAATTTGGTTGAGGCGGTTGGGTGCAATCGGAAAATAACTCGTTTTGTTGAGCAAAAGCGTAGTTGCGTTGTTTTGCTCATTGCGTTCTGCTATGGCGTTGGCGGCATCTATTTTGACCAAAGTTTTTAGGATTTTTGAAAGAAATAGCCCCGAATTTGGATACACCACCGTAAAAACAAAAAAGGCTTGCAAGTTGCAAGCCTTTTTTGTTTTTGTACCCAGAGCCGGAGTCGAACCGGCATGAGAGTGAACTCACAGGTGTTTGAGACCAGCGCGTCTACCAATTCCGCCATCTGGGCATCAATTAGGACAATTTTTCCCGTGAAGGGAGTGCAAAAGTAGTGGTTTGTGTTTTAGTTCCAAACAATTGGCCTAAAAAAAAGTGTATTTATTAGTTTGTACAATTTTTAGTACCTCATTATCTGCGTGTTATCTAATTATTATTCGTACCGCAATGCTTCGATGGGGTCGAGGCGTGAGGCTTTGATGGCAGGATAAATACCCGAAACTACCCCAACTATGACACAAACCAAAATCCCCAGAGCCATCCAAGTCCACGGAATAATGAAGCTGGCGGTGTCGCTTATTACTTTGGCAATGAGGTTTCCCACGCCAATACCCATTATCAACCCGCCAATGCCGCCCAACACGCAAACGATAATGGCCTCAATCAAAAATTGGACGCGAATTACTTTGGAAGTAGCCCCCAACGACTTGCGAATACCAATTTCGCGGGTGCGCTCCGTAACCGACACCAGCATGATGTTCATCAGGGCAATGGCCGCGCCCAACAGCGTAATAATGCCAATACCAAAACCACCCACGCGCAAATAACCCGTAATGTCTTCAAAATCTTTGGCCAGCGCGTCGGCACGTTCTATTTCAAACGAATCGTCTTTGCCATTGGCATCTTTGCGCACGCGCCGCATAATGCCCCGCGCTTCTTCCATAATCAAATCTTGGTCGGCTACGCCACTGATGGAGGTCGTAATGTCGAAAGTAAGTTCGCGGTTAGCGGCCAAAGCACGGCCATTTTCGAGCGGCACCACAATAACGCGGTCGTCGCCGCTGCCCGTGAGCGAGCCTTTTTTGTCCAACACGCCCACTATTTTGTACTGGTTGCCCATCACCACGATTTCTTGATTGATGGGGTTTATTTTTTTCTCAAATAGCGTGGTAGCTACCTCCGTACCAATCAAAGCCACGTTGAGGGCGTTGTCTAAGTCGGTCTGCGACAGGTTTCGTCCCGTGGCTATTTTGTAGCCTTTTATGTTCAAATAGTTTTCGTCGCCCCCCATGATGAGGGTATTGGGGTTGGTTTTTTTAGAATTAAACTTGACTTGAACAGCCCCGCCTACCCGCGACGAAATAGAAACGATGGCATTGTAACTGTTGCTAATTGCTTTTTTATACTGATTGGCTTCGCGGTAGCTGATGGCTGGAAAATCTTTGTTGCGCCGCCCGCCAAACCGCCGCCGAAAAGGCTGTGGACCTCGAATATCAAACGTATTGGCCCCCAAATCGGCAAAACTATTATTGACCGAACTCTGCATGCCATCAATGGCCGTCAAAATACCAACCAACGAGGTGATGCCGATGGCAATAATAAGGGCTGTGAGCACCGTGCGCAGCATATTTGATTGAATAGAACGGAGACCCTCGCGGATATTTTCAAGAAAATTCATTTTTGGATTTTTTTAGCACAAAATTTGCGTACATTTCGTTACTACAAAAGTCATCAGTCAAAACTTAATCTACAAGCCGATGAAACGGTTCATATTGCCTCTTATCATTTTTTTTGGTGTGTTGCACGCCGCCCAAGCCTCTAAGGTCTTGATTCCGATGGACGAAGCCCAAAAAAACCACTTGAAAGCCTACGGCATTGCCTACTGGATGCTCCGCACCTACGACGCCGAAATTGACTGGTTGCTCAACTTTCGGGGCGGTAGTTTTATGATGGATTGGAACCAACGCCTCGTCAATGAAATGGTAATCAGAGGCGTGAGCTACGAAGTAATTTCGGACGCGCAGGCCGCCGCTACGTTGAGCCAAATTGCAGCCCAAGATGCCAACATGGACAACGTAAAACTCCAAAAAGCCCCCAAAGTGGCGGTGTATTCGCCCAAAACCAAACAACCCTGGGACGATGCCGTAACGCTCGTGATGAGCTACGCCGAAATTCCGTACGAAATTGTATATGACGACGAGGTGATGCAAGGTAAGCTACCCGAATACGACTGGCTGCACCTGCACCACGAAGATTTTACGGGGCAATACGGCAAGTTTTTTCACTACCGCGAGTACCCGTGGTACAAAGCCCAAAAGCGCGAAGCCGAGGAGATTGCGGCCAAGTGGGGCATGGCCAAAGTGCCACAGCTCAAATTGGCAGTGGCCAAAAAAGTACGCGATTTTGTGTCGGGAGGCGGCTATATGTTTGCCATGTGCAACGCCACCGATACCTACGATGTAGCCCTGGCTGCCCAAAATACCGACATCGTGGATAGCTTTTATGATGGGGACGGCATTGATCCAAATGCGCAAAAAAGGCTCGATTTCAGCCAAACTTTTGCTTTTCAAGATTTTCAAGTAGTTACCAACCCTTATGAAATCGAGTTTTCGAGCGTTGATAATCAGCTGCAGGAACGCGGCGTAACCGAAGCCAACGACTATTTTACGTTGTTTCAGTTTTCGGCTAAATGGGACCCCGTGCCTACCATGCTCACCCAAAACCACCAGCAGATTATCAAGGGTTTTATGGGCCAGACTACCGCTTTTAAGAAAAAATACATCAAGCCCGACGTGATTATTTTGGCCGAAAACCGCTCTATTGGTGAAGCGCGCTACATTCACAGCAATTATGGCAAAGGCTTTTTTACGTTTTACGGCGGCCACGACCCCGAAGACTACCAACACCAAATTGGCGAAGACCCCACCGACCTCAACCTGCACCCCAACTCAGCGGGCTACCGGCTCATTCTGAACAATATCCTGTTTCCTGCGGCCAAAAAGAAAAAGTTGAAAACATAACAAACGAGTAAGCGCGTTTTTTGAGTTGTTACATGCAGGCGTAGCGGACAACACAACCACGAACACGCGACAGACAAAAACACATTTCGCCAGGACATCGCTAACATAAAATGCTAATTATAGTCTGTGGTACAATTTGTATACTAAAGTTAGCTTTGTGCAGACTTTAGTTAGCAATGATTTCTAAGCACGACATACTAAATTTATTCGGAGAAAACGTCAGAAAGTACAGACGACTTCTTGATATTTCCCAAGAAGAGTTGGCACATCGTGCCGACCTTCACAGAACTTACATCGGTATGATTGAACGAGCCGAAAAGAATATAACACTCGTGAATATGAAAAAAATTGCTAATGCTTTACAGGTCAACATTGAAGACCTTTTAAAAGATCAGCAATAAATGGAAATTACAATTGACGCATTTACGGAATTACTAAGCAACAAGTACATAATTGTTGAAGCTTTTAGAGAACATTCAAAAGCATCTGAAAAATATATTGATGTAACAATTGTTCAACTTGATGGTTTTTCATGGAAAGGTTCAATTCCATATTTTTACAGACGAACAGGTTTGTTTATAGAAACTCCCGAAGATTTAGTCGATTATCTCAATAATATCTATCCATTGTTTTCAAAAAAAGCAGTTGCCGAATTTGTATCAACTGAAAGCAAAAGATGGAATGATGAAATGAGTGGTAAAGGAACTACAAAAGGATTTTTTGATATACTTCTAAATCTTGAATGGAATAGCGTACAATATGATTTGCCTGTAAATAGAAATTTTGCACGTAGAATTCAAGACATCAAAGAATTTGGATATACACTTGCAACTGACACAAGAAGAAAAGTAAAAGGAAAATATGAAACTGATACACATCTACAATTAGTTCCATTGCCTAAAGGCGGTGTAACGGGTTATGAAGCTATGTCGCCAGCTTTCAAAGCAAGAGCAATTGCACTTATGGAAGCCATAAATGTTTATGAATCAAGTTCAGCAAATAAGCATGGCTTATTGCCCGACCATAAATTCCCGGAAATTAGATGGGACGAAAAAACAAGAGCCGAAAATCCTGATGAGATGAACGAAATTCAAATCAAGGAAAAGTTTCAGCTCGTTGACAATCAAAGAAACCAACAAAAAAGAGAAGCGTGTAGAAAGTGCTTTCAAACAGGACGAAGAGGAAAGCTTTACGGTTTAAACTATTTTTATCAAGGAGACGAAAATTGGCAAGCCGAGTTTCCGAGAGTTGGTAAAGAAGCTGAAAAAGGCTGTGTTGGTTGTGGTTGGTATGACATTCAAAAATGGAGAGACAGCTTGAATGAATTTATAAGTAAAAATAAGAAATAAATTTGCATACTATAATTATCATTTAGTATTTTTGCAACAGAAACAATTAAAAAAAGAATATGAGGGATAAATTAACTTTTGGTAGTGTCTGTTCGGGAATTGAGGCTTCTCAATTAGCTTTTGCCCCTTTTGGGTACGAGCAATTATGGAGTTCTGAAATTGCTGAATTTCCATCAAAGGTTTTACATCATCATTACCCTAACATACCCAATTTGGGCGACATGACGGAACTTCCCGATTTAATTCTAAAAGGTAAAGTTCAAGCACCTGATTTATTTTGTGGTGGCACACCTTGTCAAGCGTTTTCACTTGCAGGTTGGAAAAATGGTTTAGAAGACAAACGAGGACAACTTACAATTACATTTATAGAAATTGCGAATGCAATTGATGCAATCAGAGAAAAAGAAAAAAAAGACCGTTCAATAGTTCTTTGGGAAAATGTTGAAGGAGTGCTTAATGACAAAACAAATGCATTTGGAAATTTTATAGCGGGACTTGCAGGATTTGACGATGAAATTAAAGTTGACAAGTGGACAAAATCAGGCTATTTGGAAGGACCAAATAGAAATGTTGCATGGCGTGTAATTGATGCAAAATATTTCGGTCTATCTCAACAACGTAAACGACTTTATGTACTTGCAGGTGGTAAAGACTTTCGCCCCGACCAAGTACTTTTTGAATTTGACAACCAAAATATTGTAAAGGCACTAAAAGCATCGAAACAAGACTGTTCAAACGGAAACATTTTTAATCTGTTTTCTGATGGTTTTCAAACTAATGAAATATTTGATAAAAAAGTATTTTACAAGGGCGACACAAAGTTTGAAATATTTAGAGAATATACAGACTGTCTTTATTCAGCTTACGGCACTAAATGGAATGGCAATGCTGCAGCATATAACGGTTCGTTATACATTGCACAAGACAACCGAATTAGACGATTTACACCATTAGAATGCGAACGATTAATGGGTTTCCCCGACAATTACACATCCGTTAATGGACATAGCGACACAAATCGTTTTCAAGCAATTGGTAACTCTTGGGCTGTGCCAGTTGTAAAATGGATTAGTAGTCAAATCGACAATTTTTTAAAACAAAAGAACAGACAAGAAGTAACTTGTTGGTACAAATCAGTTAGAAAGACAACTAATAATTTAAGTGCAGACCTGTATCTGTTAGATAACGTAATTTTAATAAACCAAAAATTATATCTCAACAGTTCAACAGTTCCAAACATACCAATTGAAAGCACAATCGAAGACATAGTTCAAATTGACAATGTGCCTGAAAAATTCTATTTAAGTCCTGAAGCGTGTAGAGGAATTTTAAGACGAAAGCAAGAAAGAGATTTAAAAATGAATTCCCAACTTGAAACACTAATGACAATTATTGGTCACCAAGAACGGGCACTTCAAGAGGCATGACAAGAACGCCAGCATGTAACAGAAATTTGGCAAAATGGCGGGTTCGGTTCTAAATTGAAAGTAAGTGCTTCAAAATCCGCAACTTCGCCAAGCTGCAAACCGATGTCAGAACAATTCCTCGCATTTAGACCGCAGTAGTTCGATGAGTTTATCGTCCATCAGTTCAAAAACATCGGCAATGTAAAGCACTCGAATGGGTTTGTTTTGAGCAACGTTAGGAAATTTTTGTCGAATCATCGAAAGGTGTTTCTTTTCCATTATCAGCACCATATCTGCCCAATTGAGCAGGTTCTCGTTGATTTTGATTCGGGAACTCTCGCTCGTTCCGCACGATTTCACGTCCCAACATTCGTCGTTTTTCCAAATCATTTCGGCAGTCAAGCTGCGCCGCTTGTTGCGGCTGCACACAAATAAAACGTTGGTTTGGCACATGACTAAAATCGGTTAAAGGTTTTGGATGTTTGGTTTACAATCTTGTTTGGGGGCTAAGTTTTAGCTATTTTTGATTCAAATTAAATCATTTCAACATGAAATCGTTTAGCCAAATAACCCGAGCAGATTTAGAAAACGATTACCAGCTCATTATTGAAGGCGGCAATTTTTTACCCTCAGAAATCGACCCTGTGGCTGTTCCAAGTTGGTTGGAATTTATCATTAATAGCCGCAGAAAAAATCTAAAAACCATGCGAAATGAGAAAGCCATTTCAGAAGGTTTGATCGCGCCTATTTTGATGGCCGTACAAGAGATTTACAAGGACAAAATTTCTGTTTATTCGGGCGAACCGTTGGCCACCGACGAACTATGGGGCGTTTGCGATTTTTTAATTACCAAAGACCCCAATTCTTTTGACCCAAAGGGTGGTTATTTTATTTTGGTAGAAGCCAAGAAAAACGATTTACTTTCGGGTGTGCCACAGTGTGTGGCCGAAATGTATGCCGCCCAAGTACTAAACAAAAATGATGACCTTGTTTATGGTTGTGTTTCAACGGGTTTGGAATGGCTTTTTATCAAATTAGAAAACAAGACAGCCATTACGCACCTCAACGTTTTTACCATTTCGGAAGTGAATACGATTTTGGGGATTTTTGGCTGGATTATTAAAGCCGCTTAACACGATTTATCTCTCTTTTTCAATTCTTCATTGCAGGTTACCTGTGAAGATACAGACAACGGCAAGAATCATTTTTGTTATTCTGGGATTAATACTACTGCACAGATTTTTTAACATCTTCTACTTAAAATTAAATCATTTCAACATGAAATCGTTTAGCCAAATAACCCGAGCAGATTTAGAAAACGAATTCGGAATAAACATCATTAAGGCCCGTTTTTTACCCATCGTTGAGCCAATACTTGTTCCTGTTTGGTTAGTAAATTTCCTTAAAAATCGCATGGCAAGTCTAACCATCATGCGTACAGAAAAAGCCATTTCTGAGGCACTAATTGCCCCAATGCTCATGGCTTTGCAAGAAATGCATCCCGACAAAATCACAGTTTATTCGGGCGAACCATTGGCCACCGATAAACTGTCGGGCATTTGTGATTTTCTGATTACCAAAGACCCCAATTCTTTTGACCCAAAAGGTGGCTATTTGGTTTTGGTAGAGGCCAAGAAAAACGATTTACTTTCGGGCGTGCCGCAGTGCGTGGCCGAAATGTATGCCGCCCAAGTACTAAACAAAAACGATGACCCCGTTTATGGTTGCGTTTCAACAGGTTTGGAGTGGCTTTTTATCAAATTAGAAAACAAGATAGCGACCACTCATTCCAACATTTTTACCATTTCAGAAGTAGGCATCATTCTGGGAATTTTCGGCTGGATTATTGACCAAAAATAGTGCTTATCTTTCAAAAATCACCGTAGTCCACTTGTAAGCAAGTTAGCCCCAGTTTTCTGCGCCACATATCTACCACTTGCTGGCGGTCATCAATGACTAATTCCACAAAATATTGGTCATAAACGTGTTGATTAAACAAGTCAAGTTTCACGTCCGAATCTTTGCGTTGGTCTTGGACAGGCCGCATAAACAATTGAAAATCAGCTGTTCGCCACTCAAAATAGTTACAAAGCCAAGCCATTGAATCAGCACGACAAATTTCGTCGCGGCCAGAAAAAAAGATAATTTTATAGCCCGCATTTTTCAAGGCTTTCACGGTTCTGACAACAGGCCACTTGGGCAGGTCTTCGCCCACGCGGTGCCAATCGAAGGGGTAACGGCCTTGCATCTGGGCTACGGTGCCGTCAATGTCCACCAAAACGCAACGCGGCAGGGCTTCGTTTTGCACCACCGTGAAACTTGCACGTCGCACCGTTTCTGATTCATTCACGGAAATAAAAAATAGGCATTTTAAATCATTGACATTCAATTGTTTACAAGCCAAAGTGTCAACTACTTTTTAATGGTTATGAAGGATGCCCAAATTTGAAATTCTTTTTCAACATTCGCAGCTTTTCGGCTTGTGCTTTAATGATTTCTTCACCCACCACGTCTGCCCTGTTTCGGTCACGCTCAGTGCTTTCTTCGAGGCTCGTGTCAAACAATTTATATTCGATTCTAAATTCTTCAAAATGTGCCGTTAATAGTTTTCGGTATTCGTTTAGATACGACAGTTTGAGGTGAGTATTGTCAATTACCACATTCCAATTTTGATTCAACGCATTGATTAACAGTGTTTTTTGTTGCTCATTCACCAACGTTTCGATGCGGTTGATGGCAACTTTGTCCCAACGGTGATATTCGTTGAGCGACACCGACAGCATACTTTTACGAATCTCGTCGCGGTTGATGCGCAGCCAATTGGGGTTTTCTTGGCAAAACACCTTAGCCCAAGTTGATTTTCCGCTTCCGCTAATACCCACGGTGATGATGACGTTTTTCATTTTTGGTAATTTTAAATATTTTTGCTCACAGATTACACGGATTTTCACAGATGCCCCTGCGGTTCGCCACCACGATTTTTTAAATCATCTGTGAAAATCTGAGAAATCTGTGAGA
>REAB01000058.1 GCA_004293645.1 Cytophagia bacterium | reverse complement strand
GTTTGGCGGTGTGTATATAGATTTTGATTGTGAATGTCTAAAACCGATTGACGCACTACTTACACACCCCGTATGTATTGGATTAGAGCCAAGAGACGAGAGGTTGCACCAGGAGTTTCCATTCTTCTTAGGGAGTGCTTATATGTCAGCAGAACCAAAAACAGCCTTTTTTAAAGCCACGATAGAACGGTGTAAAATGCAACTTGAATTGCTTACGCCTCGGTGGCAGGAATTGGGTAAGTACCACTATGTCATGGAAACTACGGGGCCAACTCTTATCAATCGAGTGTATCACGATTTTGAAGGCAAAGAAAACATAAGGCTTCTGCCCCCAGAACTTGTTGGACCTTTTCGAGGTAGAGAGGCCACTTTATATAGAGAAAATAAAAAACTGGGGTATGGCGCAGATAAGCTAAAAGATGCATACGCTATTCATCATTTTATAGGCTCATGGCTATGAAAAAATTTCCCTTCTACCAACAACTCGACCAAATGGACTGTGGACCAACCTGCCTACGCATGGTGGCCAAGTACTACGGGCGCAGCTACAGCACCGCGCAACTACGCGAGTTGGCCGAAATTGGTAAAGATGGGGTCAATTTGTTGGGCATTGCCCAAGCCGCCGAGCGCGTGGGTTTCAAGGCATTGGGCGTAAAAGTAACCCTCCAAAAACTTTTAGAAGAAGCTCCACTGCCTTGCATTGTGCACTGGGGGCAGAACCATTTTGTGGTGGTGGCACCCAACCCCCAGAGGGAGAGTTTTTCCCCCTTCTCCTTCAAAAGGAGAAGGGGGCAGGGGGTTGAGGTCGCTGACCCTGCCGCTGGTTTACTTACCTACACCCTTCAAGAGTTTGAAAGCCGCTGGGCTACTACCGTAAACGAAGAAGGCCAAAAAGTAGGCATTGCGCTGTTGTTGGAAGCCCCCCCCGCCCCCGGTGGGGGAGCTATTGATTTTGATGAAAATAAAAACAGAAAAGTAGGATTACGGCTACTTTGGGGGCAAGTCTGGCGTTATAGGGGTTTGCTTTTTCAAGTAGGTTTGGGCTTGTTGGCGGGGTCGTTGTTGCAGTTGATGCTGCCTTTTCTTACCAAATCGGTCGTGGACGTGGGCATTCAAACGCGCAACCTGCAATTTGTGTATTTGGTGTTGGGGGCGCAGTTGGCCTTGATGATAGGGCGGATGTCGGTGGAGTTTATTCGGTCATGGATATTGCTGCACATCAGCACAAGGGTCAATCTCAGCATCTTATCCAATTTTTTGGCCAAGTTGCTGCGCCTGCCCATCGCGTACTTTGAGGCCAAAACCACGGGGGATATTATGCAGCGCATCGGCGATCATCGGCGCATTGAGCAGTTTCTGACGGGTACGTCTTTGAATGTGTTGTTTTCGATGTTCAATCTCGTGGTGTTCAGTTTTGTGTTGGCCTATTACAGTTTGCCTATTTTTGGGGTGTTTATGGCGGGTTCGGCTTTGTATGCGGTCTGGATTATGCTATTTCTTAAACGCCGCCGCGTCCTCGACCACAAGCAGTTTGCGCTGGGTGCGCAAAGTCAAAACAACCTCATGCAACTCATTGCCTCCGTACCCGAACTCAAACTCAATAATGCTGAACTCAAAAAACGCTGGGAGTGGGAGAATATCCAAGTCTGCGATTTTAAGCTGAGTATGAAGGGCTTGGCCTTGCAGCAATACCAACAAGCGGGCGCGTTGTTTTTGAACGAAGGCAAGAACATTATTATCTCTTTTTTGGCGGCCACGGCAGTCATTCAAGGCCAAATGACGCTGGGCGGTATGATGGCCTTGCAGTACATCATTGGCCAATTGAACAGCCCCGTGGAGCAACTCATTCAGTTTGTGCAGCACTGGCAAGATGCTCAGATTAGTTTGGAAAGGCTCAACGAGGTCAATACGTTAAATGATGAAAGCAGCCCCCCAGCCCCCGATGGGGGAACAATTTTTACTCCCCCATCGGGGGTTGGGGGGCTTGGCTTGTTGTTACAAAACCTCACCTTCACCTACGCGGGGGCGGGCAACGAACCCGTTTTGAAAAACATCAATCTGCATATTCCGCAGGGCAAAACCACGGCCATCGTAGGCAGCAGCGGCAGCGGCAAAACGACGTTATTGAAATTGTTGCTACGATTTTATGAGCCACAAATCGGGAATATTGACCTCACCCCTGCCCCTCTCCTAAAAACAGGAGAGGGGTTAAGGCAATGGAGAAAAAAATGCGGCACAGTTCTCCAAGATGGCTTTATTTTCTCCGACACCATTGCCAACAACATTGCCATTAGCGACGAAACCACCGACTTTGGCAAGGTAATGAACGCCATTCAAGTAGCTAATTTACAGGACTTTATTATTAGCTTGCCGCTCGGCTTAAACACCAAAATTGGGATAGAGGGCAACGGCATCAGTCAAGGACAACGGCAACGTATTTTGATTGCGCGGGCAGTTTATAAAAATCCCGAATACCTGTTTTTTGACGAAGCTACCAACGCACTTGATACTGAAAATGAGGCGATTATTATGAAAAATTTAGCCGCGTTTTCGCAAAACAAAACTGTGGTGGTAGTGGCCCACCGCCTCAGCACGGTCAAAAATGCCGACCAGATTGTGGTGTTAGAAAAAGGTGAAATTGTCGAAATAGGCACACATTATGAACTGGCCGCTAAACGCGGCAGGTATTTTGAATTGGTTAGCAATCAGTTGGAATTAGCCCCTTAACCCCCGAAGGGGGCTTTTTACTCCCTCTCCTATTGAAGGAGAGGGCTGGGGTGAGGTTATATAAAGAAATGAACAACGAAAATCCCATATCGCCCGAAGCACTCAAACACAACACGGGAGGCCGTGCCAACGGCACAGCCTATCCAATAATTGCTCCCCCATCGGGGTCGGACCCTCGCAGGGCGGGGGGGCTGTCTGTTGGTTTGTCCGAAATCCTAAGCCAACCGCCTTCTTGGTTGGTTCGTTGGGGCATTACCGTCTTTTTTGGGGTTTTGGTGCTGCTGTTGGCCGTGTCTTGGTGGGTGCGTTATCCCGAACTCATCAAAGGTAATTTACGTATTGTGGCCGACAACGCGCCCAAGTCGGTCGTAACGCGCAGCGAAGGCCGATTGGTGGGACTTTTTGTGAAAGACGGCCAATGGGTGAAACGAGGCCAAGCGTTGGCCCAGTTGGAAACTACCGCCCAACCCCACGAAGTAACTACCCTGGCCACGCTGACCGATTCGCTCGTCAAATTGACTTTGAACGGCGATTTGTCGCAAGCCTATGCCGTGGCTGTGCCGCCGTTTTTTCAGTTGGGCGAACTGCAAAAATCGTATCAAACTTTTCAAGAGGCGTTTGTAAAAACCAAAGCTTTTGTGGGCAATGGCACGGCCTACAAAAAACGAAAGATCTTGGAAGACGATGCCCGCCAATTGGAAGAACTCCAAGTACACCTGCAACGCCAACTCCGCGACCAAAAAAGCGACCTGTCGTTGGTGAAAACAGACTTGGACATGAACGAAGACTTAGCCAAAGACAAATACGTGTCGCGGGTTGAATATCGGCAGTCGTTGAGCAGATATTTGAACAAAAAGCAGGCGGTTGAACAGTCAGAAAGCCAGTTACAAAACAACGAATTGGCCAAAAATCAAAAACAGCAAGAATTACTCGAATTGAGCAGAACTACCAGCGAGCAGCAAAATGCACTCTTACAAACCTTACGCGCCCTTAAAAGTGAAATTGAGGGTTGGAAACAACGCTACCAAGCCTTTGCGCCCACGGCAGGCCGAGTGAGTTTTGTGCAAGCCATTCAAGAAAACCAAACGCTCAAAACGGGGCAAGAGTTGTTTTATATCATGTCAAACAACGCGGGTTTTGGCGGCGAAATGAGCATTGGCCAGTATAATTTTGGCAAAATAAAAATAGGCCAAGAAGTAATTGTAAAACTCAACGGCTACCCTTTTGAGCAATTTGGCACTATTCGCGGGCAGTTGGCCTTCATTTCAGATGTCCCCCGCGACTCTACGTACTGGGCAAAAGTAGTTTTTCCGAAGGGTTTAAAAACATCCACCAACCGCAGCCTTGTTTTTCGAAACGGCCTCACAGCCACCGCCGAAATTATAACCGAAGACCGTAGTTTATTTGAGCAGTTTTTTCAAGAATTGATGCGGGTATTTAGAAGATAAATCAAAAAGTGATGAGTAGAAAACTACCCATCACTTTTTGATTCACTCATTACAAAATACTGATAATCAGTGTTTTGTAATGAGTGAACTACACTAATTTACGTTAATAGCCTTGATGTCGGCTTGGCGTACGGCTTCGTTAAAGCTTATGTCTTCTGTTATTTCTTTTGTCTCATGGTTGTCTGTTCAAATTGCCATCAACGTAAATCTGTCTAAAAAACTATATTGCTCTTGCCAGCTTAAAAACAGCCATTTTAATAGGTTATTAGACCGTTTGATGTGTTCGGGGCGGAAAATCGAAGCATAAAAGCTGATATTATTACTCAAGTTTAATTGAAAAACTTCCCGCTGTTCGGGATTCGTAATTCCGAACAAAATAGCGTCGGTGCAATTCGACCGCCTCATTACAGCTATTTCAAGTGGTCTAAGTAGCGTTTTGCCAACGCCACGCGGTCAAAATGGGCTTTGGCGTACTGGTAGCCGTTGTTTCCTTGGGCAATAACTTGCGCTGGATTGGCCAAATAATACCGAATCTTGGCCGCAAAGTCTGCCGCATTTTCGGGTTCTACAAAAACACCCGCGTCGGCGGCTTCTACCAACTCGCGCGACACGCCGTCGATGGCCATCAAAATAGGCTTGCGGCACGACATATAATCGAACGTTTTGTTGGAATAAACCGTCTTGAAAGTATCTACTTTTTTAAGCACCGACGCGCCCATGTCGGAGGCCAAAATATACTTAAAAACCTCGCTTTTTGGCACTGAATCTATAAAACGCACGTTGGGCAGGCCGCGCCGTTGGGCATCTTCTTTGAGTTCTTTTTTCAACATTCCGTCGCCGATGAGCAAAAACAGCACGTTGGTATCTTGCAACAAAGCTGCCGTATCTAAGACCTGCACCAAATGATTGGCCACGCCGTGCGCCCCCACGTACGTTACCACAAATTTATCGCTCAATCCTTGCGTTTTTCTGAACGCTGCGCTGTCAAAAGTATTGAGCAATTTTTCGGAAAGTGAGAAATCGGCGGCGTTGGGTATAAAGATAATTTTTTGGGCAGGAACGCCTTTTTCTAAAATCAATTTTTCTCGAAAAGCGGGCGTTAAAACATTGATTAACTGTGCCTTACGATACAAAAAACTTTCAAACCAAAACGCAAATTTGATGAGTAGTTTATTGGTCAAAACGCCCGTATCAATGGCCGATTCAGGCCATAAATCGCGGATTTCAAAGACAAAAGGCGTACGCTTCAAAGTCGAAAGCACGTAGGCGGTAATGCCCACAAACAGCGGCGGCGACGTTACCAAAATCACGTCATATTTACCGTTGGTGTGCCGCAAACCGCCCCAAATACTCGAAAAAGTAAACGAAAAATAAGCCCAAAGTCGCCCCAAAAAACTGGCATTATACGACTCCGACACGTGGCACCGCACTACCTTGATGCCGTCGGTGTTGCGCTCAACGAGCGTGTAGCGACCTGCATAACGCGCGGGTCGGTGGCCCATGTAATGCACCATGCCCGCCAGCACCGTTACTTCGTGTCCTGCTTGTTGCCACACGCGGCTCATTTCGTTCCAGCGCGAACCACCGCCGTCGTTGTCTTCCAAAAAATACTGGTGAATCAATAAAATGCGCATTCGTTATTTTTCCAAAATTTCTACTTCCAAGCCGCTGCTTAGTTTATCTGAATGATACACGCGATGGGTGGCTTTGATAAAATCTTTGGCATCGGCTTCGTAGATATTTGGCACGTATTTTTGGGGGTTTCGGTCGAACAACGGGAAGGCCGTACTCTGCACCTGCACCATGAGGCGGTGGCCTTTTTTGAACGTGTGCAGCACATCTTGCAGCCTAAACTTGATGGCTGTTACTTTGTTGGGAGTCAGTGGTTCGGGTTTTTCAAAACTGTTTCTAAACCGCGCCCGCATTATTTCGCTCCGCACCATTTGCTGATAGCCACTCAACGTGATGTTTTTGTTGGGCATATAGGCGTGGTTTTTCTCGTCGCCTGGATATACGTCAATCAATTTTACAAAAAAATCGGCATCGCTGCCCGTGGTGCTGATGTTGAGATTCACGGTTATTTCGCCGCCCAGCGTGATGTCGTCGGTTAGGATTTCGGTCTGAAAACTCAATACGTCTGTCCGTCGGCCCGCAAATCGCTGGTCTTCCGACATATAATTGAACGGCGTAAAGCCCATCGTGGTGGTGTTGTCTTCGGTATATGGCACGGGTTTGAGCGGGTCGCTCACGTACTCGCTAAATGTTGCCGTTGCAGGTGCGGCCTTAAAGCTCAACGCGCCATTTGGCTGAAAATACAGCATTTTTTTGGTGGCGACTTTGGCAGGCCATTCGTCAAAGGTACGCCACGTTTTTTTGCCCGTGTCAAACAAATACGCTTCGGGCAAGTTGGTTTTGCCGTCGCCTGCGCCTTTCAAGAAGTGCGTAAAAAACTTAAGTTCAATTTCGCGCTGGTAAAACGTGGCGATGCTGTCGCCAAAATACACGTTGCTGTGCAGCGTATGCCCCGTTTCTGCCGACCACCGTCCGTGGCCAAACGGCCCCATTACCAGCGTATTATAAGTTTTGGGGTTGTTTTTTTCGAGGGTTTTGTAAACCGTCAGCGGGCCGTACAAATCTTCGGCATCAAACCAGCCTCCCACGGTCATCATGGCGGGTTTTACGTTTTGGAGGTGCGGCACAATGCTGCGTTTTTGCCAAAAATTGTCGTAGTTGGGGTGTTGTTTGTGTTCTTGCCAAAAAAAGTTGTCTTTGTAATATTGGTCTAAATTTTTGAGCGGGCCGAGGTCTAAATTAAACTGATAACCGTCGCGGGTATTGGCCTGAATCATTTGTTTCCAAAACCAACCATCGGGGCTGGGCTTCGGATTTTGAATACCAAATACGGGAAATGTCATAAAATAACCCTGCGTAAATGCGCCGTTGTGGTGAAAATCGTCGAAGAAAAAATCGGAAATAGGCGCTTGCGGCGACGACGCTTTGAGGGCAGGGTGCTGGCTCAACGCCCCCGCCACGGTATAGAAACCTGGGTACGAAATACCCCATTGCCCCACTTTACCGTTGTTGTTTGGCACGTTTTTGAGCAGCCATTCAATGGTATCGTAGGTATCGGAGGCCTCGTCTATATCGGTATTTTTGGTTTTGTTGGGCAGGTGCGGGGTCATGTTTGTCCAAGTGCCTTCGCTCATGTAACGCCCTCTAACGTCTTGATAAACAAAGATATACTTGTCGCGCATCAAAAACTTACTGGGCCCTAATGAGCCAGGAAACTTGCCTTCGCCGTAGGGTGCTACGTCGTAGCAGGTGCGCTGCATCAAAAACGGGTACAGGTTGGTAGCTGAGGCATCTTTGGGCGCATACACAATGGTGTGCAATTTCACGCCGTCGCGCATTGGCACGGTATATTCGGTTTTAGTATAATTTTCTTTTACCCAATCGGTCTGGGCAATGGCACCATGCGCAGTTGTCCACAAAAATAGGGACGCAAAAAAAAGTTTCATAGGGCAAGTAGGTTCTCTGTTCAATTTACAAACATAGTGTTTTCTGTTCAATTCAAATAAACCTTATCTTCGCCGTTTCAAAAAAAGCCAAACTTGACCGCGCCATGAACCAACG
This sequence comes from Cytophagia bacterium, assembly GCA_004293645.1. Taxonomy (GTDB): domain Bacteria; phylum Bacteroidota; class Bacteroidia; order Cytophagales; family Spirosomataceae; genus REAB01. The sequence goes on along the minus strand of REAB01000058.1, from coordinate 86,739 downwards.
ATTACTTTCCTTAGACACCTTTCGCGGCCTGACGGTAGCCGCCATGATTTTGGTCAATAATCCAGGCGACTGGGGCCACGTGTATGCGCCACTTTTACACGCCCACTGGAACGGTTGCACCCCCACCGACTTAATCTTTCCCTTTTTCCTGTTTATCGTTGGCGTTTCTATTTCGTTTGCACTCACCAATGCTCAAAACGAGCCAAAAATACTGCGTCGGGTAGTTTATCGGGGTTTGGTTTTAATGGGATTGGGTTTGTTTTTAAATCTATATCCCAAATTCGATTTTGCCAATTTTCGCATTCCTGGCGTGTTGCAGCGCATTGGTTTGGTCTATATTATTTGCTCCTTTATTTTTATCAAAACCAACGTCAAGACTCAGATTTATGCCGTGGCTGGCCTGCTAATTTTGTATTATTTACTGCTTCATTTGGTACCTGTTCCAGGTGTTGGGTACGCCAACCTCCAACCCGAAACCAACTTGGGCGCTTGGCTCGACCGCACCTTGCTGGGCAACCACCTCTACAAAGCTACCAAAGTATGGGACCCCGAAGGCTTGCTGGGCACTATTCCTGCCGCCGCTACGGGGTTGCTGGGCGTTTTGGCTGGCCAATTGCTGCGCAGCAAATACGCGCCCGCTGAGAAAGTGGCTTGGTTATTTTTGGCGGGCAATGCGCTCATTTTAAGCGGTTTGATTGTTGATTCGTTTTTTTTCATCAACAAATCGCTTTGGAGTAGCTCGTACGTGTTGTACGCGGGTGGCTGGGCGGCGGTGGGTTTGTCGGCCTGCTATTGGCTCATAGATGTGCAAGGCTACCAACGCTGGACACGACCTTTTGTGGTGTTTGGGGTCAATGCCATTACGGTATTTTTTATGTCGGGTATTATTCCACGCACGCTGGGACTTATCAAAATAACCACCACCGACGGCAGCAGCGTGAACTTGCAATTGTGGCTCTACAAAAACGCCATTGCGCCGTTTTTTGGCCAACAACTCCAATTGGCATCGTTGGCGGGCGCGCTTACTTTTCTGGGTATTTGGCTGGTTATTTTAAATTGGATGTACAACCAAAAAATTATCATCAAGGTGTAAGTGCCGTTGCCTGTGTCTTCACAGGCGACTGTGTCGTATGCCGTTGCAGATTTGTGCCGTTGCCTGTGTCTTCACAGGCAACTGTGTGATATGCCGTTGCAGATTTGTGCCGTTGCCTGTGTCTTCACAGGCAACTGTGTGATATGCCGTTGCAGATTATTTGAGATTGTAGGCGGATTACCAATTTTTTAACCCGCTTTTGATAACCTAACTTTTCTGTAATACTGCTCCTAATTGAAATTAGTCAAGCTGCCAACTCTCAATGCAACAGCAAGGTCAGAGACCTTGCGACACCTGCGCGGAGTTTTAAACTCCTTGCAACACAACACAGGCAACTGTGTGATATGCCGTTGCAGATTATTTGAGATTGTAGGCGGATTACCAATTTTTTAACCCGCTTTTAATAACCTAACTTTTCTGTAATACTGCTCCTAATTGAAATTAATCAAGCTGCCAACTCTCAATGCAACGGCAAGGTCAGAGACCTTGCGACACCTGCGCGGAGTTTTAAACTCCTTGCAACAAAATGCAATAGCAACAAAATGCAATAGCGTAGCAATACTAAAAAAGGCGGGTTACAAAATTTGTAACCCGCCTTTTTTAGTATTGCTAATTGGCCTAACTACGCCATTTCCATTTCCTTAGAATTGCGCTTGCGGTCGTTTTCGTCCAAATAAATCTTTCTCATTCGGATAGACTGCGGCGTTATTTCCAAGTATTCGTCTTTTTGGATGTATTCCATTGATTCTTCCAGCGAGAAATTGGTTTTGGGGGCAATCCGCACGTTGTCGTCGGTACCCGATGCCCGCATGTTGGTCAATTTCTTGCCTTCTTGCAGGTTTACCACGATATCGTTGGGGCGGTTGTGTTGGCCAATTACCATACCCATATAGAGTTCTTCGCCAGCGTCAATAAAAAACTCACCTCGGTCTTGCAAACGGTCCAAGGCATAAGGCGTGGCAGCACCCGCACCTTTTGAGATAATCGAGCCACTGATGCGGCCCGCAATCGCCCCTTTGTAAGGTTCGTAACTCTTAAAGCGGTGCGTAACAACGGCTTCGCCCTGTGTGGCGGTGAGCAGATTAGAACGCAAGCCAATGAGGCCACGAGCCGGAATATCAAATTCTAAGTGTTGCAAATCGCCTTTGGGTTCCATAATCAGCAGTTCACCGCGTCGCTGCGTTACTTGCTCAATCACTTTACCAGCGGTTGTTTCTGGTACATCTACCACCAATGTTTCGATGGGTTCAAAACGCTGCCCGCGCTCGTCTTCTTTAAAAATAACCTGTGGCTGACCTACTTGCAACTCATAGCCTTCGCGGCGCATGGTCTCAATAAGTACCGACAAGTGCAAAATACCGCGACCATACACCAAAAAGCGGTCTTCGCTGTCGGTAGGATGCACGCGCAAGGCCAAATTTTTCTCAGTTTCTTTCAACAGGCGGTCGCGCAAGTGGCGTGAAGTAACAAACTTGCCTTCTTTGCCAAAAAACGGTGAATTGTTGATGGTAAAGAGCATATTCATGGTTGGCTCGTCCACGGCAATGCGGGGTAACGGCTCGGGGTTGTCGATGGTCGAGAGGGTATCACCAATCTCAAAATCTTCGATGCCTGTGATGGCACAAATATCACCCGACGATACCTCGCTTACTTTGGTACGCGCCAAACCTTCAAAAACCTGAATTTCTTTGATTTTTACTTTCTTCACCACGCCATCAGCTTTGCAAAGCGACACGGGCATTCCTTCTTTGAACGTACCACGGTGCACGCGCCCAATGGCAATACGGCCCACAAAAGCGTTGTAATCGAGCGAAGTAATTTGCATTTGTGGTGCGCCCTCATTGACGGGTGCAGGTGGAATAGACTCCAAAATTACGTCCAACAAGTGCGAAATATCTTCGGTGGGTGTTTTCCAATCGGGCCCCATCCAGCCTTGCTTTGAAGAGCCAAACACCGTTTGAAAATCCAATTGGTCTTCGGTGCCTTCGAGGTTAAACATCAAGTCAAAAACGGCCTCGTGTACTTCGTCGGGGCGGCAGTTGGGTTTATCTACTTTATTTACAATCACGATGGGTTTCAAACCCAGTTGCAGGGCTTTGCCCAACACGAAGCGCGTTTGGGGCATGGGGCCTTCAAAAGCATCTACCAACAAGCAAACGCCGTCGGCCATTTTGAGTACGCGCTCTACTTCACCGCCAAAATCGCTGTGGCCTGGGGTGTCTATGATGTTGATTTTCACGCCTTTATAGCGCACTGATACGTTTTTAGACACAATAGTAATGCCCCGTTCGCGTTCGAGGTCGTTGCTGTCTAAGATGAGGTCGTCAAACTGTTGGTTTTCGCGGAATAGTTTCGAGAAGTGGATGATTTTGTCCACTAAGGTGGTTTTGCCGTGGTCAACGTGAGCGATGATGGCAATGTTACGGATGGATTGCATGATTTTATTATGTTTTGCGGCGCAAAGTTACAATTTTTTTTCGCAAGTGTAAGATTATTACAACATTAACCCGCAACTACGTTTGAATAAGGCTGTTTTATAACAAAAAAATACTATTTAAAGAAAGCATAAACCCACAAGCGACAAAGCCAAAGTGAAAAAATAATTTGACAAGTATTTTTATATATAGTTTTATTATATATATTTGAATTGAAATTAACAATTAAACAATTCAAAACCATGGAAACTTCCCCCCAATCAACCCTCGACGACATCGTCTTTGAACACCGCCACCAAGCCTACGGAGCTTACGATTTGCGCAAAAGCTATAATACTACCCTTCGTAAAGCCCTGATTATTGGCTGCATTTTGTTTTTGCTGCTGTTTTTGCTGCCCACTATTTTTGCCCATCTCAAACCCCAAGCCCAATTTTTTGAACGTGAAGTTACTTTAATTGATTTACCGCCGCCTACTGACGAACAACCCGCACCCGTAGTGCCGCCGCCCGTCGAAACACCGCCCGTAAACACAGTTCGTAACTTGATTCCAGAAGTAATGATAGACGACCAAGTGCAAGACGAAACCCCGCCACCTACGGTTGAGGAGTTTAAAGATGCCGTTTCGGGCCCCGAAACGGTGGAAGGCAGCGGCGAAGAACCCGAAATAATAGCCCCCACCGAACCCACTGCCGCACCCGATGCCAAAGCCGAAGCGGTAGAAGTAGAACCTGAAACATTTTTTTCGGGCGCAGTAGAAATTCAGCCACAATTTCCAGGTGGAGTAAATGAAATGGCCAAATTTTTGGGCAAAAACCTCCGCTACCCGCCGCAGGCGGCCAAAGCCAGCATACAAGGGCGCGTGTATGTGCAGTTTGTGGTGATGTCCGACGGCAGCATTACCGACGTAGTGGCGCTCAAAGGCATTGGTTTTGGGTGCGACGAAGAAGCCACGCGGGTCATCAAAGCCATGCCAAAATGGCGACCAGGTTCGCAGTCTGGCCGACCCGTGCGCGTACGGTTCAACCTCCCCATTGCTTTTACATTGCAAGAATGACTTCTTGGTCATTAGTCAACGGTAAGAGAGAGAGATAACAAGTGCCCTCCCCCTTTGACAAATGACCATTGACTAACGACCCCGCCTAAGAAAGCCTATCTTTGAAACTCTCGTAGCCGTACGATCGTACGAGTTTGAACGTGTTGTCGGCTTGCCAGATGGCAATTGAAGGCAAGCCGACCCCGTTGAAAGTCGTAGTTTTGACCATGGTGTAATGAATCATGTCGTCAAAAATGAGTTGGTCGCCTACTTTTAGGGGTTCGTCAAAAGAATAATCGCCCATAAAATCGCCCGCCAAGCAGGTCATTCCGCCCAAACGGTAGGTGGGTTTGCCCGCCACAGGCTCTTGGTGAGCCCCCAAAATGCGCGGTTTGTAGGGCATTTCGAGCGTGTCGGGCATGTGTGCTGCAAACGACGTATCCAGTACTGCCACTTCTATTCCTTGGCTGTTCATGAGGTCGAGTACAGTTGAGGCGAGATAGCCCGTGCGCCACGCAATGGCCGAGCCAGGTTCCAAAATTACTTCCAAATTGTATTTTTGGCGAATGGTCTGAATGAGCGAAATCAGCTTTGGGAGGCCATAACCTTCGCGGGTCATGAGGTGCCCGCCGCCCATGTTGAGCCACTTGGCTTGGTGGAGCAAATTGCCAAAACGTGCTTCGAGGGCCTCGAGCGTACGTTCGAGGGTATCTGACCCGTTTTCGCAGAGCGTATGAAAATGAATACCCTCAATGCCTTCGGGGAGCGCATCGCCAAACTGGTCGCGCACTACACCCAGCCGCGAGCCTGGCACACAAGGGTTGTACATATCGGTTTCTACTTCCGAGTATTGCGGATTGACCCGAATACCACACGAAACCCGTTGCGCTGGATTGCTCAAATTGAACGCCGACACCGCATCTTTAAAACGCGCCCACTGCGACAACGTATTGAAAGTGAGGTGGCTACTGCGGGTTAATATTTCTTCAAAATCTTTTTCTTGGTAAGCAGGCACGTAGGTGTGGGCGCGATAACCGAGGTATTCGTTTACCAGTTTTACTTCGTTTAATGAACTCGCCGTAGCTCCTGGCAGGTATTCTTTCACAATCGGAAAAGCACTAAACATCGAAAACCCCTTGAGGGCCAATATAATCTGGCAACCCGCCTCGTCCATTACGTTTTTGATGAGTTGCAGGTTTTGGCGCAACAGACGCTCGTCTAATACAAAACAGGGTGAAGGAACTTTTGAAAAATCAGGAAACATCTTTGAATTTGTGGTTTGTAAGGTGCTTTTAGGTTGGAAATTAGCATTCTATAGTACTTGCGTTCGTTCATGTGGTGGTAGTTCATTACTACGGCTCATCCAATAATATTTGAATTTCTGTCTGTAAAATTGGAATATATCGAATTATAATTCCCCAAATCACATCATCAGAAACCGTGTCATAACCGTGAATAATTCTATTTCGCGTATCAACAATTTTTCTGGAATTTGAGATTACAATTGTTTCATCACGTTTTAAAATTCGATTTAGTGCTTCGCCAATTATTTCTATATTTCTTTCAACAGCGCGTTTGGTTCGCAAGTCACTTTGATATTTCGCAAACTCCTTTGTGCTTTCATTAAAGAAACTTTCTATCTCCATGATGGCATTCAAAATATCATAAAGCCACACTTTAATATCGTTGTCCATAAATAAGTTGTCTTTTTTGATTAACAGACTGCCTAAAATATGGATTTTTTATAGCTTTTTCTTCCAATAAATCAACGGCTCTTTTAAAGATATCTTGTAACGAAAATTTAAACTCAAAATAGTTGTCTGCATAGTCTTCTACTTCAATATTTGAGAAGTCCACAATTAAGTCGATATCACTTTCTTTGTTAAAACTATCTGTCAAAACTGAACCAAAAGCATATAAACTTTTAACCTTGTGAGCTTCACAAAGTTTAATAATCTCTGGTGTGTATGTTTCAAGTCTGTTCATTTTTAAAGCATAATTACTATAGACTCAAACAAAGTCTTATTTTTTGGTCATTTTGCAGGGTTACGGGTTCTTTTTTGAAACCTTGCGCAAAGGTAACTAAATCACGTTTCTCTGACGATACTTAGTGAACAATAAACCTAACCCAACACGCCATTGGGCTATCGCAAAAGTTATGAATAATCCTTTTGGGTTTTGTATTCTACGCGCAAATGCCCTGTTTTTTGCCATTACGCTTTTGGTTTCTAACTTGGTTGGGCAGTTGCACGGGGCCGCCCGCGCAAACTGCCTTCTGTTATAGGTACGCAATGTTCTACCGAAACGGGGTGTGCAGCTAATAATTTGTACACAGTTTTTTTACAGCGACTAAAATTCTGTACTTTTGTTGAACAAAAATAAAACACAAAATCTGCTTTGAAAGAATACGGAAGCAACGTTCAGAAACTGGCCGACCACCTCGGCACCATGCAAGACCCCGAAAAGCGCACGCTTTACGCCCATATTTTGGTAGAATTGATGCGTCAAATTCATCCCAACATGCGCGATGGGCAAGATTACTCGCAAAAACTTTGGGACGACCTCTACATTATGACCAATTTTAATTTGGACGTGCAGAGTCCGTTCCCGCCGCCCTCGCCTGAGTCGGTTGGCAAAAAACCACTGCAAGTGCCTTACAATCAGAACCATTTGAAGTACCGCCAATACGGCGAAAACGTGCAGCTATTGGTAGAAAAAGCCGCCGCCCTCACCGACCGCGACGAAAAACTGGCTTTTATCTCTTACTTGGTGCGCCTCATGCGCAATTTATACAGCACCTGGAACCGCGATAATCCCGAAGATGAGGTGATTTTTGCCCAACTGGCCGACATATCGGGCGGGCGTTTCAAAGAAGAGTTGGAACACCTCAAAACCAACGGCTTGGTAGAATCTACCCCGCGCGACAAAGGAACCAACATAGACCGCAATCGGTCGCAAAACCAAATGCGGCATTTTAACCCCAACAACAACAATCGCCCCCAAAACGCAGGAGGTGGTAACCGAAATAATAATAGTAACAATAACAACAGGAACAACAACAATAACAAAAACCGAAACAATCGTCCTGGAAATGGCAATGGCAATGGGGGCGGGAATCTTGGCAATAATAACAACGGTAACCGCCGCAACAATGGCCGATAAGCCCAATCAATGTCATGACAAACATAGAAAAAAGTACCCGCCTCGAACACCTTCGCTACGATATTCGCGGGCCTATTTATGAAAAATCGCTCGAACTGGAAAGCCAGGGCTACAAAATAATTAACCTCAATATTGGCAATCCTGCCCCGTTTGGTTTTGATGCACCCGACGAAATTGTGCACGATATTATCTTAAACATTCGCAACGCGCAGGGTTATGTGGACTCGCGGGGCTTGTTTGCCGCCCGCAAAGCAGTGATGCACTACACCCAAACGTTGGGCGTGAAGGGCGTGGAAATCAACGATGTTTATATTGGAAACGGCGTAAGTGAGCTAATTGTGATGTCTATGCAGGCATTGCTCAACGACGGCGACGAGATTTTGGTACCCTCGCCCGACTACCCGCTCTGGACTACCGCCGTGGCTTTGAGCGGTGGCAAACCTGTACATTATATCTGCGACGAGCAAAGCGACTGGAACCCCGACTTGGACGACTTAGAAAGCAAAATTACGCCTCGTACCAAAGGATTAGTAGTAATAAATCCCAACAATCCAACGGGTGCCGTATATGACAAAGAAGTGTTGCAGCGCATTGCCGAAATTGCCGAGCGCCACAGCCTCATTGTGTTTTCGGACGAAATTTATGACAAAATTCTCTACGACGGCGCGGTGCATTATCCAATGGCTACTATGGTGCACGACACGCTCTGCATTACGTACGGTGGTTTGTCAAAAAACTACCGCGCGGCAGGTTTTCGCGGTGGCTGGTTGTATTTGACAGGCACCAAACACCGCGCCAAGTCGTATATCGAAGGGCTTACGTTTTTGGCCTCCATGCGGATATGTGCCAACGCACCCACGCAATACGCCATTCAAACGGCGCTGGGAGGCTACCAAAGTATCAAAGATTTGGTACTGCCCACAGGCCGTTTGCACAAACAAATGAACCTTATTTACGACCGCCTCACCGCAATCCCGGGCGTGAGTTGCGTAAAACCAAAAGGAGCTTTGTATTTGTTTCCCAAAATAGACCTGCGCCGCTTTGATTTTAAAGACGACCAAAACTTTATCTTTGAACTACTGGCCGAACAAAAAGTGCTCTTGGTGGCTGGAACGGGCTTTAATTATGTGCATAAAGACCATTTTAGAATTGTATTTTTGGCCTCCGAAGACGAACTCAACTTGGCCTCCAACCGAATTGAGGAGCTATTGGAACAGAAGCGTATTCACGCTACCCGAATGGTAGAAACCTATTTAACCTAATATTTTTAGCTAAGAAAAAGTATGAAAACCATCAAAGGACCAGCCGTATTTTTGGCGCAATTTATGGGCGACGAAGCCCCTTTTAATTCGCTGGATACCATTGCGGCCTACATGGCCGATTTGGGCTACAAAGGCGTGCAAATTCCAACTTGGGACCCGCGCTGCATTGACCTCCAAACCGCCGCCGAAAGCAAAACCTACTGCGACGAGTACAAAGGTAAATTGGCCGACATTGGCGTGGAAGTAACCGAACTCTCTACGCACTTGCAAGGGCAGCTCGTGGCCGTGCACCCCGCCTACGCGCCCATGTTCGACGGCTTCGGCCCTGCTGAGTTGGCAGGCCGCCCCGCCGATCAACAAGCCTGGGCGGTGCAGCAAATGAAATGGGCGGCCAAAGCCTCGCAAAACTTGGGGTTAAAATCGCACGTTACGTTTTCGGGCGCGTTGTTGTGGCCTTTTATGTATCCGTGGCCGCAGCGGCCCGCAGGTTTGGTCGAAACAGGTTTTACCGAACTGGGCAAACGTTGGAAACCCATTTTGGATGCTTTCGACGAGGCTGGCGTGAACGTGGGCTACGAATTGCACCCTGGCGAAGACCTCCACGACGGCATCTCTTTTGAACTATTCTTGGAAGCAGTTGGCAACCACCCACGGGCGGGCATCAACTACGACCCCAGCCATTTTGTGTTGCAACAACTTGATTATCTGCAATTTATTGATTTTTACCACGAGCGTATTTTTGCTTACCACGTCAAAGATGCCGAGTTCAACCCCACGGGCAAGCAGGGCGTTTACGGCGGTTTTCAGGGCTGGGCCGACCGCGCAGGCCGTTTCCGCTCGCTGGGCGACGGGCAGGTGGATTTTAGCGGTATTTTCTCCAAACTGTCGCAATACAACTACGACGGCTGGGCGGTGTTGGAGTGGGAATGCTGCATCAAGTCGCCCGTGCAAGGCGCGGCCGAGGGCGCACCGTTCATTGCCGACCACATCATCGAGGTTACGGCCAAAGCTTTCGACGACTTCGCCAGTACGGGTACCAACGAGGCGTTCAACCGCAAGGTGTTGGGGCTTTAATGAATATCGAGATATTTATAACTTGAAAGCGCGAGCGGTACGCTCGTGCTTTCTATGGGTATTATTCAATATGTTCACTGGAAAACGAATAATCCTGCCATTCCAATTCACCAGCAAAATACCACTGTTTTGTCATACAGTAATGTCATAGGACGTACTATTCAAAATACATTCTACCGAAAAATAAACCTTATTCCTTCTCTGAGTCTGGGAGCAAATTACAATTTCAGTCAGAACGTAGCATTTCGTATCGAATCAACGTTGAGATATGCCTTATTGAGTTCAGCAACAGCAGGCAAATTTTTATCAACAGTAATTGATGAAAATAATCAGTCTACGCAAGATGACAATTTTATGAGTCAGAACTTTTGGAATTTGGGAATCAACGCAGGGCTGTATTTTACTCTCAAATATGATTGATTCAAGATATACCCACTCTCATACTTGATAGCGCGAGCCGCACGGGCGGCCCTGCTCTGGCTCGTGCTGGTTATTATAAGGCTTCCAGCTGCATTAGGAAACCTCACAATAAAAGCAGGGCTGTTTGGGGCTGGAAGCCTTGCGATAGCGAACACGAGCCAGAGCCGGGCCGCCTGATGCTACTCGCTGCGTTTTCGGCAATGGTTTCTTGTGGTTTTACCTCAATACTCAACACCTCTTGGCCTAAAATTATAGCCAGTAGTTCGCGTGCAATTTCTAAGTCTTCCAACAAATACTTAAAAACAACGTCGTAAAGTGGATTTGCGATAATCATGGATTCCTATTTTTTGGTTATTGCTACAACAGATTTAGGCTTTTTGGGGTATTTATTACACAACAAAAAAAGTGGGCAGCAAATGCTGCTCACTTTTCCGCTATAACCTATGAGAAAATTCTTTACTTCAAAATCCACATCATGTCGTTGATGTCGTCTTTGCCTGTGTATTGTGTTGTCAAAGCCGTTTTATAATTGTCGGCGTTGGTGGTGCGCTCGCTGTTTGGATATTGCCAACGCTTCGGAATACGGCTGCTGTTGCCTGTGCCTACACCCACCAAAAAAGTAGGAATGCCTGTGCGGCGGTTGTTATAAAACGCCTCTAAACCAGAATTTTGAAAGAATGAGATGTATTTCTGCGTCAAAATTTGGTTCAAACCTGTGGCATTATTGCCTGCGTATTTTACCAAAGTGCCGTCCAAATAAGTGTTTAAAGCAGCAGCCTCTGTGATGCCATAGTGGCTCATCGAAGCGGCAATGCCACGGCGATACCACTCGGCAGCATCGCCAGTAGCCCAGCCACGGTTGATGCCTTCGGCCAAGTTGAAACACATTTCGGGATAACCCACGATAAACAACGCCTCGCCTACGTCGTTGGCGTAGTAGCGTGAACGTTTCTGAAACGAATACTCGCCGTTGAGTGCTTTGGTACTCATGTCGGCCAGATCCTCACCCGAACTGGCACCTACATACGCTTCAAAATCAGTGGCTTTCAAGCCTGCTTTGAGTTTTGCTTCGGCGGGTTCGGCTACCACAAAAACGCGCGGGTCGCGGCGAGCCACCAACAAGTCCACGTAGGTTTTAGCCATGTTTTCGCGGGTGGCGTTGAAACCAAAATTGGACGGATTGCGGGGATATTTGGTAATGGTGGTGAAGGTATATTGCAAGTTGTCAGCCATAGCGGTCATTACTGGAAACTTCGTCGGATTGCCCAGCATTTCGGCAAAACGCTGTTTCACTTGCAGTTCGCCGTCGGTGTCTTGTTTGCTCAAACTTACCAACACACGCAACTTAAACGCATTGACTACTTTTTGCCACTTGCGAAGGTCGTTGCCGAGGTACATATCGCCCGCCAAGTTGCGGTCGCCTTTGGCAATGAGGGCGGCCAAGTCGTCGTTGGCGGCATCAAGCCACTTCAAGGTTTGCACATACACGGCTTTTTGCGAATCGTACTTGGGTGTGGTCATTTCTAAGCCTTTGAGGGCATCGTTGAGCGGCATATCACCTACGCGCTTGGTCATGTTCTCAAAAAAGTACGCCCTAAAAAATTTGCCCAATGCACTGTATGGATTTTGCTCAGGCAAGCCCGCACGTTTGGCCTCTTCTTCCATTTTTAGCACGTTTTTGGTAGAGAAGAAGTTGAAATCGGTGGTCGTCCACGTGTATTCGTTGGTAGCGTAGTAGTTGTAGTTGGAGCAGTAAAACTGATTCCAGCGAGCATAGTCTCCCCATGCACTACCGTCTATGATGCGCTGATTCCCACGGTCTGTATTACCGTACATATCGTTCAACACCCCGTTGAATACCAACGAAGCAGGCGCATTAACGGCACGGTTGGGGTCTTTTTCAATGGCCTCGAAGTCTTGGCAGCCCCCTAAAACAATGGCGAATGAGAGAATGAGAGAATATTTGAATATTTTTTTCATGATTTCAGTAAGTTTTAAAGTTTTGAGTGATTGATTTTAATGCGTTTGAACTTCATTGGACTAATCACTCAAAGCTGATTTTAGAACGTCAAATTCAAGTTAAATCCATAGCGACGAAGCGTGGGCGACTGGACGTCGGTACGGCCTTGCAGGCCTGCAAATTGGTCTAAATCCACATCTTTTTTCTCGGCAAAGTAAAGCAAGTTACGTCCAACGATTGAAATGCTGGCTTGCTTGAAAAATGTGTTTTGCAACATACCAGAAGGCAAGTTGTAGCCAATCACTACTTCGCGAAGCTTGCCAAACGAACGGCTCATCATGTTGCCACCGTCGGGGCTGTACCGACGGCTGATGTAGTCTTGCAAAAACTGCTTGGTGGCGTTGGGTGCAAATTGCATTTCGGCGTAGTTTGTTATGTTACCATCGGCATCTACTTTGATAGGCACAGCGTTGGCAATAACCACGCCCTCGCCCACGAAAGACTTCACGCCTTTGTAGTCTTGGAAACGCGCCTCGCCCATGGCTCCTTCGATGGTAGCAATGTGCCGACCACCACGGAAGGTCTGTCGTTGTACGTAGTTGGAAATAACGCCACCCACGCGACCGTCGAACTGGAAGCTCATGTTCCAGTTTTTGTAGCTAAAACGGTTGTTTAAGCCCCACACCCAATCAGGATTTGAGAAACCCAACGCCTGTCCAATGGGGTTGATGATGGGTCGTCCGCCCGCATCGTTTATAAACTGCCCGTCGGGCGAAGTATAAAATGTGTTGCTGTAAATGGCATCAATGCGGTCGCCGATTTGGATAAAACGATTGCCAGAATTGCCCCCAATGAAGTAGTTGGAAGGCAAGCGGTTTAAGCCTCCGTAAACCTCCGTCAAACGCTCTTTGAAGGTAGACCAATTGGCCAATACTTCCCACGTAAAACCACGCAAGTTTTTGATAGGTGTACCAGTTACCGAAATTTCAACGCCTTTCTTCTGAGTCTTGATACCATTTACCAAGGCCGATGAATAACCTGTGGTGCCTGATAATGGCAAATTGAAAATCCGCGGGCCGTCGTTCGATACAAAATATGCCGCATCAAACGTAAGACGATTGTTCAAGAAACGAACGTCAGCACCAACTTCCCACTGTGAGGTAGAGTTGGGCGCAATGTCGGGATTGTTGAGCGTGTTGGTATAAAATGCCGCAGGCTGGCCGTTGTATGCCAAAGGCGTGTTGTAAACCGCTGAGTTTTCGTAAGATGGGCCGTCGTAAGAAGACGAGTAGGTTTCGCCATATCCTTGATTAAAGCCTGTAAAAGTAGAGCGCGTGAGGCCATCTTTTACGTTGGCATACGAACTACGCAGCTTAAAAAACGAAATTGGGCCGAGGTTTTCTACCAAATCTGACACCACAAAACTGGCCGCTACCGAGGGGTAGAAGAAGGTGTTTTTACCTTTGGGCAACGTTGAAAGCTGGTCCATACGGCCCGTGGTCGAAACTGTCAGGAAGTTTTTGTAAGAAAAGTCAGCAGAATAATAGGCCGAATTTACGCCCATATTGGAGCGGAAGTTGCTGATACGCACGGGGTTGGCCGAGTTGGCAAAACTATACACGCCAGGCACGTTGAGGTAGTCGGTCGTGGTGAAGTTGTAGTTGAAATTGAAGGTGCGAATGTTACCACCTACCAAACCATTGATGGAGAAATCGTTGCCAATTTTTTTGTCAATTTTCACCAACAATTCGGTGTTGTTGTCAAACAAATTGCGTTGGTCTTCGCGGTAATCGCCGCGGCGCTCATCGCGACCATAAGTTCCCATTGAGTAAGGAAACTTTTCGGTGCGGAGCGTGTTCCAAGTCGAAACCTGCGTACGAAGCATTGCCTCAATGCCCGGAGCAATCTGGTACTTCGTAGCTACCTGACCGATGATGTCGTTCTTTTTGTGGCTACGCAACCACTCATAAGCCATAAAATACGGGTTGTTGTAGCGCTGGTATTCGGCATAAATCTGCTGAACACCCTCTTTGCCAGGCTGCCAGTAGTTACGCATATCGTCCATTGACCAGTCGGCGCCCGCCCACATAATAATGTTGTAAATCATGGAGTTAGGGCCGTAATTTACGTCGGGAAAGTTGGGCGACTGCTGGTAGTTGAACTGCATATTTGATTCAAAAGACAGCTTTTTACTGAATTTATAATCAAACGATGTATTGAAAGTGGTACTGTTTAACTTCGTGTTGGGTACAATGCCTTTCTGGTAAGTGTTCGACAATGAAAAACGCGCGTTGTATTTATCGCCCGAAGCCGAAACGGCTATGTTGTTGGTCGAGAGTACACCTGTTTCTAAGTAGCGGGTCAGGTTGTTTTTACCACGTGCCACCCACGGCGTAGGAATACGCTTGCCCGTTACGGGGTCAATAGGGCTATCGTACTGAGAAATGAGTTGTCCTTCAAACTTAGGGCCCCACACGTCGTAGTCGCCATCGTTTTTACCACCCCCACGACCGTCGCCAAACTCATACACACCGTGGTCGCCTGGGCCATATTCGTCTTGCCATTTTGGAAGTGTTAAAAAAGTGTTGTCAAACATGGTCGAAGAGTTGAAGTCCACCGCAAAACCACGCTTGTCTTTTGAACCACGCTTGGTTGTAATCAAAATCGCTCCGTTTTTACCACGAAAACCATACAATGCTGAGGCCGAAGCACCCTTCAAAATAGAGTAATTGTCAATGTCGTCGGGGCTGATGTTCCACGTGTCGGAGTTGATGGGCACGCCATCTACCACGTACAAAATATCGGTGTTGCCCCGCAAAATCACCTGCGGGCGACGGAGCATTTCGGCACTGGGGGCTACGGTCAAACCTGCCACCTTGCCCACCAAGCCTTGCACGGCGTTGGGTTCGCGGGCTTTGATGGTTTGGCTGGCATCAATACCCTGAATCGAAGTTCCCGTGCGGCGAATGTCTTTTTTAATACCGAGAGCTGTGACTACCACTTCGTTGAGTTGTCGAAAATCCTGCGCCATCTTTACGTTGAGAAGGCTCTGGTTGCCTACTTCAATCTCTTGGGGTGCATAACCCACAAACGAAAAAACCAACTTGTCGGTAGCTGAGGCATTTAGTTGAAACTTACCCTCGTTGTTGGTGGTCGTTCCGCGCGCAGTTCCTTTCACAACCACGCTTACACCTGGCAGCGGGTTATCGTCGTCGGCAGTTACCGTACCAGTAACTACCTGTTGTGCAGTGGCTTGTAATGCAAAAATGGCAACGCCGACCAATGCTTTACAAAGTATAGATGATAGATATTTGAACATAAAAATAAAGGTTTGTAATTCGCCACAAACGTAGTGAATCAATGTTACCTCAGTTTTATGCCAATGTGATGATTTAGTGAAGTTTGTTTATAAATAGTAAACTAAGCCTTGTAAAAATAGATAGCCAACATCAAGGCTGTTTCAGTGCCTACGTTGGAAGGACTGTGAGGGAGGTTAGCATCAAAAAACAGGGAATCGCCCTGATTTAGCTGATATTCATCCCCGTTTATGTGGTATTTAATGCAACCTCTAATCACGTATTTAAACTCATAGGCATCGGTTTGGGTGGTAAATGGGCGCGACGCGCCTCCTTCCAATTCGAGCAACACAAAATCAATCGGTGTGCTTTGAACGCTGCGCGTCAAGATGCGTTTGTACAAAAATCCAGGCGATTCTTCTTTTTCAAAACTTTGATAATTGCTTGATTGTTTGATTATTACTTTATTTTTAACATCATGTTGAGAAATCTTCGAAAAAAACTCGTTCATATCCACTTCCAACGCCCGAACGAGGTTTATCAGTACTAATAAAGACGGAATGGTTCGGTTGTTTTCTATCTGCGACACCAGTCCTTTACTTACTTCGGCCCGCGATGCCAATTCTTGCAGCGTAATGCCACGGGCTTTTCGGTATTCTTTAATTTTTGCGCTTATTTGTAACAAAATATCGTTTTGCATCTGAAAAATAATAATTAGATAAAATAAAGATGGTTTAGTATTTATTAACTTTGCTCTTAAATATAGATATTCTGCTTGTATTTACTTGCCAACCAATGAAAAAATTTGATTTAATTGTCGTCGGTGGTGGTGCGTTGGGTACTTTTCATGCGTTGCACGCCTTACAGCGTGGACTGTCGGTGGCACTCATCGAACGCCACCAAACGCCCGAAAGCGCGACGGTTCGTAATTTTGGGCAAATCGTGCCGTCGGGTATGAACTCCAAATGGCAGCGAATGGGGCGGCGTAGTTTAGAAATCTACCAAGACCTGCAAGCCCAAACCGATATTTCGGCGCGAAAAAATGGCACCGTTTATCTTGCTTCCAATGCCGAAGAACAAACCCTGCTCGAAGAGCTGGCAGTTATCAACCAAGCCGAGGGCTATGCCTCGCATTTGCTCACCAAGCAGCAGTGCCTCTCTAAATACGAAGGTTTACGCGCCGACTATTGCGTGGGGGGGCTGTTTTTTCCCAACGAAATCACGCTCGAACCCCGCGTGGCCATTGGGCGTGTATTGGGCTACTTAACAGAGCAGCGGGGTCTGCATTATTTACCCAACCAAACCGCCGTAGCCATCGAAGAAAACGCCCATGGCTGCTCAGTAACTACCGCCCGAAATACACAACTCGAAGCGGCTAAGGTATTGATTTTCAGCGGCTCAGAATTTAAAATCTTGTATCCAGCTATTTTTGAAAACAGCGATATTGTGGCCGTTAAACTCCAAATGATCCTCACCGCACCGCAGCCCAAGCAACGCTTTGACGGCTCTATTTTAACGGGTTTGAGCATTAGACGGTACGAGGCGTTTGGGGCGTGTCCGTCGTATGCGAGCATCAAACAACGCGAAGACCCCAACAGCTTTGCCAAACGCTGGGGCGTTCATATTTTGTTCAAACAGGCCTTGGACGGCTCGGTTATTGTGGGCGACACACACGAGTACGCACCCGCCGCCCAGGCCGATTCGCTCGGCTTTGACAACCGCCAAGAGATGAATACCTTTATGCTCACCGAAGCCCAGCAGATATTTCAATTGCAAAATTGGGACATTCAGCAAGTTTGGAATGGCGTATATTGCCAATGCAAAACCACCGATATTTTTCAACACAATGTAAGCGAAAATGTACACATTGTAACGGGAATTGGCGGTAAAGGCATGACGGGTAGCCCAGGTTTTGCGGAGCAGCACATCAAAACATTATTTGCATAGACAGCGCGGGCATCATCGCTTGGGCCAATTAAGTTGTCCACGGTCAATGGTCGACAGTCCACCTGATGGCGCGAGCGTCATCGCTTGTACCAATTATTAAAAGGCTTCCAGCCTACTTAACAAAACCCAATGAAAAATCTCCAATTAGTAGTTTTCGACATGGCTGGTACCACCATTGACGAACAGAATGCCGTTTACAAAACCATTCACTTGGCCATCAACGAGGCGGGTTATGCCTGTTCGCTAGCTGTTGTTTTAGAATTTGCGGCAGGCAAAGAAAAACGCCAGGCCATCAAAGACGTAATTAGTTATTTAATTGATAATGAACCGTTTGGTGCTGCCGTTGATGCCATCCACGAAGACTTTAAGCAAAAATTAGACACCGTTTACGCCAGCGGCATTGCCAAAACCATGCCCGATGCAGCGCAAGTTTTTGAAGCATTGCGTAAAAGAAACATAAAAATTGCGCTCAATACAGGCTACACCCGCGCCGTGGCCGAGCTACTGATGCGGCAAATAGGTTGGTCTATTCCCGAAACGGTTGATGCCCTTGTTACTGCCTCCGACGTGGCGTACGGCCGCCCCCAGCCCGACATGATTTTGGAGGCCATGCGTTTGCTGCGCATCACCGACCCACAACAAGTAGCTAAAATTGGCGACTCCGCCATTGACATCACCGAAGGCCACAACGCAGGCTGCGGCCTCGTAGCAGGCGTGCTAACGGGCGCGCAAAATCGCCACCAACTTATGGCTGCTGCACCCACGCACGTGTTTGAAACGCTCTCAGATTTGTTGGTGTTAATCTAACAAAGTGGCCTCGTATTTTTTTCTAAAATAACGAAACGCCAAGAAGGTGAGCAGCAAGTAAAATACGGATAGAAAGTAGCTTGCGTAAACAAAGAAATCAAAGAAACTGATGGTAGGCTGACCGAAGTTTTTGTAAAACATCACCGATACACTACCCAAATAGCCCCACCAGTCGGCGAGCGTTATCATAAATCCTACCGTACCCGCGTAACGAAAAGCCGCCACAAAACGCTCAAAATATAGGCCATTGCACGGCACGTAAGCCACGTATAAGCCCACGCCTGTGAGCGTAAACCAAACCCCCGCAGGCAGCATACCTTGTTGATAAAACCACGTGCTAAGACCCACCGTAAGGCCGCCTACCGCCAACAAAACGTTGACAATAACGAAGGCTTTCCAGTTGTCTTTGACCCAATACAAACTCCCAAAAAGCAAAACCACCAACACCGACACGATGGTTTCGGACTGCGTAAACAAGAATGCGTTTTGAACGCCAGCCGTTTTTAATATTTCGGGGGCAAAATTGTCGCGGAAATCGCGAAAAGCCGTAAGTAATGCAAACGAAAGTATAAAAGCAATAAGCCCAAAACCAAAGGTTTTGATGAATGCCTTCCGTTCGGTAACGTTCATTGGCAACCGCTCAGTGCGGTTGGCGCGGTCGGCGGCATTGGGCGGCGGCAACTGCATAAGCCCCCAAAGCCCAATAAGCAGCGGCAACGTAAAAATCAACGCAACCACCAGCGGCATCCAAAACTCCGAAACACCCGCTTGGAGCAGCAAAAGCCCCACCGTTTTGACCAACCCCGACCCAAAAATAAAAGAGGCTGTTAGTCCTGCCACAAGGGCGTCGGTTTGGCGGCGGCCCTCCAAAAAACCAAATACCACGCCATAAACCATGCCTAATGCAAGGCCATTGACAAAGAAAAACGGGATATTGTAGGGCGCAGGTACCACCGCAAAACCCAGCAATGCCAACGCCGCCACACCCACAAAACCCAACAGGTACAAAGGCCGCTGCGCGGGCTGCATCTCCGAAACCACTTTTATACCAATCAGTTTGGCCACCGCGTAGCCGAGTACTTGCAGCGTAACCAGCCAGATTTTGTAATTGATTCCCCCAAATACCAACCCCTCGAAAGCCGCCGCCGTAATGCCTTTGCGAAAAGCGTACGCGCAAGTGTAACAACAAAAAGCCGAGACCACTCCCCAAAAAGTGATTTGCCAAGCAGGGGCATTGTGTTTCATAGAAAATGAGGCTTACGTTGGTCGCTATTGGGATGAAAGTAAAGCAAAAAAACGGCGGCATACAATCGAAGCACATAAACTTAATGCAATAAATTGCGTCCGTCGCATTAGTGGCATTTTTGGATATTGCCAAACACGCCATTTTCCTAAGACATCATGCCGACGAATGAGGCATGACGATACGATATTTTATTCTTATTCTAAAGCAATTATTTGAGAGCTGCTATCTCAAAACCCTGTATTGCTTTTTGAGCTTTTTATTTCTTTGATTTCAAAGTCAAACTGTAGGTTGTTCATGCACTTAAAGTGGCCTTTGGGGCATTTTAAGTGGCCTATTTTGGAACAGGGGCGGCAGTCGAGTTGACGGTTTTCCAGTATCGCAAAAGGCGTTTGGTACGGGTACATTCCAAACTCGGGAATGGTGTTGCCCCAAATAGAATACACTTTCTTTTTGAACGCCGCCGCAATGTGCATCAAGCCCGTATCGTGGCAAAAAACCACCCGAGCCTGCTGCACCACCGATGCCGACTGGTTGAGATTGTACTTGCCGCAACCGTTAAAAACCAAGCCTTTGCCCACGGCTTGCTCTATTACTTCGCCGTTGGGCGCGTCTTCTTTGCCACCCAATAACACAATGGGGTAGTCTATTTTGTGGCACAGTTCGATGAGCCGATTGAGGGGCAATTTTTTGGTTTCGTGTTGTCCGCCAATGGCAAAAGCCACGTAACCCCGCTGATGCAGCGCCGGAAGCCATTCTTTTTCTACCACATCGCGGTAGGGGATAAAATAATCAAGGCCACGGTTGTCGTTTAAAATACCCAACGAACGCACCGTGTCTAAGTACCTATCTACAATGTGTACCTGCGGCAGCACGTTGATTTTGAGATGAACAAGCAGCCATTTTTCCCAGTTGAGTTTGTTGAAACTATACGTTTGCACACCCAGCGCGGTCTTTATTTGAAGCGTGCGGAGGTTGTTGTGGAGGTCAATAACGAGGTCAAATTTTTGCTGGCGCAGTTGCCCAATAAGCGGCCACAGGCTACTTTCGAGCAGGTGCAAGTGGTCTATGTAAGGATTATTTTCGAGCATATTGCGGTAAGTAGCTTTAGTCAAATAGTGGAGTTCTACATCAGGACGCTGGGTTTTGAGGCAGCGCAGCACGGGCGTAGTCAATACAATGTCGCCGATGGACGAAAACCGAATCACTAAAATTTTGAGCGACATGGCCGTTAATGTTAAAAAGTTGGATAACTCAACAAATCTAAGTAATTTCACAAAGAAAAATCACAAACTGGATTATGTTTGATAATATTTTTGATGTAAAAAACGACCGTCGTCTCAGCGTTTACCTCTACCGGGCAGGTTTTGGAATGTGGCTGGGCTATATTTTGTTGGGCGCGAGCTTCTTGCAGCAGTACGCACTCTATCGGCCTGTTTGCGCTTTTTTGTGCGCTTTTATGATGCTGTTGGGGCTTACGGCTTCTATGGCTTACGACTATTATCACCAACCTGCTGTTTTTGAGCAACGCAAAAAATGGTTGTTTTTTACCTATTTTATGGTGGCTATTTTGGTGTATTTTCTAATTTTGCACGAGCCACCTTTGTTTTAGTTTTTCTACCTTTGCGGGGTATTTTTTTCAAATTAAACCGCCTATTTTTTGCTTCGCTCTTTGTCCAAAATCGTGTTTCTGCCCGACGCAGGCTCCGAAAACCCTTTTCAGTACGAACTCGCGCGGCTGCTTCGGTCGCGGCAGTTTGAAGTAGTAATTGGCCAAAAATACGCCACTGGCAGTACTTTTAGGGCCATTGGGCAACACCGTCCTCACCTGCTTTATTACGATTGGGTGCATAGTTTTATTTTGGGGCAATCGTGGCTTTGGAGCGTTGTTAAGTCGTTGGTTTTTGTATTGGAAATACTCTACACCAGACACTTACGTGGCATTCTGATGGTGCACACGCTGCACAACTTGCAAAATCACGCGGGGTTGCACCTGCGTTTGGAACGCCTTGTTTATGGTTTTTTTCTACGAAATTGTACCCACATTCGGGTTTATTCCGAAACCACCAAAAGCGCCGCCATTCAGAAATTTAGACTCAAACCTGAGCGCGTGGCCGTGATTCAAGATTTACCATTTCATTTTTATTACCAAAACCAACTATCGCAAGCCGATAGCCGACACCAGCTTCAGATTGCACCCGATGCTTTTGTGTATTTGTTTTTTGGCGAACTAAAACCTTACAAAGGTCTGGACAATTTGCTCCGTTGTTTTGCCCAAATGGCCGCGCCAACCGATGTGCTGCTCATTGCGGGCAAAAGCTACGATGCAGATTACTTTGCTGGTTTGCAAAAACTTAACCACCCGCAAGTGCGCTGGTACCACCGTTTTATTGA
Organism: Cytophagia bacterium; assembly: GCA_004293645.1. Classification (GTDB taxonomy): domain Bacteria; phylum Bacteroidota; class Bacteroidia; order Cytophagales; family Spirosomataceae; genus REAB01. The sequence goes on along the minus strand of REAB01000058.1, from coordinate 64,612 downwards.
AGATGCCGAAGTGCAGGTTTTTTTCAATGCTGCCAATGCGGTGGTTTTACCGTTTGTCAGAATAGACCATTCGGGTTCGGTAGACCTGGCGTTGTCGTTTAGCAAACCCGTGGTTACGCTCCAAACCGAGGCGATGGCGCAGCTGCTGCCGCACCAGTCAGCGCTACTTTTTGCCGAACCAGCGCAATTGACGGCCTGTTTAGAAAAAGCCAAAACCATTGACCAGCAGGCCGTTGGCCAGCGCAATTTTGAAATAGCCGATTCAACCAATTACCTGAATATTTTACAACTATTTGCCCCCGCCCATGAACCGCCGAACCTTCACCACTAAATCGTTGCAAGCCGCGTCTTTGCTTGGTTTGCGTGCTTCGTTTCCTGCTGCTTTTGCCGCGCCCAAACCTACGGTACGGCTGGGTGGGCCGCTGTTTGGCACGCACGACAGCCCCGATGTTTGGATAGCTGCCCTCCAAGCAGAAGGCTACCGCGCGGCGTATTGTCCGCTCAAAACTGACGCGCCCACCGAGCAGATAAAAGTCTATAAAGAGGCTGCTCAAAAAGCCAATATTGTGATTGCCGAGGTGGGCGCGTGGAGCAACCCCCTCAGCCCTGATGCCGAAACGGCCCGTTTGGCTTTCAATAAGTGCGTAGATTCGTTGGCACTGGCCGATGCCATCGAAGCCCGCTGTTGTGTAAACATCAGCGGTTCTAAAAACCCCGTCAAATGGGCTGGCCCACACCCTGACAACTTGACGGAAGCTACTTTTGAGCAGGTAGTGGACGTAACTCGGCGCATTATCAAGGCTGTTAATCCTACGCGCACTTATTTCACGCTCGAACTCATGCCGTGGAGCTTTCCAGATTCGATTGATACTTACCTGCGTTTACTTAAAGCGGTCAATCACAATCGGTTTGCGGTGCATTTAGACCCCATGAATATTATTTCGAGCCCCCGTAGTTTTTTTCAAAACCGCGATTTAATCAAAGACTGTTTCAAAAAACTGGGGCCTTACATTAAAAGTTGCCACGGCAAAGACATTATCTTGAAAGACGACGTATATACGCCTCAATTGGTGGAGTGTCGCCCTGGACTGGGGCAAATGGACTACTCCGCTTTTTTGACCGAACTCAGCAAACTCAACGACGTGCCGCTCATGATGGAACACCTAGACACCGCAGTAGCCTACCAACAAGCGGCAGGGTATATTCGGTCGGTGGGAAAAAAAAATGGAATTGATATTTAAAACGCTGGCAAAAAACACGTAGAAATACGCTGAAAATCACGGCAATTTTTATCAACGTTTGAGCTTCTCGTAAAACGCATCTTACCGTAAACTTTCCGTTGCAAAACTATTTTTGTCCCACTTTGCCAAAATTCACGCGGAGCAAAAAGTCGTATTTTTGCCAAAACACAAAATTATGTTCTAAATTATACGCATTTTTGAGCGTAAGTAGTTGAGTAAAATTATGGTTCGCCGCTGCAATTATATGATTATTGGTGGCACGACTGATTTAATACGCTGAATAAAGGCGTCTTGAGTAATAGTCGTGCCACCAATTAAATATGCGCAACTACTTATTTAAGTGGTATCTTTGATGGCCTTTTTGAAATTTAATTTTTGCAACCGAAAATTTATACATCTAAATTATGTTAAAACCCTACTTAACCTTCATTTTTGCATTGCTGGTGCTTTTTGCGCCGCCGCTTTTGGCCCAAAAGAAAAAAAACAGCGCATCTGCACCCGTTTCGGCCAACTTAAATGCGCCCACCACCGCGCGAAACGCCCAACTTTTTAACGCCCTGCGCTACCGCAATATTGGCCCGTTTGTGGGCGGACGGTCGCTGGCGGTGTCGGGTGTGGTGGGGCAGCCGCTGGTCTATTATTTTGGGACTACGGGCGGTGGCGTCTGGAAAACTACCGACGGCGGCAACAACTGGGTTCCTGTTTCGGACAGTACTTTCAAATCGAGTTCGGTGGGCGCGTTGGCGGTGGCCGAGTCTGACCCCAACGTGGTCTATGCGGGTATGGGCGAAACCGACATTCGGGGCAATATTTCGTACGGCGATGGCATGTACAAATCTACCGACGGCGGGAAATCTTGGCAGCATTTGGGGCTGGCAGCTACCAACGCCATTGCCAAAATCAGCGTGCATCCACGCAATGCCGACGTGCTTTTTGTGGCCGCACTGGGCAACCATTGGGCACCCAACAAAGAGCGGGGCGTGTATCGGTCGAAAGATGGCGGCAAATCTTGGCAGCAAGTATTGGCCAAAAACGACAGCACGGGCGCAGTAGATGTGGTTTTTGACCCTACCAATGCCAATATTTTGTACGCAGCCACGTGGCAGTCGTTCAGAAATCACCACATGATGAGCAGCGGCGGCCTGGGCTGTGGGCTTTATAAATCGACCGACGGCGGCGACACCTGGAAACTCATTTCAAAAAATCCAGGCCTACCCAAAGGTTTGCTCGGCAAAATGGGACTGGCGGTGTCGGCCTCCAACCCGCAGCGCGTGTATGCCATGATTGAAAACAAAGAAAAAGGGGGCTTGTATCGCTCCGAAGACGGCGGAGAAACTTGGGCGCTCATCAACGATGCCGCCATGCTCAAACAACGTCCGTGGTATTATATGAACGTAGCTGTGGACCCCAAAAACGACAATAATATCATCGTTTTGAACGTCAATGCCTTTAAATCGAAAGATGGCGGTAAAACGTTTCAGCGCATCAATGTGCACCACGGCGACACCCACGACGTGTGGATAAACCCCGCCAACCCCGCCAACTATATCGTGGGCGACGACGGCGGCGGCGAAGTAACCTACGACGACGGCAACACATTTACCGAATTAGACCTGCCCACGTCGCAGTTTTACCACGTGTCGGTGGACAACGATTTTCCGTACAATGTATATGGCGCACAGCAAGATAACTCCGCCAAGCGCATTGCCAGCCGCTCGGACGACAACAACATTGGCCTCCGCGATTGGTACACGGTGGCGGGCGGTGAGTCGGGCTACATTGCCGCCGACCCACTCGACCCCATGGTTACGTTTGGCGGCAGTTATGACGGCCTGCTCACGCGCCAAGACAAACGCACCAACCAAGAGCAAGTTATCAACGTGTATCCCGAGTATTTTATGGGCGCGCCTTCGAGCGAGCGTAAGTACCGTTTTCAGTGGACTTACCCCATTGTGTTTAGTCCACACGACCCCAAAACCCTCTTTGCTACGTCGCAATTTGTGCATAAAACCACCGACTACGGCCACAGTTGGGAGGTAATAAGCCCCGATTTAACGCGCCACGACCCTGCTACGCTCGGCTCTACGGGCGGCCCCATCAGCAAAGACCAAACGGGGGCCGAAACCTACGCCACCATTTTTACTTTTGCCGAATGTGAACACGAAAAGGGCGTTTATTGGACTGGCTCCGACGATGGCATGGTGCATATAAGCCGCGACGCGGGCAAAAATTGGGCAAACGTAACGCCACCCCAAACTATGCTCGGTGAGTTTGCCATGATGAGCCTGCTCGAAACGTCGCGTTTTGACAAAGGCAAAGCCTATTTGGCCGCTACCCGCTACAAACTCAACGACCACAAACCGTATTTGTTTAAAACCACCGACTACGGCAAGACTTGGACGCTCATCACGCAAGGAATTCCTGATAACGAATGGACGCGGGTGGTGCGCGAAGACCCCAACAAGCGCGGCTTACTCTACGCGGGTACGGAGCGTGGGGTATATGTGTCGTTCAACGATGGCGATAATTGGCAAAAATTACAACTCAATTTGCCCCTCACGCCCATTCACGATTTGGTGATTCAGAAGCGCGAAAAAGACCTCATATTGGCCACTCACGGGCGTAGTTTTTGGGTGCTGGACGACCTTACGCCACTGCACGAAATAATGGACAACCAAGTAACTGCCGATGCACACCTTTACAAACCACGCCACTCGTATCGCATGGTGGGCGGTGGTCGTTTTGTGATTGATGAAAACCTAACCGAAGGCGAAAATGCCCCCAACGGCACCCTGGTGCGGTATTATTTGAAAGACCAACCCAAAGATGAGCTGCGGTTGCAGTTTCTGACCATGAGCGGCGACACCATTATTTCTTATTCGAACAAAAAAGACAAGAAAGGCGAAGAAGTAAAAGTAGCCCGCGAATTTTACGAAAACCCCAAGCAAAAACGTGCCGATGTGCTGGCCACGAAGGCGGGCATGAACACGTTTTTGTGGGATATGCGTTACCCCGATGCCACCGCCGTGGACGGCGTGAATATCATGTGGAGTGGCTCAACAATTGGCCCCAAAGTAGTGCCTGGCAAATACAAAGTGCGCTTGCTGATGGGCAAAACGGTGATAAAAGAGCAAGAATTTGACATTTTGAAAGACCCACGCGTCAAAATCACCGACGCGGAGTTTAAAGAGCAGTTTGATTTGTTGTTAAAAATTAACAAAAAACTCTCCGAAAACCACAAAGGCGTGAACCAAATCAGGAAGGTGCGCGAGGAGATTGGGGGCTACATGAAAGCCGTGAAAGATACCGCCTTGGCCAACCGATTGAAAAAACAAGTAAAACCGATGCTCGAAGAAATGGATAAAATTGAAAGTACGCTCATGCAGCCCAAGTCGAAGGCAAGTCAAGACGCACTCAATTTTGCCATTCAGCTCAACGACAAACTGGCGGGCGTAGGCAGTGCTGTTTCGGCGGCCGATGCGCGGCCTACTAAGGCATCGCAAGAGGCTTACCAAGATTTGGCCAACAAGATAGACCAGCAACTCGAAAAACTCCGCAGCGTGTTGAGCAAAGAAGTGCCCGCTTTTAACGAAGCCGTACGCCAAGCCGACATCAAGGCTATTAACGTAAATTAGTGTAGTTTACGGTCAATAAATTACAGTTTATGATATATTAAAGCTCTGATTGTCAGTATTTTATAATGAGTAAATCAAAAAGTGATGGGTAGTTTTCTACTCATCACTTTTTGATTTATCTATTGCATTTATGACTTGAATCCAGCCTCGTTACTAAGTGGACAAAAGAACAACGCGAACGTACACGAAACTACGCCCGTCATTTAAGCGTTTAAACAATATAGCGCACCTAAAAACAGCAGTACAGCGCAAGGAAATATCGAAATGAAGAAAAAAAATAACCAACCAGCCAACAGCCGCTCCGCTAAACGCCCCCGCACGGTGGTATCTTTTGTGGAAGAATTAAAGTCAGAACTCGCTACTTTTTTTGAAATAAACGACGAACGATCTTTCAGTCGCCAAGATATTCTTGACCATTTTGATGCCTTCGACGAACGCCTGCAACTAATATTGACGGGCATACTCGAAGAACTCACTACCGAAAAAATCATTAACCGAACCGCCGACGGTCGCTTTGTGGTCAATCCTGCGGCCAATCAGCTCGTGGGGCGCGTGGAGCACGTTCACAAAAACTACGCCTTTGTGCTCATGGAAGACGGTGGCGGCGATGTCAAAGTAGATAGCGACAACCTCCGCACGGCCATTGACGGCGATTTGGTGCAAGTGAAGGTTTTTAGCAACAACCGAAACAGTAAAAAACGCGAAGGGCGCGTGGAGAAAATCTTGGAAAGAGGCCGCACTGAGTTTGTGGGTATTTTTGACCAATGGCCCAACTACGGGGTAGTTGAACTCGACAGCCGCCGCATTTATGAGCATATTTTAGTCCCCCAAGAGAAGATTCTCAATGCCAAACCCAACCAAAAAGTAATTGTAAAAGTGGCGCAGTGGCCCAAACAAGGGCAGTTTATGGAAGGCGAAATAATAGAAATATTGGGCAATGTAGGCGATAACAACGCCGAAATGCACGCTATTTTGGCCGAGTTTAGGTTGCCCTACAAGTTTCCCGAAGATGTGGAGCGCGAGTCGGAAGCCATCTCTACCATTATTGAAGAAGCCGAAATAGCCCGCCGCCGCGATATGCGCTCCGTACTAACTTTCACCATCGACCCCGCCGATGCCAAAGATTTTGACGACGCGCTTTCGGTGCAATATTTAGAAAATGGCAACTACGAAATTGGTGTACACATTGCCGATGTGTCGCACTACGTAAAGCCCAACACCGCCCTCGAACGTGAGGCGTACGCCCGCGCTACGTCGGTTTATTTGGTGGACCGCACCGTGCCCATGCTCCCCGAAAAACTATCGAACAATCTCTGCTCGCTGCGGCCCAACGAAGACAAACTCACGTTTTCGGCGGTTTTTGAAATGACTCCCAATGCCCAAATTGTCAAAGAATGGTTTGGCCGCACCATCATTCACTCCGACCGCCGTTTTAGCTACGAAGAAGCGCAGGAAGTCATTGAGCAGATAACAAATAACAGGGAACAGATAACAAATAACAGTGAGCAATTAACAAATAACAATGAACAAATAACACTCAACACTCAATATTCAATATTCAACACTCAACACTCAACAAATCAACACTCAACCCCCAATAACTCAAAACTCAACCCCCAACAACTCAACAACTCAACAACTCAAAACTCAAAACTCGCCAACTACCCTCAAACCCTCACCCTCCTCAATGGCTTGGCGCACCAACTGCGAGATAAGCGTTTTGCGCAGGGAGCCATCAATTTTGAGAGCGTTGAAGTGAAGTTTAAACTCGACGAAAACGGCTCACCCATTGGCCTTTACCAAAAAGTGCGCAAAGATGCCCACAAGCTCATTGAAGAGTTTATGTTGCTGGCCAACAAGCGCGTGGCCGAGTTTGCCCACGGTAAAGCCAACCCAGGCAACACCATGATTTACCGCGTGCACGAAGCGCCCGACATGGAAAGACTGCGCATTTTTGCGGCTTTTGCCACCAAATTGGGCTACGGAATGACCGTAACCGACCAAAACAGCGTGTCCAGTTCGTTGAATGGCCTGCTCAGTAAAATCGAAGGCCGACCCGAGCAAAATGTGTTGGAACAACTCGCCGTCAGAACCATGGCCAAAGCCCGTTACAGCACCCAAGACTTGGGGCATTTTGGCTTGGCATTTCGGCGCTATTCGCACTTTACATCGCCCATTCGCCGCTACCCCGACGTGCTGGCCCACCGCTTATTGCAACATTACATAGACAAAGGCAAGTCGTCAGATAGCTTGGCTTTGGAGGCCGCCTGCAAGCACTCGTCTGAGCGCGAAAAGCTCGCTACCGATGCCGAACGCGCTTCTATTAAATACAAACAAGTGGAGTTTATGTCCAAAATGGAGCCCGACCGCATCTGGGACGGCATCATCACGGGCGTAACGGAGTTCGGAATTTTTGTAGAAATAACCGAAACCTCCTGCGAAGGCATGATACGCATGAACGACCTCAACGACGACTATTACGAACTCGACAAAGAAAACTACCGCATTGTAGGGCAGCGAAGCAAAAAAATATACGCTTTTGGTGGAGCGTTAAAAGTGCGCGTCAAAGACATCAACCTCAGCCGCCGTAGCATAGATTTGGAGCTTGCTGGCACGGGGCGGTCCATCAAAAATCTCATGAACACCCAGCCAAACCGTGGTGGTCAGCGCAGTACCGAAGCCAAGCAGCGGCAGATAGTGGCCGCCGCCAAAGCCAAAAAACGAAGATAAAAAAGCGGCTACACTATTGGCAGGCCATTTGTCGTTAATGGTTTGGAGAATATTCCCAAAAACAAACCCCTTTATGTCATTACGTTTGTTTCCATTGTGGGCGGTGTGGTTTTTGCTGATTTTTGGCAACAAAAGTCACGCCCAAACCTACAGTTTTAAGTGGGACAATGCCGCTCAAATGACCTTAAACGGCAAAACCCTGCGCAACCCATGGGCGGGCGGAATCAACAGCGGGCAGTATTCAAAAATGCACCTCAACGACGATGCCCAAGAAGACCTTGTGGTGTTTGACCGCGCGGGCAGGCGCTTGAGTACGTACTTGGCCGTGCCACAGGGCAATGGCTACGTGTGGCAGCACGCCCCGCGCTACGAAGTACTTTTTCCAACTGATTTACAAAATTGGGTACTGCTCGTTGATTACGATTTGGACGGACGTAAAGACCTCTTTACCAGCACTATAGCAGGCATTCGGGTTTTTAAAAATGTGGCACATTCCAACGGATTTGCGTGGCAACTCATCGCCGACCCGCTGATGAGCGAGGGCTTTTCGGGCAATATTAATTTGTACGTTCAATCTTCCGATTTGCCCGCCCTCATTGATTTAGATGCCGACGGCGACTTAGATATTTTTGTGTTTGACTTTACGGGGAATAGCATCGAATACCACCAAAATTTTAGCGTGGAGCGCGGTAAAAAACAACCTTTTTTGTATCGAAAAGTAAATACCTGCTGGGGCCGTTTTTTTAAAGAACACTGCAACGATTTCAAGCTCAATCAAGACTGCGGCATTGGCGTAGGTGCGGGGGGGCGCACCGCCCGCACGCTGCACGCGGGCAACTCGCTCTGGGCGGGCGACTTAAACGGCGACGGCCTCGTGGACTTGCTGCACGGCCACGTTACTTGTACCAATATTGCACAACTCACCAACGGTACCAACAACACCTTCGAGGCCGTCATTAAAAGTTTTGACACCCAGTTTCCTGCCAATAAACCCATCAATTTTGCCGTCTTTCCGTCGGTTTATGTCGAAGATTTAGACTTTGACGGACGCAAAGATTTGGTGGCTTCGCCCAGCGTTTCTTTCAATGAAGGCGGTCTGGTTAATTTTGCCCAATCAAACTGGTTTTACAAAAATGAAGGCACCGAAAAAATACCCAAATACACCTATCAACAGGCCGATTTTTTGCAAAATGAAATGCTCGACCTCGGCGAAAATGTCGCCCCCGCCCTGGCCGACTACGACGGCGATGGCGACCTCGACCTCTTTGTAGGCTACGCGGGCGCACGCACCAACGCAACGGGAGCTTACAAGGCCAGCGTGTGGTTTTTTGAGAACATTGGTTCGCGCACAAAGCCGCACTTTAAGCTCATTTCTACCGATTTTCTGGGTATCGCGGTCAAACTCAGCACCGACCCCAAGCAACCCGCGCTGATTACCAACGTAAAACCGTTTTTTGCCGATGTAAACAACGACGGTACGCTCGACTTCGGCTACGTGGCGCATACTTTTCGGGGCATGCAGATTAGCTATTTGCCCAATACCGCCCCGCGCGGTCGCGCCATGCAGCTCACCACCGACCGCCTCAGCCAACTGCCCGTGCCAGAAAATTTTGTGAACGGCGAAACCGCTTTTGTATATGACATAGACACCGACGGACGCAACGATTTGCTCATTGGCAAAGGCTCGGGCAACGTAGAACTGCACCGCAACGTGGGTACCAACGCCGCGCCAGTTTATGAATTGACCAACGAGCTGTGGGGTGGCTTTGAAATAGATTTTGACGTACATTCATTTGCCGTAGCCGACTTAAACGGCGACCGAAAACCTGAGTTGATAGTGAGCGGGCAATCGGGTTCGTTGGGAGTTTATCAAGATTTTGCCCAATTGAAAGAGCCAATAAAACTATACAATAGTCTGATTTTTAATGAGTTATTAAATAAAACAGAGCCGTTTAAAACAACCGTAGGGCTGGTAGCCGCGTTGGGCGACTTAGACGGCGACCAACAACCCGAACTGTTGCTCGGTACGCGCAACGGCGGGCTGTTGTGGCTCAAAAACACTTCACCCAAGCTACTGCCTACTACCTCCGACGCACTCGAAATGGTGGTTTATCCCAACCCTGCTCAGGCGTTTGTTTACGTGCGTGTCCCCAGTTTAGGTACGTTAGAATTGCTCAACGTGGCGGGGCAATTGGTCAAAAATAGCGCGGTGCGCGAGTTGAGTTTGGAAAGTGTTTTTTACACTACCGACTTGGCAGCGGGCTTATATTTTGTGCGATTTACGGGCATCGGCGGCCTCCAAGCGACGCGCAAAGTATTGATAAACCCCTAAAATTAATGCCGCATAGACCCAGTAAGGCCAGCTTTGGGCCAAAGTCCAGCACTCTACGCACCACTCCAAATTTTTTTGTGGAAACAGCCCCAAGTCGGGTTCTAACAAGTGCAGCCGCATGAGCGGCAACGAGGCCATTGCTGCGCCACAACCCACCCAGCGGGGCTGCGCGTGGAGGCGTATCAGCAAAAAAGTGAGTACAAAAGGCAGACCATTTACAAAAATGCGCGTGGTGTCGCCGCCGCCTACTATGCTCAATACCAGCCAAATAAGCGACATCAGTTGCAAATACCGAAACCCAAAGCGTTGAGCAGAAGGCACAACGACCACCCCGCGCCCAAGCCACAAAAAACCATAAGCCAACAACCAACTCACGGGCAAACGAATCCACAAGTCGGGGGCAAGCGCATAGCGTTTCAGCCCCCGCAAGACCGTGATGAGGCCAAAATTCCGCCAGTCGGTTTGGATTGGCGCAAAATGCCAGTCGGCCAGTCCGTGTGCTGCCGCACCCAGCCCCAAGCACCCCAAAAATAGCCAATGAATGCGCTGCTTTTGGAACAAAAAGAAAGCCCAAGTCGCAGCTATGACAACCAAAAACACTTCCTTTTGGAGCGTTCCCAAAATGGCAATCAAGCCAAAAAATACCGCTTGAATCGCGGTGAATTTAAAGGCATTTTGACTGATTTTCAATGCCAAATAGAGCCAAGCGACCTCAAAAAAATAAAGTGGAACATCAGCCGAAATAGGGTCGGGGAGGTACATTCTGACGGGGCCTTTCCAGTGCAACAAAACCCAGCATAAGCCAATGAAAATAAGCGGCTTACGGATATTAAACTGTTGCCAAATCAACACCAAAAAACCCACCGTTAGCAGCAGAAAAAAGCCATTTAAACTCCGAAAAATACCTGAAATAGAAGCAGCCGAAAACTGTGCCGCCAACCACGGCCCTAAAATGCGGGCATTGAAAGGAAAAGAAAGTGAATACTGGGCGGCTTGCCCCTTAAAATAGGCGTAAGCGCGACCATACTGGTGGGCATCGAAGCGCGGGTCGAGCTTGGCGTAGGTATAAACGGGCTGCCAGTACGCATACAGTACGTACGCGAACAGCGTTAAAATGAACGCGCCCCCCAAAACCTGTCGCCGCGATGGAGTCATGGGTTTTTAAACCACCGCCGCAACGGCTTCCAGTTCAATATTGAGTCCGTAGTGCAATATACCCACTGGCACAATGGCGCGGGCGGGGCGGTGGTTTTCAAAAAAGGCGGCGTAAATGGGGTTGATTTTGGGCCAATCTTCCATGTCGCTCACGTAAACGGTGGTTTTCAAAACGGTTTCTTTGCTGGCTCCTGCGGCCTCCAAAATCGCCTCTAAGTTTTGTAAAACCTGCAACGTTTGGAGTTCGATGTTGGCATCGGTGAGCTTGGTGCCGTCGGGCGTAATGGGCAAAATTCCCGACACATAAACGAGGCCCTGATGCACCACGGCTTGCGAATAATGCCCCGCAGGAAGCGGTGCGGCGGAGGTTTCAATAAATTGCAAAGTGAATAAATTTGAGGATTTGAAAGTTAAATTATTGTCCATAGTCCACAGACGACGGACCACTGACTTCAGACTATAAACTGTGGACTATTGACTGGGGACTATTACTGTTTTTTTCTAATTTTGAACAACTTAATAAGCATCGGTACGTAGTCTTCTTTGGCATCAATGGCCAAATAATTGGCATCAAACTGATTGGCAAATTGCCCCAACTCTTGGCTGCGCTCCTTAAACGACTCCCGCAGTTTTTTGCGAAACAACGCCGACGACGTATTGACCCAAGTGGTACGGCGGGTTTCGGGGTCAAGCATGGGAATAATGCCGAGGCGCGGTAGCTGGGTTTCGCGCTGGTCTAAGAGGTGAATCAGCACCAAATCATGCTTGCGAGCCAGGGCTTTGAGGTTGTGTTGGTAGCCCTGGTCTATAAAATCGGAAATAAAAATAACCACGCTACGCCGCTTCAAAATGTTGAGAGTCAGCAAAATAGCGTCTGCCAAATTGGTTTTGAGCGACTGCACTTTGAGGCGATAGAGTTCGGTCAGTACTTTGTAGCCGTGTTTCATGCCGCTGTCGGGGCGAATGTACTTTTCTTTTTGGTCCGAAAAACACAGCAGCCCCACGTGGCTGGCCTCGCCAATGGCCGACAACGCCAACACGCCGCATATTTCTTTGGCGGTGTCGATTTTGGCGCGGGTGGCATCGCCCACTTGCTGTGAGCCGCTCACGTCCACCACAAAAAAAACGGTTTGTTCTTTTTCTTCCCGAAATATTTTGACGAACGTACCGTGTCCTTTGGCCGACACGTTCCAGTCAATGGTGCGCACGTCGTCGCCGTATTGGTACTCGCGTAAATCGGTAAACTCCAAGCCCGAACCCTTGAAAATAGAGCGGTAGTTGCCACGCATATTGGTATTGACAGCTCTGCGAATCTGGATTTCGTACTTGCGAAGTTTGGCAACAAATTGCTCAATCATGCGTATTTTTGTAAAACGGTGGCCACAAACTACCACCAACCATGACCAAATTTAGGCAAAACCATGAAAAAAAAGCCATCATTCGTTCATTATTCATTATTTGCTGTCCATTTTTTATTTCTAACGGCCTGTACGCAAGAAGAAAAAGTACCCGAAGGAACGCTTTCGGAGCAAAAAATGAGCCAAATAATGGTTGAAATTCACCTCATCGAAGCACGGGTGAGCAGGTTGTCGCTGGTTTCGATTGACTCGACGACGCTCGTTACGGAGCGGCTCAAAAGAGCGATGTTTAAAAAGCTACAAGTTGATACCGCCGCCTTCAACCGAAGCTATAAATTTTACGCCACCAACCCCGAACTTCTGCAACGTATTTACGAACCCGTAGTAAAACACTTGGAAAAGCGCGTGAAGAAAGACGACGTGAAAGGGTTGTAGTTTTTGTTACACCCAACGCCCAGGCCAAGCATTTGCGTTGGGCTATTCTGGTTTGTTGGTGTGTTGTTTTACCAAACTTCTCAAAAATTCTATTTCTTGTTGCATGAGTTGAACTTTACGCTCATATAATTCACGCTCTTTGTCATTCAGACCGTGGTTGATTACAAAACCGTTTGCTTGGCCACCTTTTTGATTTTCAGAAACTGTATGAATGACCATACCGCTGTCAAAACTCAACAGCGACACCACATCAAGGTTGAGGCACTGGGCTATTTTTTTGAGGTTGGAGTAAGTAATGTCGGTTTCTCCACGTTCTATTTTGCCGTAATTGGTCTGCGACATTCCCAATTGCGCGGCCACGCTTTCTTGCGTCAAATCTTGAAGTTCGCGCAGTTTACGAATTTTTGTTCCTACCGATTGCATAGATTAAATATTTTAACACCCCGCCAAAGTACAAATACAACGTCAATTTTCTACCAAAAGACGCATATTTTTTTGTAAAAGTACAATAAATGTTGCCTTTGACAGGCTATACGCTTTAAGATAGTCATGAAAGTGCTAAAATAAAACTACCTAAATTTGTGTGAGTATGGTTGCTATTCTACATTTGTATCAACCAAACGGCACACCACTGCAGAGGCTGTAGCTACGTTGGGAAACTATTTTTCTAACCTTTAAATTCAAATCAAAATGAAAGCATTAGAATTGGAAAATTATGGCGTTTGTGAACTTCACCGTCAAGTGAAACAAGAGGTTAATGGAGGGTATGGTTACCATTCTTCTAATAGTGCAGGAGCTAAGCAAGTTGGAGCTGCCCTTGCATATGGTTGTGGACTATTTTTCAAGAGTATCAACAATCAAATTGACGTGATGTGGAAAAATTGCGCTTGTTAAACATTTATATCAACCAAAATTTTTAAGAACATGAAATTGGAACAGACTTTTGGAACAGAGGAGTTGACATCAGAAGAGTTGCTCTCAGTTGAAGGTGGGGGCTGGGGTAGTGATGTTATTGAATTTGTAGGAGGTTGCATTGGTACCGCAATAGGGGGAGTACTTTGTGCCTTTAAATGCATATCTAACCATCTTAATGGTACATCTCCTAAGACAAGCCGTTAAACCCTTTTTGTATTTCTTTCATGTTTTCTTGAAAATTTAGGGAAACATGGAAGAAATACAAAATAAATATATGAAACTACCCATTTCAATCAGACTATTAAAGTCTGCTTCTATGATGCAACTTTACTTCTTATTTTTAGTTGGGTCATCTATGGCGTTTTTTTTGGGGGAGTTTATCTTGGAATTGATAAGTATGTTCAAAATAGATACCCCTAAGCCGATTCCTACATCAGAGAAAGTCATAGAGAACAGCGGTTTTTTTTGGGCTTTTTTTGGCATGATTATCTGGTCACCTATTGTCGAAGAGTTTTCATTTAGGTATTGGTTGTGTTATTGTAGAACAAAAGTTGTAATTAGTTTGAGTGCATTTACAGCATTGGTCTTTGTCTGGGCATTCCATTTTCACAGTTATTGGCTTTATATTTTTTCTAACCTAGTAATATTTTGTCTTTTGTACAAAATATTTAATAGGGTAAAATATGTCATTCCCCTAAACACAACCATGAGTAACAATTCCCTAATATATCTGAGTGCTTTTGTTTTTTCCTTATTGCACCTGAGCAATTACGACTTAGCAATACACAATTGGTATTTGTATGTTCCATATATTATAACACAGTTATTTGGAGGAGTATTTTTTGGGTATTTGAGAGTAATTCGCGGGTTTTCGTATGCTTTGTGCATTCATTCACTGGGAAATCTGACCAGTTTTACGGCGGCTTATTTTTTTTAATCCGCTTTCTCGTAGGGCGTATAGCCTCGAACGTCCCTTAAAAGTTTGCGTCAAGTGTTTACGTTTGCAACGCGAACACTTGACGCAAACGTCTGTAACTGGGGCGCATAGCCGCTAAAAAAACTAAAACTCTCATGCCGCAACAGCTCCTCCCCGATACCTTCTTAAATAACACCACGCACCTGTATTTACCAGAGGTAAAAGCGCGGTCGTTGGTGCTGTATGGGCTGGTGCTGGGGGCGGTGGTAGCGGCGGCGGTGTCCGCCTTTTTTGTCTATATTGATGTGTCTTTTGGGGCGGGTGGGGTGCTGCGGTCGGTAGCCGAGCGCACCGAGATACGCCCACTGGTGAGCGGGCGCGTGCTGCGCGTAGGTGTGCGCGAGAACCAAGCCGTGCGCGTGGGCGATACGCTCCTCACCCTTGCGCCCGATGTGCTGCAAGAAAAAATCCGCCTCAACCGCTTTCAGCAGGCCGAGCGCGGGCAGTTTACCACCGATTTGGGTTTTTTGGTCAATCCCAACCAAGATATTTCGGAGGTACTGGGCAAAAAAGCTTTCCGTACCTCGCTCTACGCACAGCAGTACAATCAACTACAAGCCCAACTGCAAGAAAACGAAGTGCGGCGCAACAAAGTAGAAAAAGAACTCAAAGCCGATACGTATCTGCACCAAGAAAAGGCAATAGCCACCCGCGAGTTTGATGCCAAACAAGCCGAATACGACCAACTTCACGAAGAATACCGCCTACTTATAGAGCGGCAAGTAAGCCAATGGGAAGCCGATTTGAGTTCGCACCGCCTCTCGCTCACGCAGCTCCGTGCCGAAGAAGCCCAACTCATCAAAGAACGCGACCTCTACATGCTCCGTGCTACGGTGGCTGGTACGGTGCAGCAGTGGGCGGGCAAGTACGAGGGAAGTTTTGTGCAAGCGGGCGAGGCATTGGGCGTACTCTCGCCCGACTCCGCATTGCTGGTAGAGTGCTACGTGCGCCCTGCCGACATGGGTTTGCTCAAAGTCAAACAGCAAGTACTGTTGCAAGTAGATGCCCTCAACTACCGCGAGTGGGGGCTGGCGCGGGGTGTGGTGCAGGAGATTGCCAAAGATTTTACGGTCATGAACGAGCAACCTGTTTTTAAGGTGAAGTGCCGTTTAGAAACGCCGTCGTTGCGCCTCAAAAATGGCTACGAAGCCCGCCTGCAAAAGGGCATGAGCCTCCAAGCGCGGTTTGTGGTAACGCGCCGCACGCTGGCGCAGTTGGTGTTTGATAAAGTAGATGATTGGCTCAACCCGAATAGCCTCACACCTCGACGATAAGAACATTTCCCCCTGACGAAGGAAGGGTCTTGTCCAAATTGGTTTAGACCCTTCCTTCGTCAGGGTGACAAAAAATGTAAACGTGACAAAAAATGTCAACGTGATAAAAGAGAAATGTGTTATCACAGCAATTTATGAAATCAACCCAAGTAAAACAACACGACATTACCGACTGCGGGGCGGCGTGTTTGGCATCGGTGGCGGCGCATTATAAGCTCAGAATGCCCATTGCGCGCATCAGGCAGTATGCCAGTACCGACAAACGCGGCACCAACGTATTGGGAATGATTGAAGCCGCCAATAAACTTGGTTTTCAGGCCAAAGGCGTAAAAGGTACGCCCGAAAGTCTCGCCAAAATCCCGAAACCCGCTATTGCGCATGTGAGCTTACAGCCCCCCAACCCCCAGAGGGGGAGCAATGACACTCCCCCTCTGGGGGTTGGGCTGCTACATTACGTGGTTATCTATGACGTTACCGACAAGCACATTACCGTTATGGACCCCGCCGACGGGAAATTTAGTAAGAAAACCTACGAGGAGTTTCTGAAAATCTGGACGGGCGTGCTGGTGCTGTTGCTACCCAACGAAGATTTCCAACAAGCCAACGAAAAAATATCGGTAACAGCGCGGTTTTGGCAGTTGGTGCGCCCGCACCGCTCGGTGATGTTGGAGGCGCTTTTTGGAGCTATTGTTTACACCATTTTAGGGTTGGCCACGTCTATTTATGTCCAAAAAATAATTGATAATGTACTGGTAGAAGGCAATCGTAACTTGCTCAATTTGATGAGTTTGGGCATGATTGCAATTATTTTCTTGCAACTGTTTATTGGTTCTACCAAAACGCTTTTTGCGCTCAAAACGGGGCAGCAAATAGACGCGCAACTCATCTTGGGCTACTACAAACATTTGCTCAAACTGCCGCAAACGTTCTTCGATACGATGCGCGTAGGCGAAATAATCTCGCGCGTAAACGATGCCGTCAAGATTCGGGTGTTTATCAACGACGTGGCTCTCAACTTGGTGGTGGACGTATTTATTGTCTTGTTTTCGTTTGGCTTGATGTTCACTTACGATTGGAAGCTGGCGTTGATTATGCTGGCTATTATTCCGCTCTATGCCATTACTTACTTTGTGGCCAATCGGTTCAATCGCAAAAATCAGCGCAAACTCATGGAAAATAGCGCCGATTTGGAGGCGCAGTTGGTCGAATCGCTCAACAATGTGGCCACCATCAAGCGTTTTGGCATTGAAGAATATGCCAACCTCAAAACCGAAAACCGCTTTGTGGCCTTGCTCCGCACCATTTTTTATACGGGTACGCGCGGCCTCTATATTGGCAATGCTTCTTGGCTCATTACGAGTGTTTTTACCATCATTTTGTTGTGGGTAGGTTCGGGTTTTGTGCTTGACAACCAACTTACGCCAGGCGAGTTACTCTCTTTTTATTCGCTCATTGGTTATTTTACTGGGCCTGCGGCGGGGCTAATTGGCATGAACAAGACGTTGCAAGATGCACTCATTGCCGCCGACCGCTTGTTTGAAATTATGGATTTGGAACGCGAGGCCACCGAAAATAAAGTAGCATTAAACCACGATATGGTGGGGGACATTCGGTTCAAGGAGGTGTCGTTTCGGTATGGCTCGCGGGTAACAGTTTTTGACAAACTGAGCTTGACCATTGCCAAAGGTACAATAACAGCCGTAGTGGGCGAGAGTGGCAGCGGCAAGTCCACGCTGTTGTCGTTGTTGCAAAATTTGTACCCGCTCAAAGAGGGCAATATCTACATTGGCGACTACGACATCAAGCATTTGGACAAAGTCAGCCTGCGCCAAGTGGTGAGCGTAGTGCCGCAGCAAATTGATTTGTTCGCGGGTACAGTCATCGAAAATATTGCGGTAGGCGAGTTTGAACCCGACATGAAAAAGGTGGTGGCCTATTGCAATTTGTTGGGCATCACGGAATTTATCGAAAAACTACCCAACGGATTTCAAACCATGCTGGGCGAACGCGGGGCCAATTTGTCGGGCGGGCAGCGGCAGCGTTTGGCCATTGCGCGGGCGTTGTACCGCCAGCCGCAAGTATTGATTTTGGACGAAGCCACCTCCGCTCTTGATTCTATTTCGGAGCAATACGTGCAGAAAACCATTCAATTGCTTCGTAGTGAAGGTGTTACTGTTATTTTGATTGCCCACCGTTTGGCTACGGTCAAAAATGCCGACCGCATTTTGGTACTGCACGAAGGCAAACTCGTTGAGGAAGGTACGCACCACGAACTGCTACGCCACAACGGTACCTATCAGCGTTTTTGGCAACAACAATTTGAGCCAAATGGCGTGCTGAACCATTAACGAGCGAAAATGGTTTGGGTTTATAACTCAAACGCATAGCCCACGCGTATTTTGAGCATATTTACGAACCCGTAGTAAAACACTTGGAAAAGCGCGTCAAGAAAGTTGTTGCTAAGTAAATGGGAAGCCCCCAACGCCCAGGCCAAGCATTTGCGTTGGGCTATTCTGGTTTGATGGTGTTTTACCAAACTTCTCAAAAACTCTATTTCTTGTTGCATCAATTGAACTTTACGCTCATATAATTCACGCTCTTTGTCATTCAGACCGTGGTTGATTACAAAACCGTTTGCTTGGTCCCCTTTTTGATTTTCAGAAACCGTATGAATGACCATACCGCTGTCAAAACTCAACAGCGAAACCACATCAAGGTTGAGGTGTTTTGCGCATCAAATGTAGTGGATTTGTGCAAAAAATAGCGCGATACTCAAATCAACTTATCGTTAAATCTTGCTTTAAGCTCTAAGAAACTGTCGAAAGCCGAGCAACTTTGGCGGTGTTCTTAGTTAGTTTGAAAGGTTTTAATGGAGGTTATTGGTAAAAACAGGCTTTGTGTAATTACTTTTGTAATTTAGCCGCTCTAATTACTGCCAACTTACATGACTTCCGATTTTTCTCAAACGCCCCAACAACGCGGCTTTGTTTTCCCACCCGAATGGCACCCGCACCGCGCCACTTGGCTGAGTTTTCCGCATACCGAAGCCTCTTGGAGCCGCCAACGCCAAGAATTGATGCTGCCCGCTTACCTTGAATTTATCAAAACCATCAGCGAGGGCGAAAAGGTGTGCATCAACGCCCACAATGAAATAGTACGCCAAACCATCGAAATGCGCTTGCTGATGGCGGGGGTGGACATGGCCCAAATTGAACTGCCCCTCCACGCCACCAACGACTCTTGGTGCCGCGACCACGGGCCAGGAATTTTGATTAATACTACCACCAAAGAGCGGCTCGTCGTGAACTGGGGCTACAATGCTTGGGGCAATAAATATCCGCCCTACGACCGCGACGACCTCATTCCAGTGGCCATTGCCAACTATTTGGGCTTAGAGCACGTTACGCCAGGCATTGTCATGGAAGGTGGCTCGGTGGAGTTTAACGGGGCGGGTACAGTGCTGACGAGCAGGGCGTGTTTGTTGAACCAAAACCGCAATCCGCACCTGAGCCAAGCGCAAATTGAACAATATTTGTGCCATTATTACGGCGTGGAGCAGGTGCTCTGGATTGAAGACGGCATAGTGGGCGACGACACCGATGGCCACATTGACGACACGGTGCGCTTCGTAAACGCCGATACCGTGCTGGCCATTGTAGAAGAAAATAAAGCCGACGAGAACTACCCCATTTTGCAACATAACTTGCAGGAAATCAAACAAATGCGGCTGCTTAACGGCAAGCAACTTAACATTGTGGAGCTACCCATGCCCGCACCCGTGGTGAGCGATGGGCTGCGGCTGCCCGCGTCGTACGCCAATTTTTACATCAGCAACGCCGCCGTTATTGTGCCAACTTTTCGCTGTGCCAACGACCAACGCGCCTTAGACATCATCGCGGCGTGCTTTCCCGACCGCAAAACGGTGGGCATTGACTCGACCGAAGTGGTGTGGGGGCTGGGCAGTTTTCATTGCCTAAGCCAGCAAGAACCGCTGGTTTAAAAATGTACCATCACCCATCACCATTCACCTTTCTCCATTCACCTTTTTCTAAATATCCACTTCTACGTCTTCGTTGTTTTTGCTTTTCTTTTTAGGTTTGTTGTCTTTGGGTTCGCTGGTGCGCTTTTTGACAATGACGGCTGGCTTTTTTGATTGGGGTAATGCTGCCGCTTTTTTGGCTTCCATTTTTTTAGGAGCAACTACCGCTGGCTCGGTGGATTTGGTGTCGGTGGCTATGTTTTCATCTTTGGCCGTGTTTTCAACGGGCGTGCTTGCGTTGGTACTGGGTTCGGCTACGTCATCGGTTGCCGACGATGACACCGAATCAGTGGCTACTGCGCTCGACTCGGCGGTGGGCTGGGTATCTTTGCCCCTAAAAATGTAGTAGGCCGATGCGCCCAAAACACCCAAAACCAGCAAAAAGATAAGAAACTTAGAAACAGGCGTGAGCTGCGACCAAAAGCCGCGGGGTTGATTTTGTGATTCCATGGGTTGCAAATTTTTTAGTTTTTGCCAAAGGTATGAACATAACCATACCCAAAGTTGTTTTTTTGACGAATGGCGGCAGCGGTTTAAGAGGTGCATTTTTTGGGTAAGACTGGCCAAACGCGCCGCATTAACACCTTATTAACAAAGAAGTAAGCAATCTGGGGGTTTGTTTCCGCGTTAATGGGTCAGTTCTACGTTTTTTTTATCACTCACTCTACACATGACAACAATCAAAAAAATAACACTGGCTTTTTTAGTGGCAGTTTTGGGCATCCAAATAGCCCACGCACAATTTGGCCGATTACAAAAAAAACTCGTTTACGTGGGCATACGCGGCGGGGCTAATTTTTCGCAACTGCGTACCGATGGCTTGCAAATAGCCAAGCCTGGGGCATCGGTTAAAGATTTTTTTAACAATAATTCTGCCGCACGCACGGGCTACGTGTTGGGCGCGTATGCCCGCATTGGGCGCAAGTTTTTTGTGCAACCCGAAGTGCTGTTTTCGACCAAAGGCGGTACCGTCGAAATCTTGAAAGCAGGTGCCACGGCCCCCGTCAATGTGGACGTTCAGTTTAGCCAAATTGATATTCCGGTGCTGCTTGGCCTTAAACTGGGGCCGTTGCGACTCAACGCGGGGCCGATGGCATCGCTCAACATTGCGCAGGGCAACGCGCTGGGCGACGCATTGAAGGTTTATACTACCCAAAATATCAACAAAACCATTGAACAGGCCACTTTTGGCTACCAAGCGGGCGTAGGGCTCGACCTAGGTTCGTTCAACATTGACCTCCGCTACGAAGGTGGTTTGTCCAATATTTCGCAGTTAAATTTGCAAAACAACGCGCAGTTCAACAGCAGGGTAAATCTTTGGCAGATTTCGCTGGGTTACATTTTATTCTAAGCACAAAAACAAGCCGCTACTTTCAACGAAGTAGCGGCTGTATGGTGCAATTAACCCACTAATAAAATGGGAGATACTTTATCATAACGTGGAGCAAAGACTTGATTTTTGAATTACACTATACGCATGAACGGCGAAAGCACCAGCTGCAAATCTTTGACTTTACGCCGCGAAACAGCAATAACCTTACCCGATTGGAGCTTGATGAAGCGGTCGGAGTCTGTACCCATTTCTGTCAAATAATTGATATTGACAATGGTTGATTTGTGCACCCGCACAAAGCAACGTTCATCGAGCAAGGCCTCGTAACTTTTCAGGGTTTTTGACATCAAATACCGCTTGCCCTCGCGGGTGCAAAGAAAAGTGTAGTTGCCCTCGGCTTCCAAGTGCGTAAGCTGGTCGGTTGGGATAACAATTTGGCGACCGCCGTACGAAATAACAATGCGGTGGAGCGTTTCGGAAGGTGGGGCAAGTAGCGGTGCTTGCGCAAACGGATTGGCTAAAAGTTGTGAGTTCATAACGGTACAAGAATTAAGTTTCTGCGTTTGCATTGATACAACAAACATAATACTCCTTGCCACGTTAAAAAAATACGTAGTTTTACGCAAATACTTACAACTAACTCATAATCAGATTTTTATAAACAAATTTTCCTCAAAAATCCAGTAATATCACCTATCAAAACACGTAGAAATACGTATAGCGTTTTAGCGCAATTTAACCATAAAATTGGTGCGATTATACCCCGCAAAGCAGCCCAACCCGCCTTTGATGTTGCTCGGTATGAGGGTTGGCTCAGAAAAAGGATTGTCGCCGTCAAAACTTTCTATGAGGCGGTGGTAGTCATAATAGATTTTTTCGCAACTTATCAAACTTAGTTCGGCACGGCGGGTGTTTGCTACAACATTGGGGCTGTTCTGAAACCAAAAACTGTTCAAGCGGCCTACACCCGAGGCCATCAATGTACCATCTTGCCGCTCGTCGGTTATAAAACTGCTGTTGCTACGCCCATCGTTGAAACGAATGTTGGTTAAATTGGGTTGTTCTTGAAACTGATTCATGCCCGTCTGAAAACGCTGCACTTGGTAAGCATAGCCCGACACGCGGTAAAAATTGGCCTCGCCCGCCGCATCTTGCCAAAAAAGCCGATAGGTGCGGTCTTTGGGTAGCACAGCTCTGGGGTCGCCCTGCGCCACCACCGAGTCTTGGCGTACTTCGCTGATGGCCACGGCGCGCGGAATCATGCAAGACGACTCCACCGTTTGACCATTGAGCGTAACTTTCAAATTGTAAGTTTGCCCAGCCAAAATGGGCATCTCGCTGGCTTTGACGGCATAATGGTTCACTTTTGAATTGAAGAGTAATTGAATGCTGCGCCCTTGATTGGAGAGCGTAACTTCCGCCCCTGGCAGTGAGAAGACAGTTCCCCCAAAATTGCGGCCTACATTTGCCCCCGTAACGGGACTGCTGATGCCAACGGATACTTGCAGCAGCGTGTCTTGGGGCGAAAAATAACCGTGTATCACCAACTGACGGCTGGTTTGGGGCAGGCGGCTTTGGTCCACGTCGTTCACCAGGGTTTCGCAAGAAGCTAAGGCCGAAGCGGTGATTGCGAAGATAAAAAGTAGCTTTTTCATGGCGTTTTAGAAACTAAAATTGTAGCTAAGTGTTGGCACAATCGGGAAAATAGAAATGCGGCGCAGCACGGTTTCGTTGCCGTTGGGTCTGCCATTGGCATCGAAGGTTTCACGCGTGGTGAAGTTGTAAAAAAACGGGTTGCGGCGGTTGTAGAGGTTGTAAACGCTCAACTCCCAAGTGCGCTCGTGGCGGCGTTTCTTTTTGTGAAACTGCAAACTCAAATCGAAACGGTGATACGGCTCCGCCCGAAAGCTATTTTTAGGGCCGTAGTCGTTTACGGTGCGGCCAAACCCAAAAGCGGAAGCAGAAAGCGCGGGGTTGGGTTGGTTAAAATTAATTTGGGGCAAAGTAGCATTTTGCAACCCCGTGTAGCTTGACTGCGGCAGCGTGAGGGCGTTGCCTGTGCCATACACCCAAGTACCAGAGAGCGTAATGCGCTTGCTCAACTCATAAATACCCACCACCGAAATATCGTGGCGGCGGTCGTAGCGGGGAAAAAACGTTTGGCCAAAATTCAATTCTGGAAACTGCCACTGGGTCCAAGAAAGCGTGTAGCCTACCCAGCCCGACAGCCGCCCCGTTTTCTTTTGAAGCAATACTTCAGCCCCGTAGCTCCAACCACGGCCACTGGTTACGTTGTCGTCCCAACGAATTTTGTCGGCTCCTTCGGGACCTTCAATCAGCAAAAAACTGGCACCTTCTTTGTAATTCACAATGTTGTTCATGGTTTTGTAGTAGCCTTCTACCGTCAAAGCCAAGCCACGCTTGTCAAAATCTTTGGCAATACCCAACGCCACTTGGCTCGACTGCTGCGGCGAGATTTTGGCCGTACTGGGCACCCACAAATCGGTGGGCAGGCCAATGCCCGTGTTGGAAAGCAAGTGAATGTACTGATTCATAATGGCATATGAGCCTTTGACCGACAGGTCGGGGCGCAGCGTAGCCGCCACCGACAAGCGCGGCTCGGGGCGGAGGTAAGTGGTGTTTTCGGCCGTGAAGTGGCTCAGGCGCAAGCCCGCGTTCATTTTGAGCCACTTGTTGGGTTTCCAGGTGTCTTCTACGTACAGTCCCGATTCTACGTTGTTGATGGCCTCAATTTCTTGCTTAAACTCGTTGATGTCGGTGTCGCGCACCACAATGGCACTGGGCGTAAAACGGTGAAAAGTACTCGAAAATCCAAACCGCAGGGCATGTTCGGGGTTGGGAAAAAAGTCGAAATCGTATTTGAAACCTAAGTCGCGCACGCCCGAAGTGTAGCGGAGTTCAAACTCGCTCTGGCGGTTGTTTGACGTGAAGGCATCTTTGGCGTAAATCTGAAATTTGTAATTACTAAAAATCAACGACGCATTAGAAAACAGTTTTTCGTTAAAAAGGTGGTTCCAGCGGAGCGTGCCAGTGGCATTTCCCCAATTGAGGCCGCCCTCGTTGGTCGAATTGGCACTTTTGTCCCTAAAAAAGAATCGGTCTTGGCCAAAATAGCCGCTCAAATACAGCTTGTCTTTGCGGCCAAAATCGTAGTTTACTTTGGCGTTGAGGTCATAAAAATAGTAGCCACCCGTGCCACCGTCGCTTTGGGCGGCAATGATTGGCCGCGCAAGGAGGTCTAAGTAAGTGCGCCGCCCCGACACCAAAAACGATGCCTTGTTTTTGATGAGCGGGCCTTCGAGCGTGAGCCGTGAGGCAATGATGCCGCCGCCGCCTTCGCCGTGCAGTTTTTCTTTGTTGCCTTCTTTCATGTTGAGTTCTACCACCGACGACAGCCGCCCGCCAAACCGCGCTGGAAAACCGCCCTTGGTGAGTTCGACGCTTTTGAGGGCATCGCCGTTGAAAACCGAGAAAAACCCGAACAAGTGGCTGGCGTTATAAACCACGGCATCGTCCAAGATAATGAGGTTTTGGTCGGGACCGCCGCCGCGCACGTAAATTCCTGTTTGGCCTTCGGAGCCTTTTTGCACGCCAGGCATGAGTTGCAGCACGCGCATCACGTCTTTTTCGCCCAAAAACGCGGGTATTTTTTTAATTTGTGAAATGGGAATTTCGATTTGGCTCATCTGCACGTTGTCGCTCACGCGGTCGCTGGTGCGGCGTTCAGACACCACCACTTCTTCCAACACCCGCCCAGGCACAAGGCTCACGTTGAATTCTTGGTTTTTGTTGAGCGTCAGTTTTTGAGATTCCGTACCGTAACCCACAAACGAAAAGGCCAACGTTACGGAGTCGGTGGCGGGGAGCGTAATCGAATAAAACCCGTAGGTGTTGGTGCTGGTGCCGAT
The DNA here is from genome assembly GCA_004293645.1 of Cytophagia bacterium. GTDB lineage: Bacteria > Bacteroidota > Bacteroidia > Cytophagales > Spirosomataceae > REAB01. The sequence continues at coordinate 39,260 of REAB01000058.1, read as the reverse complement.
GGTGGTGTTTGGCACATAAACGTTTACGCCAATGAGCAGCTCTTGGCTGCCTGTTTCGCGTACGAAGCCGCTCACGGTGTAGCGTTTTTGGGCAATGCCCTGACTGGCGCACAGTAGTACTACTGCCCAGAAGAAAAAGTGTTTCATGGCTGGCTGGTTGAGTTAATTTTGTTTGCGCCGCTCGGCACGGCGGGTTTTGTTTAAGTTGGCTACGGCGTCTTTGGCTTCTTTGTATTGGCTCGATTTTCGTTCTCCTTTGTCTATCACGGTTTTATAGTACCCCAGTGCGGTGTTGTAGTCTTTGTCGGCTTCGGCTATTTTGGCCAGCCCAATCATGGCCGACAGATAATAGCCCGCCGTAAATGCTTTGGCTTGGGTGGAAAAATCAACCGTTTTTTCGTAATATTCTTTGGCTTTGACGGCGTTTTTGTGGTAATGTTGGTTGTAATAACCCAACACATAAGCGGCGTTTCGGCCCGTAACGGCCTCGTAACCCGTTTTGCCCGCGCTTATTTTTTCCAACAATACCAATGCCGTAGCTTCGGCTTCGGTGGTGTAGCCCCGCACAAACGCCGACCGCAAATAATACCGCTCAAAATAAGAATTGTCGGGGTAGGTTTGGTGCATGTATTTGGCCAAATCGTACGACTTGGCGTACTGGTTTTCGTAGCCATAAATTTGCAATAAAAAATAGCGGGCTTCGGTGCGCGTATAAAAACCGTTGTTGCCCACTTTTTCTAATTGCTCCATGCCAAGCTGTTTATTGCCCTTCGGGAAAAGCCACAAAATGGGTTTGAGCATGGGGTAATTGGCAGGAATCCAGTCGGCAAAGTAGTTAAAGAGGCCGTCGCCGAAGAGTAATTCTGGGCTAATTTCGCTCTTGCCTTTGCAGCGTTCCAGGTATTTGAGGGCGTTTTTGCCCGCAAAAGTGGCGCGGGTCCAGTGCTTGCGCTCCGAGTGTATGCGACTCTTGAAAGCATAAGCCGCCGACAAAAAAAAGGAGGCTTCTATTTTGTCTTCTTTTTCATCGTAGAGTTTGTCGGCCAAGTCAATGCACGAGTCCATGAGCGCCAAGCAGCGGTCGTCATAGCGGGTGTCGTCGGTGTTGGGTACCATTTTCCACCATTCAGACAAGCCCATCAAAAAATAAGGCATGGGGTGGCGTGGGTAGCGGTAGCGCAGCCAACGAAACTCCGCGTCGGCTTCTTCAAATTTAAAATTGTAGAGTTTATTGATGGCCTCGGTGGCTTCAATCTGCACGCCTGGGTTGGAGAGCAGCATCTCGTATTTTTTGTCAAAATCGGCAGAGGCGTATAGCTGCGCTTGCGCCCCCTGCCCCAACAGCAGACTAAATAGGGTAAAAAACAAGCGTGGGAAACGAAATTTCATGGTAGTTTTACTTTACGCTGTTACTAACGTTACAACGACCAATGTAGCTTATCATTGCGCTTGTTTGTGCTAATTTTTTTTTAAAATGGAGGTTCTTCCGAAGGGTTGGATTGGGGGAAATCCATGGAACCCAAGTCGTTGGCTTTGCTCCGAAACACCCCACCCGTGGGCGGATTGACCGACGCATCGAACGACTGAGTGGCCGAAGGCTGGCTACTAAACGACCCTGGCGCGTTGGCACTTGGCGAGTAGTAACTGTCCAAATCGGCAAATTTGGTGTATTTGCCAATGAAGCGCAATTGCACTGTTTCGAGCGAGCCAGAGCGGTTTTTGGCAATAATTACTTCGCCAATTCCCTGCACCGAATTTCCCGCTTCGTCTTGCGTAAATCCGTAATAATCAGGACGATACAAAAATGCAACTACGTCGGCGTCCTGCTCAATGGAGTTGTGAACCAACATATCGTTGGCCACAAAATTATGTACGTTGTCAACCGTTGCGTCGTACACATCTTCAATTCCGAGGGCGGTTATGCTGATAACTTCGTCCCACAAAACGTCTGATTCGGCCAAGTTTTTCAAAATGGCAAAAGGCAGTATTTCGGCAATGCTGTTCATACGGTTTCTCGAAATACCGCGTTTGAACAAACTACTGCCACTGTAAGCCACGTTCATTTCTTGGGCAAAACCACGCCAACTCATTCCCAATTGCGCTTTGAGTGGCTCAATAATCTCAGCCCAAGCCTCTTTTGGAATAATGTCGTTGTTGGGATTGGGGTTAATAACCCGCAGTGCATCAATCATTTTTGGCACAATGCGCCCGCGTTCACCGTAACACCCTACCAACGTCAAAAAGAGCAATTGGTTTTCTGCGCCTTGCACCTGAACGTGGTAACTGGGGCGATAGTTTTCTTTCTGAGCGGCCGTCCGAACGGTAGATTGAATGCCCAACCGCAACAATAAGTGCTGGATTTGCTCCACCAAAACCGAGCTGGTAGAACCGTAATAAATAGCTCCTGCGTCTTGGCGACCTTCCGATTTTTTCCAGCTAATGTTGCCGTCTGTTGCCCATAAGTGCTTCAAAAACAAAGCAATACGCGCTTCGTCGCACTCAAATAGGCTTTCAGGTATTTGCTTATTGTAAGAACGTACCCGTTGCAACCCCAGTTTTTCGTACCAACTCGTAATGGGGTGCTTCACTCCGTGCGTGAGGTGATAAGGTGCTTTTAAATAAAGGTGTTCCCAGTTTTCTTGCCGAACCGTCTTGGCTTTAATCCCCAATAAATTGTGGGCAGTTTGGGCAACAATTTGTATATTTTCGGGGTCGGCACTGGTGTAATGATAAGGTTGTTTGGGCAAAATACAGCCATCGCCCAGCAAGTGCGCCAACAAAATCAACTCGTCGTTGGAGAGCGGGTTACTGGTCGATTGCACCGTAATTTTGCGGGGAATGGCAATTTTATCGCCCACAGTTAATTCATCTAAGCGATTCCAGCCGCCCAATTTTAAAAACGGGTGGTTGGCCGAGGCTTTGATGGTTCGCCCCGACTTGGTTTTAAGTTCAAAAACCTGCTTTTTTCCCGAATAAAAAACTTTCACCATTTGGTGAGGTTCAATTTTCCAGAAGTCATCAACGGCCAAAGTCGTGAAAGAGCTTTGTTCTTTTCGTTCGGCCAATGATTTGATGGTACATCTTTTACCCGTTTTTGCGTCCAAAATTAAGGTGTCGCCCGTGAGGCAACCCGATTCACGTAAATCGGAAAGCTGCGGGCGTTTGTCGCCGCCGCGCGTTTCTACGGCGCGGCTCAACTGCGAGAGCGCAATAACGGGGACGTTCAGTTCTTTGGCTAAGTTTTTCAAAGCCCGCGAAATAGAGGCAATTTCTTGTTCGCGGTTGCCGCCTCCAAAACCCTTTGTATCGCCTTGCATCAACTGCAAGTAGTCAATCACAATCATCTGAATGTCGTGCTGCTGTTTCAAGCGGCGCGACTTGGCCCGGAGTTCCAAAATAGAGAGCGCGGGCGTATCGTCAATGTAAATCGGGGCGCGCATCAGGCGGTCAATGCGTTGGTGCAACTGCGTCCACTCGTGCGGAGCAAGGTTTCCTTTTTTAAGTTTTTCGCCATCAATCTCAGCCTCCGCCGAAATCATCCTGTTTACCAACTGAATGGAAGACATCTCCAACGAAAAAATAGCGACAGGCATATTAAAATCCACGGCCGCGTTCCGCAACGACGACACCACAAATGCAGTGTTGTGGGTTACGGTCATGTCTTCCAACAAAAACAGGTGGTTTCCGTCAATTTCAAAACCGTAATATTCGTCAAAACAATCGAACTCCAACTCAATGCCAGTTACCCGCCAGTCTATTTGGCTTTGGCGTAAACGCGCTTTCTTTCGCTCAATTTTAACGGGTATTTTGGTTAAATCACCGCTGATACGAACGCGATAAACGGTTGATTCAAAGCTTGTTTGAGCGATGGAAGCTCGTTTTTCACGCATCGAAACCCGAAAGCCTAATGAATCAGCAAGGTATTTTATTTGGCATGCCAACTGCTCATTTTTCTGCGTAATTTCATAGCAATCGTACTCAGCTTGGTAGTGGCCATCGCTGTCAATTAAGCCTGCCAATAGTTTAAGCCTGTTAGCGGCAGAATTGTACAAATAATCGTCAGGAATATGCTTATTTTGGAGTACGTTCAATTCGCGTAGCTCTTCTTGAATACAAAAATCAGTTTTCACGCCGCGCTGTCCAGATGTAATGGCGTAGTTGGGCGTTTTTTCAAACTGCTCGTACTTTACCAAATTGAGGTTCAATTCGTTGGCATAAGTATCCAAATAAGCTACTACTTCGGGGTCAATATTGGTGATGCGTGAACTGTAACTGTGGCCGTCGCCCAGCCAAATGCCCATAAAATAAGGGTCAATTTCAACCGATTTTTCGGCCAATTCAATGGCTACCTTATATCCTTTGTAATTACTCCTAAATTTATCTGATTTTTGTAAATAATCGCGCACTTCCACGTTCAGCACATCACCTTTTTGGTGCGGCCCTTCGTTGCGGCTGCGCTTCAAGGACAAAATGTGGCTCTCATTGACACGGTAGCTAATGCCCTTGTTTTGATGCACCCAGTACATATTTTCCATGCCCCGCGCCAAAGACAACACCCGACGCGGCGTAGAATCGTCGCCCATCAATAAATCGCCTACTTGTACCTTTTCTACATTGCGAAGCGTTCCGTCAAACATTACTACTTTCGTGCCTTTACCGAGGCACTTGCCCATACCAGGCCGCGCTGCCAAGATGATAAGTTCGGTAGGTTGCCAGCCAGAAGTAATGCGGTCGAGGCCGCTAAAACCCGACGGCACGCCCGTAAGGCCATCTTTTTGGTCACGGCGGCGTTCGAGTTCTTTGAGGGCTTCGCCCATGAGCGCGCCCATGTCGGCGTAGTTTTTCTTGATATTCGACTCCGAAATCTGAAAAAGCCCACTTTCGGTACGGTCCATGAGCGAAAACACGTCGGTGGTATCGTCGTAGGCTTCGCGCAAAATCTCGGAAGCAATCCGAATCATGTCGCGTTTCATGGCCGCCTGCGTAATAATGCGGGCGTGGTACTCAATATTAGCTGCCGAGTTTACTTTGGTGGTAAGCTGCGTAATGTAGCCCGCGCCGCCCACTATTTCTATCTCGCCCAGCTCGCGCAATTGATTGGTAACGGTCAGTAAATCAACGGGATTGGAGCTATTGAAAAGCACCACAATGGCATTGTAAATGCGCTGATTGGCTTCTTTGTAAAAACTTTCGGGTTTTAGTACATCAATAACCGTGTTGAGCGCGTCTTTTTCAATCATCAAAGCACCCAACACGGCCTCTTCCAAGTCAATGGCTTGGGGAGGTAGCTTTCCCATGCCAGCACCAGCGTCCAGCCACTTGTTGGTGGGATTGGCACGAGAACTGTTTTGAGGAAAGTTTTTCCGTAAAAAATTAGGGGGCTTGTCGTTATCCATGGGTATTTAGTGGAACAATAATACGCCAAAAACGCTACATCTTGAACAATTTACCCCAACAAAATGATAACAATTTCGTAATGTACTGATTGTCATTACTCTTGCGAAACCGAAGCCAACTGCGAAGCGGTCAAAAATTTACGCGCCATTTTGTTTTTTACGAAATCGTAATCCAAATCCGCGCAAGTTTTAGTAGGTTGGCAAATCAGCAGGGCGTTGCTGCCATCTTGATACGCCCCAGAGTAAGGCATGTAGTTTTCAAAATTGTTGAGTTTACCAAAAAGTAAAAAACCAAACGTACCCACGGCGTTGGCCAAATGAGCAGGGCCACTGTCAATGCCCACAAAGTAATCGGCGCGGCGAATCACTTCGGCGGTTTGTAAAATAGAAAGCTGCCCGCAGCAATTGTAATAACCCGCTAAATCTATTTTATTTTGGCTTTTTAGGCCAATTTCGACCACCGAGTAGCCTTTTTCGATGATGAGCCACGCAATGAGTGCTTCCCATTTGGCCACCGACCAATCTTTAACCACGTAATTTGAACTGCAATGTACTACGATGGTTTTGGTGGGCAATTGCAACGCATCAACGCGGGCGCGGTCGGTGTTGGAAATATAAACGCGGGGCGCGTCGTCGTGCAGCGGCAGATTGGCCAAAAGCTGAAAAGTGGTGAGTAAGCTGCCTTTTTCAAAGTAATTAAAAATCGTAATATCTTGGCGTTTAGCAGCCTCATTTTTGTGAACACAACCGCTTACAACGTCTAAATTGCTTTGCCAAAATTCTAAGTTATATACTTCGCTGAACACGCCCGACTGGCACACCAGCAAGCGGTGCAACACCGACTGTTGCGGCCAAACTTCGTTGAGGTCGGGGTGGGTGGTTACCAGTTCTTTGAAGACGGGTTTTACGAGCCAAACGAGGTAGTCGTTGGGGTGTTTTTGGCGCAGTTGGCGGGCCAATGGCTCGGCGGCCACAATGTCGCCAAAATGCTCCGTCCGAACCACCAATATGAGCTTTTTTTTGCCTAAAAACGACATTTTTAAACCCCAAAAACGCGCAATCGTCCCCAAAGCTGCCAGCGATTGCTTCAAGATATAGGTTGATTTTTGCCAGCGGTGCCGCCAAAGTAAGGTGGTTGCTTTCCAACTCATTTCGATTCGTTTTTTTGCCAATCTTGCATCATTGCCCACTCGCGCCCGGGGGCATCTGCTTTGAAGGTTTCTAAGCAACCACGGTCTTGCAGCGTAACGTAGCAAGTGCGGCCTTTTTTGCCCCCAAAACAAATATTCGACACATTTTTGCCTTTGGTTGTAATGATTTTCAACACTTTTCCCTGCGGCGAAAGCACGTTTACTTCGCCTTTGCCCCAACGCGTGATGTACAAATTGCCGTTGGCGTCGCAGCGCATACCGTCCATGGCACCGTCGGCAAACTGCACGATGAGGCGTTTGTTGGTAAGGCTATAATCGGGCTGCACGTCGAAAGCCCACACGTTGCGCTGCATACTTTCGTTTACGTACAACGTTTTTTCGTCGGGACTCAGCTCTACGCCGTTGGTTGTGCCCATGTCGGGTGCCACGAGCGTGGCCTTGCCCGTGGGCGAAACGTGCCAAACTTGCCCCGTACTGGCTTGCCAATTGGGGTCGGAGCAAAAAATGTGGCCGTTTTTGGCCATGCACAAATCGTTGGGCTGGTTCATGCGCGGTTCGTGCGCGTGAACGCTCACTTTTTGGGTGGCCAAATCGGTTTTTAAGATGTTATGCCCCGTAAAATCGGCAATAAAAAAAGTGTTTTTACTGCCAAACCGAATCCCGTTTCCCGTGCTTCCTTTGGGCAAAGTTAAAAATATATCGGTTTTACCACGGCGATTCATTTGGGCCACCGTGCCGTCCATGATGTAGTTTACCGCATAAACGTTGCCATCAGCGTCCACCGCTGGGCCTTCGCAGTTTTTAGTAAACTGGTGTTGGGGCGTAAAATCTTTGGTCTGGGCAAAAGCCATTTGCCCCGCCAACAAAATGGTATAAGTAAATTTGAAAATTTGCGGATATGTTAATTTAAAAATAAGCATCTGATTTTTAGATAATTAACGGTGTTGAAAACGGCTACGTATTGGCGATGGTGGGGCATTTGAAATACGTCAGCCCAACATTTGTACAAATGCCCAATAGAACTACAAATGTTGAGTTTACTACTGTCAGCCCCACTATTGCCAATACGATGTTAGCGGTAGTTTTTCTTTTCGGCAATTTCATCTTTAATTCTCTTATTAATGTCAATTTTTGCACCTGTAAAAACAAATATTCCTGTCCCATATTCTCTCGCATATTGGTTAGTTATTGAATCTGCAAGAATTGAAATCTGAAAAAATGGTGATGTTTCGTGTAATTCTACATTTACTTCTTCGGCTTCTTTTACTCTAATTAAGTTTTCATATTTTTTAGTTAAATCAAACCAATCTATGTAGTCAGCATTGAATGAAACTGCACGTAGTTTTTGGCTTGTATAAAAATTTATTGCCCCTGCCTGTCCATAATTATCGCAAAGAATAAGAGTATTATTTTTGTTCGGTAAACTTAAATAAATGCTATCAACTTTCAAGGCTAATTCTTTCCAACCAAGCATATCTGCAAAATCCTGTGGTAATAAATGGTCTTTACCATCTTCCCAACGTAACATACCCAACTTTTTGTAGTTTTCTGAATGCTGAACAATGTATTTTGGGCTTTTATTTGGAAAAGCAACATTGTAAATTGGAATAAATAATAATAAGGTAACTGCAATGACAACTGGTTGTAAATATTTTCTCCAACCGTCTTTTAAAATGTCTGCAAGATAAACAGAACCAAAAGCAATATAAATAGGGTAAATACCAATGGCATAATAATCTTTTGCCTTGAAGTAAATAAAGGCTATTAAAGTAAAGAGAATAGAGAAAAAGAAAATCCTATATTTTTGGAAAGGCTTATAAAAAAGCAATGCATAAAAAGATGAAAAGATTACAATTATTGAGCCTATAAAAAAGAGCAACTGATTTTTCAAAAAATCAAATCGATTTACATTTACTAATTGAGTTTGTGCCAATTCTTTTAAGTGGTGAAAGACTGGAAAATTGTTATTGTATTGCCAAATAAGATTTGGTAAAATTAAAACCAAACCTACTAAAATGGCAAAATACAGCGTGGGTTTTAAAAATATTTTTCTATGTTCTGTAACCAATAAAGAAGGTAAAAGTCCAATTAAGAGAAAAACAATGTTGTATTTATTTAAAAAGCCAATTGCAAATGCTATCGCTCCTACATACAGCCACTTTAAATCATCAGTTTTGATATATTTTAGCAACATAAAGTATAAAACCGTCCAACTTAATACATCAAAAGAATTGGGTTGGTACAACGTATTTAGTCGCAATAGTGCAGAAAATAAAACACAAGTTGCACCTAAAATCAATGAAAACAGATTCCCATTTAATTCTTCTATGGCTTTCCAAACTATATAAATTGTCAATGCGCCATACAAGGCAGGGAAGAACTTAATCCAAAAAATTGAATTGCCGAGTAATTGAATAATATAAGATGTCCAAGAAGTAAAAGGTGGAACAGAAAGATAACCCCAAGCCAAATGATTTGCTTGGTCAAGATGCAAATATTCGTCTCGTTGCAAGTCATATTCACTACTTAATAGTAAATATTGCAGCAAGAATTTAAGCCCAATGAAACCTATTAAAATTGTCGTCTTTTTTGTCATTGAGAAGTGTCTATTAAAATTCTGACTAACGTTTTGATTTACGTAGCTACTCAAAAAAAGCACGCAATGTTAAGTTATTTCAATACTTCTTCCAATTTTTTCTCGAGTTCTTCGCCGCGCAGGTTTTTGGCGATTACGCGGCCTTCTTTATCGAGCAAAAACGTGGCTGGAATGCCATTGACCCCGTAGCTTTGTGCCGCCACCGACTGCCAGTATTTCAAATCCGACACGTGGTTGGTCCAAGTGAGGCCATCTTTCTCAATGGCTTTGAGCCAGGGTGCTTTGTCTTTGTCCAACGACACGCTGTAAATCGTAAAGCCCTTGTCTTTGAATTTGTTATAAACCCGCACCACATTGGGGTTTTCTTGGCGGCAAGGCCCGCACCACGAAGCCCAGAAGTCAATCAGCACGTATTTGCCGCGCAACGACGACAAACTCACGAGCGTATCGTTGGGGTTTTTGAGCGCAATTTCGGGGGCTACGTCGCCTACTGGTACGCCGCGCATTCGCTTTACGTTACCCACAAAAACCTGCGCCTGTTTCATGTTGGGGCGCTCTGCTTCAAATCGCCTGGCCAGCGAGTCGAGCGTGGGTAAGTGTGCTTCTGGATTCAAGAAATTGGTGGCAAACAATGCAACTAAAGACGTACCCATTTCGGGCAATAATTTCTTCACCGTATTGACCACATTTTGGCTTTCGGCCTCAAATTGTTGCTGAATAGCGGCTATTTTTTTAGCATCTTTTTTTTGTTCGGCAGCGGCATATTCTTCTTGCCATTTCTTGGATTTATCAGCCATTGCTTGATTCATGGCCGTGATACGTTGGTAGTATTCATTGTTTTTAGAACCTGTTACCACTATTTTGCCTTTTTCTACGCCGTCGGCTTCTACGCTCAGGTTTTCGCCGCCTTCAACGAGCAGAATTACGCGCTGGCGTTTGGCTATATTGAGCTGATACACCGTCCCTTCATCCAATTCAGTTCGTTTCAAAGTAAAAGCCTTTTTGTCGTTCAAAGTGGTAGAATCCACCACTTTAACGGGCTGAACGCCACCGAGTTCAAGGTAAATTTTGTCGCCCGCTTTGCCATTTTTTACGTTTCCCGAAATGGTAAACTCTTTGCTTGGAGGCGTTTGGGCAAAAAGGAAAAAAGAAGCCAGCACACAGGCCGAGGTGAGGAAATATTTCATGTTTAATGCAACGATTGTTTTAGATTACTTTCAACGAAAAAACGCTTGATTTGGTATGTGTTGCCTGTTTTAAGGTCAAAATAACATTTTAGATTTTGGACGTAATTCAGACATAATGACATAATTAGTGGGGGCATTCGGGTCAAAATTACGCCAAAATTGCCGACTTTTTGCTTTCGCACAATTTTTGAGGCTTGTTTTGACAACAAAAAACTGCAACAAAACGCCATGAACTTAAATAAATTCACCGTAAAAGCCCAAGAAGTAATTGAACACGCCGCGCAAGTGGCGCAAGCCAACGGTCAGCAGGCCGTCGAAACGGGGCATATTCTCAAATCGCTGCTCGAAGAAGATGCCAGTACGTCGGCTTTTTTGGGTAAAAAAATGAACATTGACACGGCCAAGTTGAGCCAAAAACTTGATGACTTGGTGCAACGATACCCGCGTGTGTCGGGCGCGGGGGCCGACGGGCAAACCTACGTAAGCAACGATTTGAACCAAAGTTTTCAGAAAGCGCAGGGTTATTTGAAAGAATTTGGCGATGAATTTGTGAGCGTTGAACTGCTTTTTTTGGGACTTTTGGCGGGCAAAGATACCACCGCCCAAGCCATGAAAGAAGCGGGTTTTAAAGAAAAAGAACTAAAAACTGCCATCAAAGAACTAAGAGGAAACAACCATACTGTGAAAGACCAAAACGCCGAAGCTACTTACCGCTCATTGGAGCGGTACAGCAAGAATTTGAACGAAATGGCCCAAAAGGGCAAAATTGACCCCGTTATTGGCCGCGACGAGGAAATTAGAAGGGTATTGCAGATTTTGAGCCGCCGTACCAAAAACAACCCCATGCTCGTGGGCGAGCCAGGCGTGGGCAAAACGGCCATCGTAGAAGGCCTTGCCCAGCGCATTGTGCAGGGCGACGTGCCCGAAAACTTGAAATCGAAAACGGTGGTGTCGCTCGACATGGGCTTGCTCATTGCGGGGGCCAAATACAAAGGTGAATTTGAAGAACGCCTCAAAGCAGTTATCAAAGAAGTAACCGACAGCAACGGCCAGATTATTTTGTTTATTGACGAAATACACACACTCATTGGTGCGGGTAGCGGCGGCGAAAGTGCCATGGACGCGGCCAACCTGCTCAAACCCGCCTTGGCGCGGGGCGAACTGCACGCCATTGGAGCCACCACGCTCAAAGAATACCAAAAATACATCGAAAAAGACAAGGCGTTGGAGCGGCGGTTTCAGCTCATTACGGTGGACGAACCCAACGTGCCAGATGCCATTTCGATACTGCGGGGCATCAAAGAAAAATACGAACTCCACCACGGCGTGCGTATTCAAGATGATGCCGTGATTGCTGCCGTGGAACTTTCTAACCGCTACATTTCCGACCGTTTTTTGCCCGATAAAGCCATTGACCTCATGGACGAAGCCGCCGCCAAACTGCGCTTAGAAATGGACTCAGTGCCCGAAGAACTCGACGAACTCAACCGCCGCGTGATGCAACTCGAAATAGAACGCGAGGCCATTAGACGCGAAAATAACCGCGAAAAAGAGTCGGCACTTAACAAAGAAATTGCCGACTTGAACGAAGACCGAAACGCGCTGAGGGCGCAGTGGGAGGTAGAAAAACAACAAATAAACGAAGAACGTACCCTCAAAGAAACGCTCGACACCCTCAAACTCGAAGCAGAGCAAGCCGAGCGCGCTGGCGACTACGGCAAAGTAGCTGAGATACGATACGGCAAAATTCCTGAGTTGGAGAAAAAAAGCCCCCAAACCCCCGAAGGGGGCTCAATTGAAGCCCCCTTCGGGGGTTTGGGGGCTGGCTCTGAAGTAACTCCCAACGACATTGCCGAGGTAGTAGCCAAGTGGACGGGTGTGCCTGTGCAGAAAATGCTCCAAAGTGAGCGCGAAAAGCTATTGCACCTCGAAACCGAACTCCACAAGCGCGTAGTGGGGCAAGAGGAGGCCATTCAGGCCGTTTCTGATGCCGTGCGCCGCTCGCGGGCGGGCATGCAAGACCCTAAAAAACCCATTGGCAGTTTTTTGTTTTTGGGTTCAACGGGCGTGGGCAAAACCGAATTGGCCAAAACGCTGGCGGGTTACTTGTTCAACGACGAAAACGCGCTCGTACGCATTGATATGAGCGAATACCAAGAACGCCACAACGTGAGCCGTTTGGTGGGTGCTCCTCCTGGCTACGTGGGCTACGACGAAGGCGGCCAACTCACGGAGGCCATTCGGCGCAAGCCCTACAGCGTGGTGCTGCTCGACGAAATCGAAAAAGCCCACCCCGACGTGTGGAATACGCTGCTGCAAGTGCTCGACGAAGGCCGCCTCACCGACAACAAAGGCCGCACGGCCAATTTTAAGAATACCATTATTGTGATGACCTCCAACATGGGCAGCGAGCTGTTGCAAGAGCGTTTCTCGAAAATGGAGGCTTGGCACCGCGAGCAAGTAATAGAAGATACCAAAACTGAGGTTTTTGACTTGCTAAAAAGCGTGGTGCGCCCCGAATTTTTGAACCGCATTGACGAGATTGTGTTGTTTCAGCCACTTACCAAAGCCAATATCCGCGAAATTGTGGGTATTCAGTTTAAGCAAGTGCAGGCGCGTTTGCAAGAGCAAAATATTGTACTCGATGCCACCACCGAAGCCCTCGACAAACTCGGCAACGAAGGCTACGACCCCACTTTTGGGGCGCGTCCGCTCAAACGCGCCATGCAGCGGCTCGTGCTGAACGAACTTTCTAAGCAAATTTTGGCCAATTACATCAAGCCCGACTCGGTGGTGCTGATGGACTTGGACGCAGATGGCGACATCTATTTCAAAAATGTGGAAGCGGTGCTGGCGTAAGTTTGGTTACGTTTCAAAGTATAGACCTGAACATAAAATAATCGTAAAACTCATTTGAGAATAGGCTTATTCCGCCAAATTTGGTCTTTTTAAAGCCCATTTTACGCCATTTTACCTGTTCATGGTACTGAGGTCTATACTTTGAAACGTAACCAACCTTTTTTGCTTTCACTCTTTCGTTACTACTTCGTCTAAGTTGAGTAGCACGTTGGCGGTGGTCATTAAGGCTGCTTTTTGGGGTGAAACGTTGGGCCCACAATGCAGCAATTGTTGCGCCGAGTTGGGGTCTTTTTGAAACGTAACCAACGATTTTTGGTACAATTTGGCCAATACTTGCAAGCGTTTGGGCGGCAAATTTTGGTACATAAGCAAACGGTAGCCCTCGTTTAATTGTTGCTGGGGCGTGGATTTTTTTGCCATTTTTTCGGCCAATTGCTGCGCTGCGTCCAAATAAACGGGGTCGTTGAGCATCACGAGTGCTTGCAGCGGCGTGTTGGTACGAATGCGCCGCGACTGGCAAAACTCCCGACTTGGCGCGTCGAAGGTTACCATTGAAGGGTAGGGGGCGGTGCGTTTCCAGTAGGTATAAAGCCCGCGTCGGTAGCGGTCTTCGTTGTTGCTTTGTTGCCACGTTGCGCCGTCGTAGGGAGAGAGCCAGATACCATCGGGCTGGGGCGGCATCACGCTTGGGCCACCCATTTTGCGCGAGAGCAACCCACTGGCGGCCAGCGCTTGGTCGCGCACTTGCTCGGCCGAAAGCCGCACCCGCGCCCCGCGCGAGAGCCACTTGTTGTAGGGGTCTTTGGCCAGTTTTTCGGACGTTACGGCACTATTTTGGCGATACGTAGCCGACAGCACCATTTGCTTCAATAATTTTTTGACGCTCCATTGGTGGTTTTCCACCAACTCTACGGCCAGCCAATCGAGCAGTTCGGGGTGCGTAGGTGTCATGCCCTGCGAGCCAAAATCTTCGACCGTTTCTACCAAACCTACGCCAAAAAGCTGCTCCCAAAACCGATTAACGGCCACCCGTGCCGTAAGTGGATTGCGGCGATCGGTCATCCATTGGGCGAGTCCGAGGCGGTTTTGGGGGCTATTTTTAGACATTTTACCCAACGAATGAGGCACATCGGGACGTACAACTTGGCCTTTTACGCTCCAATTGCCCCGCACAAAAACGTGGGTAGCACGGGCCAAGTCGCCGCTGCCTTCTACCATAATGGGCGTACTTTCTACGTCGCCCGTCAAAACATCGGCGTAAGTTTTTTCGATATTGGCAAAATCGGGCTGATTGCTCCCTGGCAAGGCTTCTTGAAACGCCACCCATTTTATCATGACCCACTCTTTGGGCTTTTTGGGCGATTGTGAGCGCACGTACAAATCGTGTTTGCCAGAGTCGGGGTTGATAGGTACGATAACGATGGTGTCGCGCCAGCCACTTCCTGTTTTTGGTACAGATACGGTGGTCAATATTTTGCCGCCCAAACTATCTTGCCGTACTTCCAATTTGGCGTTTTCGGCGTTGGTACCAATGGCCAACAATAGGCGCGTTTTACCCGTCAAGGTTTGGGCTTTGAGCCGCGCCGTTCCTTTGTCTTGCAAGCCCAAATACTTGGCATCAAGCAGCGACGCATTGACGTGCGCATCAAAATCGTGGGAGTTTACTTTTGGCTCAATTGTTTTGATAAATTGCTCAAAATCAAGACTTTGCTTCTTATTTCCGTGGGTATTTACCCAGTTTTTTACCAAAAGTATTTTGGCCGAGTCGGTTTTACTGTAAAACCGCAGCGTGGGCGTGTCGCTGGTTACGTCTTCGTCGCGGGTATTGTTAAAAAACGCCAAGTATTTGTAATATTCCTCGTGCCGAATGGGGTCGTAAGGATGGCTGTGGCACTGCACGCAACTAAAAGTTGTTCCCTGAAACACGTCCCAAGTAGTATTAACGCGGTCTATCAAAGCCGCCACGCGGTACTCTTCGTCTTGGGTTCCGCCTTCGTCGTTGTTCATCGTATTTCGATGAAACCCCGTGGCAATCAGGCCTTTATCGGTAACATTGGGCAGCAAGTCTCCCGCCAATTGTTCGGTCAAAAATTGGTCATACGATTTATCTTCGTTAAAAGCTTGAATGAGCCAATCGCGGTAGCGCCAGATGTTGCGGCCTGCATCTCGTTCGTAGCCTTTGGTGTCGGCGTAGCGGGCCAAATCGAGCCACATTCCCGCCCATCGCTCGCCATAAGCCGACGATTTTAGGAGCGTATCTACCAAATTTTCGTACGCTTTGGGGGAGGTATCTTTCAAAAAATGCTGCACTTGGGCTTCGGTAGGAGGCAAGCCCGTTAAGTCTAAACTTACCCTACGAATGAGCGTGGCGCGGTCGGCTTCGGGGGCGGGTTTTAAACTTTGCTCACGGAGTTTTTGAATTGTAAAATGGTCAATTTCGTTTTTAGCCCAGCTGAGTTCGTCGTCGTTGCGGCTCAAACCCAACCGCGCCCAAAAGCTGCCAATGCTGGGCACTTCGGGGCGTTTTACTTCATTGTAGGCCCAGTGGTTGCCCCATTTTGCCCCTTGGTCAATCCATTTTTTTAGTATTTCAACGTCTTCTTTGGCCAACGGTGCGCCTTTTTTGGGCATTTTATCTTCGTGGTCGTCGGGCAGTAAAATTCGCTTCATCATCTCGCTTTCGTCGGCGTTGCCCGCCACCACGGGTACTTTTCCCGACTTGGCGCGTTGGTACATTTCTTGTTCAAACAAAAAACTCACGCCGCCCGCTTGCTTTACGCCGCCGTGGCAAGCCATGCAATGTTTGTTCAAAATAGGTTTAACTTGGGTGTTAAAGTCTATTTTTTGCTCAAATATTCCCAAAAATGAGAAAAGGCTCAACAGCGTGCCACCCGTTATTCCAATTAACAAAAGACTTTTGGTTGCCATCTCAATAAATGGTGTTTTGAATATTTTTACAATTTACGAAATCATTTCAAAATTCCTGCCAAGCGCACATTTTTTCCTGTTCGGTTGGTAATGTCGTCGCCCAAATCCTGCCGCGCGGTTTCGGCTACTTGCTGCAACTCGGCCACGATGTCGGGATAAATGGCCTGCACGTCGTAACGCTCGCCTGGGTCGCGGTTCAAATCAAACAACGCCAATGGATAGGGATGATTTTCGGGAGCTAACCCGCCCATGCCATCACGGCCTGGCGTTTGACCTTCGTAGCTGCGGCCTTCGTGCGGCAGTACCAGCTTCCAGTTGTCGCGGCGCACGGCTTCGAGGTTGTTGCGGCGGTGGTAATAATAAAAATATTTGCGCGGACTGGCCTGTAAATTTCCTTTCAAGATGGGCGTAATGTCCACGCCATCAATCTTTTGGGTGGGCAGCGTAGCTTGGCAAATTTGGGCAATGGTTGGAAACAAATCAATGGTAGAGGCCAGCTGCGTGCAAACCGTACCCGCAGGAATTTGCCCAGGCCAACGCACCAAGCAAGGCACGCGGTTGCCGCCTTCGTAGGTGCTGCCCTTGCCCTCCCGTAGGCCTCCCGCCGAACCCGCGTGGTTGCCATAATTGAACCACGGCCCGTTGTCGGACGTAAAAATAACGAGCGTATTTTTGTCTAAGCCATTCTTTTTCAGGGCTTTCATGATTTCTCCCACCGACCAATCAATCTCCTGCATGACATCGCCGTAGAGCCCTTGCTTGCTTTTGCCCCTAAACGCCGCCGAGGCCGCAATAGGGACGTGCGGCATGGAATGGGGCACGTACAAGAAAAATGGCTTTTTCTTGTTTTTTGCAATAAAATCTACCGCTCGTTGCGTATAAATGCCCGTCAGTTGGGCTTGGTCTTCGAGGGTTTGAATGCTCCGAAGGGTGTCGTTGCCTTGTATAAGTGGTAAAAACGGAAAAGCAGCCCGTCGCCGTTTTTGTTCTTCCGAATTGATGTGCGTTACTACTGGCCACATATCGTTGGAGTAGGGCAAACCCACATATTCGTCAAAACCGTGCTGCAAAGGCAAAAAAGAGGGGTGGTCGCCGAGGTGCCATTTGCCAAAAATAGCTGTGGCATAGCCTTTGGTTTTGAGGAGTTCGGCCATTGTTGTTTCGCTGGCATTGATGCCCATTTTTACTCTTGGAAACAACGCACCGTAAATACCGATGCGGTTTGGGTAGCAACCCGTAAGCAAACCCGCCCGCGAAGCCGAACAAACGGGTTGAGCGGCCAAAAAATTGGTAAATCGCATGCCTTCGGCGGCTACTTGGTCAATGTGCGGCGTTTGGTAGTTGGAGGCTCCGTAACAGCCCAAGTCGCCGTAGCCCATGTCGTCCATAAAAATAAGTACCACGTTGGGAGGCGTGGTGAGGGCAGTGGTTTGGACTTGCCAATTGCTAAACGTGGCCACGGCGACAATGCCCACCAACAAGGCAATGAATGTTTTATGCATGAATGGTATTGATTAATATACAAGACATTAAGCAGATTTACCCATCAATTTACTGATGCCTATCAGCATCTCAGTAGCTACTTTTTGGGTGGCAAAAGGACTTACAAGTCGCCGCGAAGCAACGCCCATTGGCGTGATACTGTGGGTATTCTCTACAAAAAAGCGTAATTTTTTGGTTAATTCATCCACTTGATTTGGGTCGAAAACAAAGCCATTTTTGCCATTTTTTACCAAATCTTCAACGCAGCCGCAATTTTCAGACACCACCACAGGAAGTCCACATACCAAGGCTTCGTTTACAACCAAGCCCCACGGCTCGGAGATACTCGGCAGCACAAACACATCGGCCAATGCCAAATAGTGCGGCACTTGGTACCAAGCTACTCCTTCCAAAAAATGAACTTGGTGTAGCTCATTTTGTTGGCAAAATTGCTGCAAATCAGATTTCTGGTCGCCTTCTCCCAGCAAAATAAGCCCCCAATCGTGATTTTTGGGCAATTGGTTGAATGCTTGAAGAAGTAAAAGTAAGTTTTTTGGGGCAATGAGCCTGCCAACAAAAATAAAGTTGTGGGGTTTTAGTCCCAGCTTTTGTTTTTGTTCGTTGCGTTTTACGTAAGCCAACTCGTATTCCAATTGTAGCCGTTCGTTATCTACCACGGCAGCTTTGCGGGTCAGTATTTGCTGTGGTTGTACGCCCAATTGCTCTAAATAGGTCGCCGAAGATTGTCCAAAACAGAAAAAACCGTCTGCCCAATTTAGCACAAATTGCTTAAATTTTTCCTTTAAATAGTGCCTTTTGCTGTCGCGTACATTTGATTCGTTTGAAATAATAACTTTTACACCCAGTATTTTGGCATAAAACAGCAACAACAACTGCGCGGGGTCGTAGTAGCCCGTGAGGTTTAGCACATCGGGCTTGTATTGCCGCATTTTTTTGAACAGTGCGCGGGTGCGTTGCCAAGTCGAAACGTTTTCGAGGCTGTCGTTAAACAAAACTTCGTAGTTGTACTTGTAGGTGTTTTCTTGGGCTTCGCCCATGTTGGCACGGCTTTTTTCCGAAAGCGCGATTTGCGCCACGTGTACTTCTGCCCCAAACTGCGGCGCAAGTTGGCACAAGTCGCTGAATAGCTTTGATTTATAGTGCGCCCACAGTTGGTTGTGTACGATGAGTATGCGCATGAAAATAGCGGTCGAGGTGTTGCTTAAAGATAGGAAATAACTGCCGAACCATAAATAGCTGACCCTGCTCGTTGTAATGAATGGTATCGAGGTCGCGGTAGAGTTCGAGGCCAGGTTTGAGGTTGAGTTCGTTGATGAGCGGCACGTTGTTGCTTTGGGCAAAAGCCACGATTTTCAAGCCTTGTTCGTCGTATTTATTTTGCTTAATTTCGGACGTTTCGGGGTGCAGATAAATCACAAACGGAATCTGCATGGCGCGGGTGGTGTCGGCCAATTGCTGAAACCCGACGTTGAAAACTTCGCCCGTTTTTTGAATAACGCCACTGCGCTGCGGCGCATCAGCCGACGGTGGCGAAGGAAACCACTTTTCTTTGAAGCCTTCTATGATTGGGAAAAACATCCAATTGTAGCGTTCCCAGAGTTCTTGCAGCGCAATTTTATGGTTTTCTCTGGGATAATTGGGGTCAATGCCCACCACTTCGCCGTGGTTGATGTTGTCGTGGGCATCGTGGCTGCTCGTTACTAAACATACTAAATCTGCCCCAAAAAAACCCTTCTTTTTTAAGAAAGCAAACACGTTGTCGGGACCCCAAGAACCCGCCGTAATATTGAGCACCCGCACGGGTTGGCGGTAGTGGGCTGAGAGTTGCTTTTCTAAAATAGTGGAGGCCAGGTCGTCGTGGTTGGCCAAATTTCCGCCGTTCACCACCGAGTCGCCCACGAGTAAAACAACGGTGGTGTCGGTGGCATTGACGGCCTCGCTGCGCATCGAAAACACGTTGGTTTTGACCACATTACGAAAACGATAGCAGTTTTGGTTGGGCGCATACACGTACTCAAAATCGGGGTCTGACACGTACAGGGGCGCGTCGCAAAACCCAAATACAAGCCGAAGGACTAACTCTGTTAAGATTAATGATACCAATAATCCAATGCTTATTTTTTTTAATATTTTCACGAAATGTGTGTTTTGAAACCTACAAAAGGGAAACAACTTGGCAATCTTTGTAGATGTTTTTTAGGTACCGAGCAGTAATTCTAAATTGACTTCTTTTTTTTATTTCAGGTTTCTGAGTAGAAGCTCTTTCCATTTTGATGGCTGGGTCATAGTAAATATTACCCAATGCCATTTGTTGAAGAAACAGTTGAAAGTCTGTGCCCAACCCTAAAATCACTTCATCATCATATTTGTACCGTAGCCCGTTTACTTTATCAGAAATAGACGGAACATAACAGGCTTGATTATGCTTTGTATTCCAATGCAAAAGCAGTGAAGCAAAGCTCCACGCTGCTGCTTCGTGGCCTTCACTATCTAATAACGCAATACGACCGTCGGTATTTCTGATTTTACCGCTCACAGCGTCGAAACCAACAAGGTGTATCTGAAGTTTTGTTTGATGGTGTATTACTTGTGCTTTATGAATTCCGCCAAAGTTTATTCTGTCTTCTCTACCTAATTTATCAGCATATCCGTAAGTCCGCAAGAAAGTTTCTGCACCTTCCGTTTTGTAAATACCATGTGTTGGTTCGGGTGTGAACAACGTAATGACTGCAGAATCTGTTTTTTTTAGATTTTTGACCCCCAAATTTTTTATCTCCCAACCCAGGAAGTCAGGTGCAGCAAGCCCATTTCTGGCTATTCCTAACTCTGCCTCGAGTGTGTATCCTCCACACTGTGGCGTTGTGCAAGGCACTAAACCATTTTTAGTAAGACTTTTTGAGTCAATCCAGTTTAGCAAGTGAATACGGCGTAACTCAGCTATTAACCTTTCTTTAGTATTTATATTTTCTGGCAGTTCGATGACTTTGAACACACCTTGTTGCTCCTTAATCTCTAAGTTATCAAATTCTTGTGCAAGGGTAGATTCTGGGGCCGCTACATACCCCAAGGCCAAGCCATTGTTTGTAACGCTAAGAAACAACAGTCTGTCAGCAATTCGCTCCGTCATTAAGTCTGATGGAGGGTTTTGGCATTTGGAGAGGAATCCCGAAAATCTAACTTCGGGATATTTTGGGTATAAAATCAACTGAGAATTTGGAGCTGCATAAATATTTCCATCGTTTCCAACCCAAGAAAAGTGAATGAGTGCCTTAAATCGTTCTTTGTTCCAATCACCCGCTTCTTCAGTTTTAATATCAAAAACCGGGAAAATATTTAACACCTCAAAACTTCCCCCTAAATAAACTTGGTTTTTGGAGTTATCATTTGGTGAAAGTTTCTTTACGTATATTTTTCTACAGCCATTATCAATAAACAGCTTTTGTAAATTTTGGAGATTCATGTATTGATAATAATGATTTGACCAATTGCACACCAACTGCCTGGATAAGCGGTACTGTTACTGAATTGCCAAATTGTTTATACGACTGATTGTCAGAAACAGGAATAATAAAACTATCTGGAAAACCTTGTAATCTGGCACATTCTCTTGGGGTCAATCTTCTTGGGTTAAGGCCGTCTTGGGGCAGTAAAATTTCTGAACCATCTTTGTAATAGCGTGCTGAAAGCGTTCTTGATATGCCACTCAAATCGGTCATACCAAATCCAAATCCATTGCCTTTCTCCTTGTGCTTATTGGCGTAATTTTGAAGATACAGCCAAAGCTTATCAGATAATGTATATTTCGCATAGACATCTTCTTCAAGAATATCTTTAATTTTTGCCGTTTGCTCAGGTAGTTGAGGAAAAGTAAAATTTTCGTTTCCATCAAATATTTCATTCTTAAAGCCTACTATTATGATTCTTTCTCTGTGTTGTGGAACAAAGTGCTTCCCGTCCAAAACTTTATAGTGAACAGAATATCCTAACTCAGTTAGCGTGTTGCGTATCACTTTAAAGGTGTTGCCTTTGTCGTGAGACACAAGGTTTTTTACATTTTCTAACATAAAAGCTGCGGGTCTCTTATGCTCCAAAATACGGGCAATATCAAAAAACAGCGTCCCTTGCGTTTCATCTAAAAATCCATGATTTCTCCCTAAGGCATTTTTTTTACTAACCCCTGCAATCGAAAATGGCTGACACGGAAAGCCTGCCAGTAAAACATCGTGGTCGGGAATAGCAGCCTCATCAATTTTTGTAATATCCCCAAACGGAACTTCTCCAAAATTAGCTTCGTATGTTTTTTTTGCAAAATTGTTCCACTCGCTCGTAAATACACATTTGCCCCCCAAGTTCTGATAGGCTAAACGAATGCCTCCAATTCCAGCGAATAGGTCTATAAACTTAAACTTTGGCTTTGAAACTGGGGGAAATGGAACATCAAACTTCAGCGGAATGTAAAGTTGCTCAAGGTCTTCAACAACTGACAAGAGATCTTCTTGAAGATACTCTAAGGCCTGTGATTTAAAGTAATGAGAAACCCCATTTGTGTGGTTCTGCCAATAGTGCGTCAGGTGGGCAAATCCATCATTTAAGTGCTTATCAATTTTGATATTTAATTTTTCTTTGATGTCGCTATATGTTGATACTGCCATTCTTGGTTTTGTTTTTTAGCAAAATTATATTTCAACTTTTTCTCAAAATTAAGCAATTCCCACCATTTCCAAAATACCCTCTACGTACTCGCGCGAGTTGCTGAGGCGTGGCACTTTGTTTTGGCCACCCAACTTACCGCGCTTGGCCATCCATTCGTAAAAAGTACCAGCGGGTACTTGCCGCAAAAGGGGCAACAGCAGCGCCAAATCTTGGTAGCGTTTGGCATCGTAGTCGGAGTTTAGTTCGCGTAAACGGGTGTCGAGCAGGTGGGTAAATTTCTCAAAGTCGGCGGGTGGGCGGCTAAACTCCACAATCCACTCGTGGCGACCTTTTTGTTTGTTTTGAATGTAAACAGGCCCAGCCGTGTATTCATTGATGGTGGCATCCGTTTGGTCGCAAGCGTGTGTGATGGCCGCATCGGCGTTTTCAACAATGAGTTCTTCGCCAAAAGCATTGATAAAGTGCTTGGTGCGGCCGCTCACCTTAATTCTAAACGGATATTTGGACGTAAACTTAACGGTGTCGCCAATGAGATACCGCCAAAGCCCCCCGTTGGTCGAAATAAGCATTGCGTAGTTTTTGTCCAGTTCTACTTCGTCGAGCGTGCGCGCACGCGGCTGGGTACGGGCGAGGTCTTCCATGGCCACAAACTCATAAAAAATGCCATAATCGAGCATCAGCAGCATTTCGTTGGGCCGTGCAAGGTCGTCTTGAATGGCAAAGCAGCCTTCTGATGCGTTATAAGTTTCGAGGTACGAAACGCGCTCCGACGGGAAAAATTGGGTTGCAAACAAATCGCGGTAAGGGTGAAAAGCCACCGCACCGTGCACAAAAACCTCAAAATTAGGCCACACTTCGAGCATAGATTTTGCCCCCGTTTGAGCCATGATGCGCTCCAATAGCACAATTACCCACGTAGGAACGCCCAAAATACTGGTTACGTTTTCTTGGACGCACAGCGCGGCCATTTGGTCGAGTTTGTCTTCCCATTTGTCCAAAAGCGCCACTTCAAGGGGCGGCGTGCGAATGTACTCAGCCCAAGTGGGGAGGTTTTTCATGATAATGGCCGAAACATCGCCTACCATGGCGCCACCTACTTCGTTAAACAAATTGGGGTGCAAACTACCGCCAATCGAAAGCCCTTTTCCTTCAAAAATACCGGTTTCGGGGCGGTTTTGCGAAAACAACGTCATCACATCTTTGCCGCCTCGGTAGTGGCTTTCTTCGAGCGACTCGGGCGTGATGGGTACGAACTTACTGCGGGCGTTGGTAGTGCCCGACGACTTGGCAAACCACTCCACATCAGACGGCCACAGCACGTTTTGCTCACCTTTCAGCACCCGTTCAATGTATGGATACAGGTCTTCGTAGGTAGAAATAGGCACGCGGTTCTGAAAATCTTGAATGGTCTGAATGCTGCTGTAATTGTATTTTTCTCCCCAAACGGTGTGGCGGGCGGCCTCAATCAATTGATGAAAAACCGTGTGCTGCACCTCCACTGGATTGGCCATGAAGTGCTTGATTCGCTCGGCGCGGCGTTTCATAAAAAACAGCATTACGTCGTTCAATAAACTCATTTTGGAATGCGATTTGGGTAGTCAGTAATGATGCCGTCCACGCCCATTGCCCGCAGTTCTTGCATTTCGGCGGTGGTGTTTACCGTCCAGGGTATTACTTTAATGCCCAGTGCGTGGAGTTGTTTTACTTTTTTGGGGTTCAATAATTTATAAAAAGGGCTGTAAATATCAGGTTGAAATCCAAGGTCTTTGATGTTTTGCTCAATGCCTTTCAAGTTGTTCACCAAAGCCGCAAGGGTTAGTTTTTTGTACGCGCCCGCGTCGGTTTGTTTTTTCCAATGTTTCAAGATATTGAAATCAAAACTTTGGACCGTTACGCGCGTCGAAGGCAGCATTTGGGCAATAACATCATACACCAAATCACAAAAAACAGCGGGCTGCGGTTGCCATTTGTCATACTCATTGGCTTCGCTTTTTAGCTCAATGTTATAGCCAAAATTCGCCAAATTATTTTTCTTACGGTACTCTTCGGCAGCCTTTATCACTTCGGTGAGCAGCGGCTTGTAGGTGGGCAATTTTTGTTGGTCGGCAAAGGCGGCGTTGCCCCGTGCCCCCACGTCATAACTTTTGATGTCGGCATAAGCCATTTCGTAGAGGTTTATTTTGCTCCCCTTCGGCACGGGTTGGCCGCTGGGCGCAGTCGAAATAGCGGGGTTAAAATACGGTTCGTGCGACACCACCACTTGGCGGTCTTTTGAAATAACAACGTCGAGTTCGAGCGTGTTTACGCCCAATTCTAAGGCTTTCAAAAAAGCAGGAATGGTGTTTTCGGGCATCAAACCACGGCAACCACGATGGCCTTGCCAATCGAAAGTAGGCGTTTGCGACATAACTGGTGCAAGGAGGACTAAATGAACGAATAGATGAATCAAAAAAGGCTTCATGGTAAACTTTTAACTATTGATTTTTCCCAATCATTGGGCAATAAACTCTGCGTGTGGCATGGTCGTTGAACCATCTTTGGGGTGCAATCACCATTTTTGCCAGGTTTGTGTTAAGCCAATCCGCCCACCAACTCAGCGTGCTGTTGGCCATGATGTGGTGTTTGCAGCGGCACATCAACTCAAATTCGTTCCGTAAATTAACAACATTCTCCACAAAAACCGTTGCAATTGGTGTGTTAAGGTTTTTTACACCAAGCTGCATCGCCCGAAAACACAAAAATAGTGCTGTTTTTTTTCTTGTTTTTGTACGGATTTCAGGGCATTTTTGGCAATAAAAAATGGGAAGCCTAAATCTTGGCGAAGTTCGGCCTTGATGGCTTCAAAATAACGTAAACTTTGCCAACAAAAAAACATCAAGCTGCAACTCGGTGCCTAATAAATGGGCAAAAGCGCGCCCAAAAGCGTCCTGAAAAAGCTGCTTTCCCAGTCCACCGTGCAATTTGACGATAATCATGCGGTGGGTTGTGAGGCCGAAGTTGGTTATTTTTTTGAAAATTATTTGCACCAATAAAATATTCGACTACTTTTGTGGTGGAAATACGCACAGAGCGAAATTTCGCCAAGATTTTCAAGGCCAAAAATGATATTCCATTACCAAACCCTTCGCTCACTTTTGCTCGCACGCACGCCGTGAGAAAGGGTATGGTTTGCATAAACTAAAACGCTCTTTCTCAATTCGAGAAAGAGCGTTTTTTGTGAAACAAAATAATAATTTTAATAACAAACCCACAATAGCTAAAACACAACCCCACATTGTATGAGCCAGCGAGTTTATATTTTTGACACCACCCTGCGTGACGGCGAGCAAGTGCCTGGCAGCCAATTAACAACCGACGAAAAAATTACGATTGCCAAAGAACTCGAAAAACTGGGCGTTGATGTGCTCGAAGCAGGTTTTCCAATTTCAAGTCCAGGCGATTTTCGGTCGGTGGTTGAGATTTCAAAGGCCGTGCGCGAACCCATCATTTGCGCGCTTTCGCGGGCGGTGAAGGGCGACATTGACGCGGCGGGGGAGGCACTCAAATATGCCAAACGCGGGCGTATTCACACGGGACTGGGGTCGTCGGATATTCACATTCAGCATAAATTTAACAGCACCCGCGAAAAAATTGTGGAGCAAGCAGTGGCCGCCGTCAAACAAGCCAAGAGCTACGTAGAAGATGTAGAATTTTACTGCGAAGACGCTGGTCGCGCCGATTTGGCCTTTTTGGCCCACTTGGTGCAGTCGGTTATTGCGGCAGGGGCTACGGTTGTGAACATTCCCGATACGACGGGCTATTGTTTTCCAGACGAGTATGGCAACAAAATAAAGTATATTTTTGAACACACCGACAACGTTCACCAAGCCATTATTTCGATTCATTGTCACAACGATTTGGGACTGGCTACGGCCAACACGCTGGCGGGTGTGATGAACGGAGCGCGGCAAGTAGAGGTAACCATGAACGGCATTGGCGAGCGAGCGGGCAATACATCGCTCGAAGAAGTGGTAATGGCGTTGAAAGTACGCCCCGAAATGGGTTATCACACCAACGTTAATACGCCTTTGCTATTTCCAACGAGTCAATTGGTATCAAAAATGATGCGGATGCCCGTGCAGGCCAACAAAGCCATTGTGGGGCGCAATGCTTTTGCGCACTCATCGGGTATTCACCAAGATGGCTTTTTGAAAAATTCGCTCAATTACGAAATTATGAATCCGCACGACGTGGGTGTGGACAAATCTATGATTATACTGACCGCCCGCAGCGGTCGCCATGCCTTGAAACACCGCCTCGAACTGCTCGGCTTCTCGTTCGACAAACCCACTCTCGACGTTGTTTACCAGCAGTTTTTGGAAGTGGCCGACATAAAAAAAGAAGTAAACGACGGTGATTTGGTAGAATTGGCCAAAGTGCTGATTGAAGCATAAACCAACAAAGAGAGCCACTTTTCAGTGGCTCTCTTTGTTTTCCCAAAGGTCGGAGACCTTTTAATAATCAGTGCGAGCCAGAGGCTCGCGTTATCTTTTTACTACAACCTATTGGCCAAACTGGGCGATTTACCGACAATGATATAATCGGTTAAGACGCGGCTTGCTTCGAGCAAATAAATGTCCTTTTTCTTTTTCTTGGCTTTGGGCGCGGTGCTTGGCGCGTCTTCGTCGTCGTCGAGTTCGTCGCCGCTTAGTTTTTTGAGGGCTTCGCGTTTTCTTTCCGCTTCATCGCGTTCTTTCTTGCGTTTGGTTTCTTGCAACGACACCACTTTGTTTTCGCGGGCTTTGCGGAATAAGTCCAATTCTTCTACCAATTTTTTGAGTTCCACATCCGACTTCATGCGTTGCTGGTGCTTTTCTTTGAGTTTACCCACTTGCTTGTCGTTGAGGGATTTGCTCAAATCAAAACGGCTTGACGCTATTTGGTCCCAAGGCAAGGCAGTAGGTTGCGAGCTTTCGCCATACTCCTCGGCACTAAACGCCGACGGAAACTCCACGTCGGGGGTTACGCCTTTGCGCTGCGTGCTGCTGCCGTTGATGCGGTAAAACTTCTGAACTGTGATATTTACTTGGCCCAATTTGTCGGTTTCGCGGGGCATCCATTGGTTCAAGTCCACCATGGTTTGCACCGTGCCTTTACCGTAGGTTTGCTCGCCAATTACCAAGCCGCGCTTGTAATCTTGAATGGCCGCCGCAAAAATCTCCGATGCCGACGCACTAAAACGGTTGATAAGCACCGCCAAAGGCCCGTCGTACACCACCGACGGGTCGGGGTCGGTGTAAGTTTCGGTTTCGCCTGTTGATTCTTTTACTTGCACCACAGGACCTTTTGGAATAAACAAACCAGTGAGCGAAATGGCCTCGGTCAGCGAGCCACCGCCGTTGTTACGAAGGTCGAGTACCAAGCCGTCAATGTTTTCTAAGCGCAGCGAGTCAATCATGCGTTGCACGTCGCGGGTGGTGCTGGCAAAATCTTTCTCACGTTTGCCCGCCGCCTCAAAGTCGCGGTAAAACGAGGGCAGATTAATCACGCCAATCTTGTAATCACGTTTGTTTTGGTTGATGGTTACAATTTCTTTGGTAGCTCTTGATTCTTGCAAATTGATTTTTTCGCGTACCAATCTGATTTCTTTGGGCGGGGTGTTGGGCAGGGCATCGGCCGAAATCACCTGCAAACGTACCACTGAACCGCGCGTACCTTTTATTTTTTTGACGGCATCGTCCACGTACCAGCCCACAATGTCTTCGATGCGGCCCGTGTCGCCCTGCGCTACGCCCACAATTTTATCGTCTTGTTTGAGGCGTTTGTCTTTAAAAGCCGCTCCGCCAGGTACTATCGAAACCACCTTGATGTAGTTGCCGTCTTCGCGGAGCATGGCCCCAATGCCGTCGAGACTTTTGTACATTTCTTGCTTAAAGCGGTCGGAGTCGGCGGGCGAAAAGTAGCGCGTGTGTGGGTCAAGTACTTCACAGAAAGCGTTCATGTACATCTGAAACACCTGCTCGCTCTTGATACGCCCCAAGTTGCGGTCGCGGTTTTTGTAGCGGTCTTTGAGCGTACTTACCACCAGCGAATCAGACTTGCCGCTCAGTTTAATTTCGAGCGCATCGTTTTTGATAATTTTGCGCCACAATTCGTTGAGTTCTTCGGGGTTTTTAGCCCATTCGGCTTTTTCGCGGTCGGTGTTGAAAGATTCATCGCTCGCAAAATCAAACTTCGGATTGGTGAGCAACGTCTCAATATAAGCACTTCGCTCTTTGTAACGCTTCCGAAACGTGTTGTACATTTCAAAGGCGGCATCTAAGTTACCGTTGTTCAGATTGTCGTCGAGTTGATTGCGGTATTTTTCAAAATACTGCACGTCGCTTCCCAAAAAGTAGAGTTTAGAGCGATCCATTTCGTCCAAGTAGTTGTCAAACATTTTGGACGAAAGCGAATCGTTGAGCGTAAACTTGCGATAGTGGTAGCCCGAAAAGATTTTGGTAATGTAAGCCTCCACTTTTTGCTGCGACACCGTGGGTTTTAAATCGTCTTCGGCGCCCTTAAAAGGCGGCAAAGCGGCATTGCCCGAGCGTGAACTGTCGGGTTGGAGGCTCAAAAGCAATACAGAAGCCAGCGCAATTAAGTAACGTTTCATGGTTTTTTATTAGTAATTGGTGGTAAGTAATGGTGTAATCGTACTTTTATTTGGTAATTTCGAGCAATTCTACTTCAAAAATCAACGTAGAATAAGGTTTGATGGCTGGACCCGCCGAACGCTCCCCGTAGGCCAAGTTATAAGGCACAAACAATTTCCATTTTGAGCCAACGGGCATCAGTTGCAGGGCTTCTACCCAACCCTGAATAACGCCGCCCACTGGAAATTCGGCTGGTGTGCCGCGTTGTACAGAACTATCAAAAATCGTACCGTCCATGAGTGTGCCGTGGTAATGCGTTTTTACGGTATTATTGAGCGTTGGTTTTGGGCCAGTACCTGCTTTCATTATTTTGTATTGCAAACCACTGGGCAAAACTACTACGCTGTCTTTCTTTTTGTTTTCTTCCAAAAACTTTGCGCCTGCCAACTTCATCGGTTCGTATTGTTTGGCTTCTTCGGCTTGCTTTATGGCCTCTTCGGCTTGCTTTTCGCGTTGCAGCTTTTCAAAATATTTGCCCAATACGGCATTGGCTTGTGGGTCGTCCAATTGACACTTCGCGGCCTTCATTACATCTTGCAAACCCTTGTAAATCAGTTCAGTATTGAGTTTGTCCAAGTTTTGGTTTTTAAGATTACGCCCTACGTTCATTCCAATACTGTAAGCCACCGAGTCGGCTTCGTTGGTCATGGCAAGAACACCTGTTTTGGGTTTGATAGATGGAGTAGCGGCAGTTTTGGCTTTGGCTACGACGGCAGGTTTAGCGGCCAATTTTTTGGTTTGAGAAAAAACAACAGCAGTTGAAAAAACAACAACACAAATGCTAAGAATAAACTGTTTCATGTAAAGTAAACTAAGTGATTGATTATTTGTTAAACATTAACGGTACAATGCCGTAAATAAACGCATTTTAGCGCAAAAAAAGTTTGGGCGGCGCAATTATTTAACAAATGGCAAATATTCAGCTATCAAATAGCACATTTTCAAACCCCAACGGCAGTTGTGCGTTTGGTTTTGAAATAGGTTGGTGAAAATTTAGCGAGGAGTTGCTGTAAAAGTATAATTCGTTTGAGCAATTGGGCTGTTTTTGGGCATCTGTTTCTAATTCAATAACCATTTTTAGAACGAAATACCGCACAAATTACAAACTCCCGCGCTCAATGGCCTTGGTGGCCGTGTGGCTCAACGATTGTACGCCCAAAAGTAAGTTGGCAAACCGCTCATCTTTGCTAAAACCGTTTTTCCAACGGGCGTAAATTTGTTGGATAACAACGGCATTTTTGAACAAGCCAAACACGTAAAAATAGAGCAGATTGGACACATCGCGGCCACTTTTTTGGGCGTAGCGTTGGGCAAACTCAGCACGGGTTAAGTTGCCAGGCAGCCACGTAAAATTGAAAGACTTGGCAAAAGCATCGTCCGTATCTTCCGACCAATAAGACAAGGAAGTACCCAAATCCATGAGCGGGTCGCCCACGGTACACATTTCCCAGTCGAGTACGGCCACAATTTCGCTCAAATCTTGGGTGTTTAATATGACATTGTCGTATTTGTAGTCATTGTGGAGCAGCGTGGGCGGGCCGTCGGCGGGCATATTTTTTACCAACCACGCATAGAGTTCGGTCATGGCCGCTATGTCGTCGGTTTGAGAATTAACGTACCGTTTTTGCCAACCTTCTACTTGCCGCTGAATGTAGCCCTCTGGCTTGCCCAATGCAATCAAGCCTGTTTGGTAAATATCAATGCTGTGCAGAGCCACCATGTTATCTACCAATGCCTCCGACATTTGGCGCATCGTGGTGGGTTCGATGGCCATTTTGGGGGCGGTTTGCGCCCGTAGCACCACGCCTTGCACTCGCTCCATGATATAAAATGGACAGTCTAAAATGCTGTCGTCTTCGCAGAAGAGCAGTACTTTGGGCACTTTGGAGTAGCCAGCAGTTTGGAGTGCCGACAGCACCCGAAACTCGCGCCCCATGTCGTGGCCACCTTTGATGTGCTTGGCTCCAAACGGCGGGCGGCGCAGTACGTACGCGCGGTCGGCATCGGTTTTTAGAAAATAAGTCAAGTTAGAATAGCCCCCTGGAAACTGCTTTACTTCCACAATCTGCCCAAAATCAGGCACTTGCAAAGCTACGTAACTACTCAGTTTGTTGATATCCAGTTCTTCACCTTGCCGAACTGAAACGGGGTTGTCTATTTTCATATGATTGATTGGAATTTAACCAAGACTATTCTCACACTTTTGTTCACTACCGCAGGGGCTGCCTCGTCGTTTTTTGTTACTCACTTTTTACTCTTTGGGTTTGGCTTTTTTAGAGTCAATTATGGTGGTAAAGCTACTCACCGACGACGCGCCGAAGAAACCCAGGGCTTTGCGCCCTTTGGCATCGCGGTTGAGCACGTTGGTCAAAATATTGGCGGGCGGCGTAGCAAACAAGCCTTGATTGCCTCCTTCTTGCTGCACTTGTTGCAAAAAATAGTAGGCTTCGAGCGGAACAGCGTGCAACTCTACCCGAACGGTGTCTTTTTCAGCCCACAGTTCAGGATTGATAGACCGCCGAATGGGCAAGATAAAAATCAATCCGTCGGAGGCTGATCCCTGACTAAACGCCCCGTCGTAGGCCACGGCAATGTTTTCGGTACGATTGAAATATTTGTTATTTTTGAAGGCTTTTATCCAATAGCAATCGCCCCTACCTGTGGGGTCGCGGCTCCAAAATTCTGCTCTAAAGCCTTCTTTTGGCCCTTTTTGGGGTGCAACGGCGGGTTTTTCGGAAAAATAAGTAATGGAGTCAATCTTTGGTACGCGGTTGAAGGCGGTTTGGGCTACGTACTCTTCAGTACCTGTTTTGATTTGTAAACCATAGCGCAATCCACGGCGGGCAAGGGTGTCGCGGACTGAGGCGGGATTCCACACATACACACCATTATTTTTGAGGTCTTTGAATTCAAAAATACGGCCTTTTTCGTCGGCTACGGTTACGGTAGCACCCAGTACGGGTTTGGCAGGTGAGTTTTCGAAATAAGCCGCCGAATTGGTGAGTTTTATTTGCTGCGGCCCGGGCTGGTCGGTGAGCCAGCCGTCTATCACTAATTGCGTAGGCCCAGGCGTTACGTCAATCGGTACTACGTCTTCGCAGCTGCTTAAAAATCCCACAGCAAGGGCAAGAATAATTATTTTTTTCATAGCTAAAAATTTTATTTAGGTTGGTTGTACTGAGTGGCCAGTTCAAGAAATTGCCATACTACTTGTCGTCCCAACGGATTATCAATGCGAGTGATTATAGAAGCAAAAAAAGGAGTTTCATTGACTTCCATCAAGCCAATATCGTGTTTGCTGAATTTAGCAGCGGCAGGGTGTGTGGAAAACCAAGAATTAAATTTTCTAAAACGAGCCATACCACGAGCGTCGGAAGTATCACAAACATAAATTACAACCGTTTTATCATGGTTGAAAAAATCCAATATGATAGCTGCAACAGTATTACGCATCATATTATCAAAAGGTACTGCTGTGCCTTTCGGGTTTTCGATAACTTCAATAATAAACTCGAAAGTATGGGACTGAATGGCGGGTAGTTTATCAAAAACATACCCGCTGGTTTTAAACTTGACCTCGTAAACTATCTCATTTTTTGTAATGAAGTAATAAGAATTGTCAAGTCCTCCCAAAAACTCAAAATCATAACCTAATAATGGGTGTTCCTCGTTCTGCATTGCGTTTTTTTAGTCTTTGAACAACTTCTTGCACTTGCGGATTTTGCATGGCATACTTGGCTTCTTCATGCGCTTTCTTTTTGCTTGCTATTAGCTTTTTAGCCAACTCTTGGGCTTCTAATGAGCTTTGTTCAGCATTAATTTTGGTTTCCATGTTTTTTGTTTTTTACAAAATTACTTCTTTCTCTTAAAACTTAAAATTATACGTTACAGCGGGCACTACCGAGCCAATAACCGAAAAGCGCACCGCTTCGGTGGTAAGTGGAACATCGGGGTTTTCGCGCATGAATACTGAAAATGGATTGCGGCGATTGTACACATTATAGACCGAGAAAACATACTCGCCCTGGCCGCGCTTGAAGAGTTTGCGCTTGGGTTTGTAAGTGGCTCCAAAGTCTAAACGATGGTAAGGCGCAATCCTGAAATTGTTGCGGGCATCTTCAAAATTGTTTTTGATGGCCCAGCCATTCCACTCATAGCGATTGGTAGGAAAAGTGGCGGGTGTGCCGCTGCTAAACGCAAAGTTGGCCGAAAAACTCCAACGCTCGCTCAACTGATACAGCGCAACGGCACTCAAGCTGTGCGTTCTGTCAAACCGCGACGGGAACCAATTATTGCTGTTTAACCCATCTATTTGCCGCTCCGTGCGGGCCAGCGTATAGCTCAACCAACCCGTTAAATTGCCTTTGTTTTTCTTTACATAAAACTCCGCCCCGTAGGCGCGGCCTTTGCCAAAAAGCAAGTCGCCTTCCAAAAACTGATTGAGCAACAAATCTGAGTTGCGCACGTAATCAATCTGATTTTGCAGGTCTTTGTAATACACCTCTACCGACGTTTCGTAGGCGTTGTCTTTTAAGTTTTGAAAGTAGCCCAAGGCTATTTGGTCGGCTATTTGGGGCTTGATAAGCCGCGAACTGAGCGTCCAAACGTCGAGCGGAGAACTGGCGGCGGTGTTGGAAAGCAAGTGCAAATATTGCGCCATGCGGTTGTAGCTTACTTTCAAGGAGGCCGACGGCGAAAACTCAAATTTGGCCGACAAACGTGGCTCAAAATTGCCAAAAGTATTGATAACGCCGCTCGCATATTGTTGAGCTGGGAAAATCGGCACTTGGCGCTCGCCTGGTACTACTTCTTGAAAGTCGAACGATTTGCCAGGAGCTAAATTCCTAAAATACGAGTAGCGCAGGCCATATTGCACCGAAAACCGCTCGGAGAGTTTTTGGTCGTTGGCCACGTACAACGCCGACTCGTCGGCAAAGCGTGGCTCTAAACTTATATTGCGCGACTCGCCCCGCGAGGTAGCCGTGGCCGCGCCAGGTTGTGAATCGTAGTTGATGTATTGCCCGCCAAACGTAACCAAGTTGTTGGGTGTGAGGTAATAAGAAAAATCGGGTTTTACGCTCCAATTCTTAATGCTCGAATTCCACTTAAATTTATCGCCACTCACGCTCTTATTGTTGCGGTCAGATTCGAGCGCGTAGGTGTAACTTGAATAATAGGTGGTGAGGTTCATAAACAACTTACTGTTGAAAACGTGGTTCCAGCGGGCGGTAGCGGTGCCATTGCCCCACTCAAAACCAAAGTCGGCCCCGAAAACATCACGCCCAAAGTAGCCCGACACAAACACCGTATTTTTGTCGTTGATGCGGTAGTTGGCTTTGGCGGTGAGGTCATAAAAATTGAAGCGGGAACTCGCCAAATCGCCCCGCAAAAAAGGCTTGGCCAGCACGTCAATGTACGACCGCCGTGCCGCCACAATAAACGACCCACGGTTTTTTAAGAAAGGCCGCTCGTAGCTAAAACGGCTAAAAATAGTACCAATTCCGCCGTTTAATTCGGGCTTTTTGGCGTTGCCTTCTTTCAAGCGCACGTCCAAAATCGAAGAAAGCCGCCCGCCGTACTGTGCTGGCACACCGCCTTTGATGAGTTTTACGTCTTTGACGGCATCGGGATTGAAGACCGAGAAAAAACCAAACAAATGCGAAGAATTGTAAACGGGCGCTTCGTCGAGCAAGATGAGGTTTTGGTCAATGTTGCCGCCTCGCACGTTAAACCCCGACGCGCCTTCGCCCACGGTGGTTACGCCCGGCAAAAGCTGAATACTGCGAATCACGTCCACCTCACCCAGCAGCGCAGGCATTCTTCTGATGGTTTTCATTTCTACTTTATTAACCGACATTTCCACGCTTCGCACGTTTTCGTCTTCTTTTTGGGCGGTTATTACTACTTCTTTGAGCTTCTGGGTTTCGTCTTTGAGTTCGATGTTGACGGTCTGGTCAGCATTGTTTATAACGATGCTTTTTTCAGTCTTTTCGTAGCCCAGATAGTTGATTACCAGCGTGTAATTGCCCTTGACGAGCGAAAGCGAATAAAAACCATAGTCGTTGCTCACTGTGCCAGTGCCGAGTTCGCGCACATAAACCGACACCCCGATGAGGCTTTCGCCGTTGGCAGCGTCGCGCAAGTAGCCGCTAATGCTGTGTTTTTCGGTTTGGGCAAAAGTAAAATACCCCGTTGTGAGGAGCAGCAATAGAATAGATATTTTTTTAATCATGGCATTTTGGTTGTTTTTCACTTTTTCAATACTAAAACGTCGTAAAGCTATGTTTTGGTTTCTTTTAATTGTACAAATTTGGTATGGGCTACCAAAAAATAACGATAAACGGCACTAACGTTGCGACTCATGGACGACAATTGACGGGGGCTTTACCCCCAAACGTTACGCAAAATAGTTGAAATAAATGGTGTACAGAAGGCCACGCTTGGAGTATGGCAGGCGGCGAAATACGCACGGGTTTCTGCAACTCTGAGAAATATGTGTTGCAGGCGGTGTATTCCTGAAAACGCTTGAAAACGTTGCAGGTTTCCGAAAGGTTTTAAAACGATTACTTTGTAAATTAAAAACGCATAAGATGTTTATAATAAACAAATTATACGAAAATGGGTTTTCAGAAATGCCCATTATAATCTAAACTTGAACGCAGGTGCACAAGTGTGGATTACCCAAAAAATATGGTTATCAAACTCTAATTTCCTTCGGTTTCGACCAAGCGGGCAGGTTGTCGTTTCTATATATTCGCTCCTGATTTTAGCATCAGTACCTCTTTGAGTGTTACCTCAAATATTTCAGCAATTTGTTCTATTGTCAATAAGCCTGTTTTCAGTGCCTGTACAATTGCTTTCTTTTTAGCAATTTGCTCGCCTTTTTCTAATCCAATTTGCTCGCCTTTTTCTAATCCGATTTGCTCGCCTTCACGCTTGGCAGTGTCTATGACATTTCCTAAATCTCTCAAATACTTTAGGCTGTTTTCGTAATCGCTGCGCTCATCTCTGCTGAATTTGGCTATTTCGGCTATTGTAAATAGTTTTTGAAATATCTTATCTTTGAATTTGTCTGGTAGTTCGTCTAACAATGGAAGGTACTTGAAAAGGTACAGCCATTTGTCAAATTGTGTTTCTAATTCGTCAATGGTTTTGTTGAATTTTGGTAATTCCAAATAAATAAAAGTCAGTTTGTCATAAAATACCTTGCCCACTTGGTCTTTCAATTGTACTTTATGAAACAGCGTGTCCTCTTCATTTTTATGGTCGGCAAAAACAAAATTTAAGATACCAACCGTGTAAACAGGCATCAGCCTGTAGTTCCAATCTCCCTTGAGTGCTTGCTCTTGAATGGGAAACGAGGCATAATAAACGCTTCTGTCCTTGAAAAAATCCTGCTTTGCCTTTTGAATTTCAACTATAAATCGTTCATCATTTTTGGTTTTACAATACAAATCATAAATCGCTTTGCGGTCAGTTGCAGCGTTTCCTAATTTTTCAGATTTGATATATTCTAATGATTCTATCTGTTGGTTTTCCTCAAAAAAGCTATTCAAAAAATCAATCAATAAATCTTTATTGGCTTCTTCACCAAAGATTTTCTTAAATCCAAAATCAGTAAATGGGTTGATATATTTTTCGGGAGTCATGTAAGTAGTTTTTTACAAAAATAGCTGAATTTATCTTTGTAGTACACCTAATTAGTTTCAACATTACTTTTCAGCGGTTGCCACGTGTTGTTGCGCGGATTTACGTCGGGCATTTTAAATTCGGGGTCAATCGTTACCGATTTGAGCGCGGTTTTGGTGCTGCTTTTAAAAGTCCAAGTGCTGCCGCGCTGCCAAATTTCAACGGGCATTTCGACGCGGGTCTTTTTGCCGCTCGTTTCTTCGAGTTCAATGACTACGGGCATCGCCCACTTTTCGAGATTTTCGAGCGTAATAATTGCCCCTTTTTCGGGGTTTTGTTCCACGTATTGTACCTGTTTAACGGCTTGGTCTAATTTGTAATTTTCATAAAACCAGCCTTTCCAAAACCAGCCCAAATCTTCGCCAGCGGCATCTTCGATGGTTCTAAAAAAATCTTGGGGCATGGGGTGTTTAAACGCCCATCGTTTTATGTATTGCTTAAAAGCGTAGTCGAAGCGGTCGCGGCCCAGCACCGACTCGCGCAGTATTTTGAGGCCAATGGCGGGTTTGTAGTAAGCCTCCCAGCCCAAATTGCTGCTTTTTATTACGTCGGGAATGGTCATGATGGGGTCGGCATCGTCGCGGAAGAGCGCGGGCGCAAGGTCTTGGAGGTTGTCAATGCGCTCGCGGTTGTACTCGCCGTTGTTGAAAGCCTCTGCCGAAAGCATGTTGATAAAGGTATTGAAGCCCTCGTCCATCCACGCAAATTTGCGCTCGTTGCTGCCCACAATCATCGGAAACCACGTGTGGCCAAATTCGTGGTCGGTTACGCCCCAAAGTGCTTCTTTTTGGTCGTTGTGGGCGCAAAATACAATGCCTGGGTATTCCATGCCGCCTACCGTTCCGGCCACGTTGGTAGCCACGGGGTAGGGGTATTCCATCAAATGCTTGGAATAAAATTCAATGCAGCCTTTTACGTACTCGGTAGAGCGTCCCCAGCCGTCTTCGCCCGCGTTTTCGGCGGTATAAGCCGACTGCGCCAGCGCGGTTTTGCCGCTCGGCAGGTTTATTTTGGCCGCGTCCCACACAAACGCCCGCGACATTCCAAAGGCCACATCACGGGCATTGTTACACCGAAACCGCCACGTTTTGTTGGCTACATTTACCAAATTTATTTTGTTGTTTTTTACTTCCTCTTTGCTTCTGATAATGACCGTTTTGTCGCTTTTTTGAGCTTCTTCCATGCGCTTCATTTGCGTGGGCGTTAGCACTTCGGCGGCGTTGGTCAATTCGCCCGAGCCCACCACCACAAAATCTTGCGGCACGCTCACGACGTACTCAAAGTCGCCGTATTCTAAGTAAAACTCTCCTGCGCCAAGGTAAGGCAATACGTTCCAACCTTCGATGTCGTCGAACACGCACATGCGCGGATACCACTGCGCCATTTCGTAAATAATGCCGTTTTTGGTATCGAGTTTGCCCATGCGGTCGGAGCCATAGCTGGGTATTTTGAAGGTGTAGTTAATCTTTATTTTTAAGCCGTCGCCGTTGGGTTTTACGGGGTCGGTTAATCTGATTTGCAGGCGGCTATCGGTAATGACAAAATCGGCCTCAGTGGCCTTGTTTTTGCCTTGTTGCACCGTTACAGAAGTGATGGTGTAGCCGCCTTCAAAAGTAATATTGCCGTATCGCCCGCCGCTGATGGGCGTGGTTCGGGCTGAGCGTGAGGTAGTTGTAAAAGCGTTTTGGTCGAGTTGTAACCACACAAACGGCAAGGGTTCGGGGCTGTTGTTGGTATAATTTATTTCTGCTTCGCCGGTCAGGGTATTGGCGGTTTCGTTGAGTGCCACGGCGATTTTGTAGTCGGCGCGGTTTTGCCAGTAGCGCGGCCCTGGTGCGCCGCTACCCGTGCGGGTTTCGTTGGCGGGTTGGTAGTTAAAAAGCGGGTAAAACAGGTCGCGGTGGTCATATTTGGAGGCCGAATTTTGGGCAAAAACGGGGGTCATATTTCCCAAACAAAACAGCAAAAAAGCGAGGCGTTGGTACATCAGAATCAATTTTTGTGATTGAAGAATAACGCCAAAGTTACAATAAAAATTGTGGCTCGCAGTTCTTTGAAAACCTCACATTGCTGGTACAGGTGTTTTTCTATTTCAAAATACCCTTTTCTCAACAGTGAGCTGTTGCATTTATTAATTCTACTTTAACAGATTAAGTTTTCTTGTAAAAACGGTTGATATCTTTTTGCCTTTGTCGATGCCTTAGATATAGTTTTTCTTCAAAACTTTTTCTGACCTCTTCTTGCATAAAATTCTCAATTATAGCATCCCTAATGTCCCGATAAGACAATAATGGGAGCTGTTCTTGATGCTCCATTTTCTGAATACTCAAGAAAGCTAAAGCCAACATACTCAATGCGATATGATGATTCCAAGCCAGCCAACCTCGTACTTGATATTCACACATTCCAATATTTTGTTTGGCTTTTCTAAAGGATTGCTCTATATAAAATCGCTGTGCTTGATAACCTACCAGCGTTTCTTGCGGGTATTTCTCCAAAC
Source organism: Cytophagia bacterium (assembly GCA_004293645.1). GTDB lineage: Bacteria > Bacteroidota > Bacteroidia > Cytophagales > Spirosomataceae > REAB01. The sequence goes on along the minus strand of REAB01000058.1, from coordinate 124 downwards.
TTCCATTCGACAAACAAAAAGATATTTTATTCCACTCTACGTGACGATTTTATTGCTGACTGATTTGTTGGTAATTATTTTTTGCAACGCTTCTGTAATCATTTGGGATAATATTTGAAATACA
>REAB01000141.1 GCA_004293645.1 Cytophagia bacterium | reverse complement strand
TTTGATATTTCTAAGATGTGCCTTGCTTTCTAAGAGGTGGAACATTATTATCCAGAATCTAACAAGAACAATATAGGGGGACAAAACGCTATTGCACCCTGAGGTAAACTATATTTATGAATATGCTCGTTTATTTCTGCTTCAACATATTCTTTTCTGTAAATAATAAAATTAAAATCTTGCTGGGTTAGCCTGAGAAAATTAAGATTTATTTTTTGGTCTTCCATAATTTTTTATTTGTGTAATTATTACGCAAAGTTGTGTCTATTTTTTTTAACCACCAAATATTTTGTGTAAAATTTACGCAAAATTAATATCGAACAAAAATCCTTCTTGGGCTAACTTGTTGTATTTCAAACCATTGAATTTAAATAATTTAGCTGGTCTGCCGCTTTTTTTGTTGCCAAACTTTTCTGTTTCTTCCACAATACCAAAGCTCAATATCTTTTTACGGAAATTTCTACGGTCAATTTCTTTTTCTAAAATGGTACAATAAAGGGTTTCGAGTTCGGAAAACAAAAACTCTTTGGGAAGCAAATCGAAGCCCACTGGCTGATAAGTAAGTTTACTTTGAAGTCTTTTTTGTGCAGTTTGTAGAATGGATTGATGGTCAAAAGCCAATGCTGGTAATTCATCTAATGGAAACCATCTTGCATCTTCGGCATCGGTATCAGCCTTTAAAACTAATTTTGTAGAATTTACTAATGCGAAATATGCAACAGAAATTACTCGAAATCTTGGGTCTCTATCAAGGTCGTCGCCAAATGTGTAAAGTTGCTCTAAATAATTCACTTTTATTCCTGCCTCTTCGTGGAGTTCTCTGTTCACGGCATCGTTTAAAGTTTCATCGTCTTTGACGAATCCGCCAACCAAAGCCCATTTATTTTTTAAAACTCCATACTTTTGCTTAATAAGCAAGACATTCAACTTGTTGTCGGCATACCCAAAAACAATTGCGTCCACCGCTATTTTAATATTCTGTTTTAGTTCCATTTTGCGTATGCGTATAATTTACGCAAAAATAACATTTATTTCATAGACTTTTAGTTTGTTAGGTATTAGACTTTTTTAGCCCATAAAATATTGGTATAATTATATTTATTATTCTAAAAATTAGGCATTTTACTTTATAAATGATACTAAAATTGAGAGTTTTGTAAAAAAATGCTGCAGGAATTACGAAAAACTCAGAACAACCTAACGACAGTTTAAGGAATGCTTTACCTCGTGTTTACCACTATGAAGCTAAAAAGCCAGCGTAATTACCTACTTCTGAATTAAAGTTGTTTTTCATTCTTTTTTACAAAAAAGTACACCGTATCCAACCGCATTTAGCGACTATTTTTGACTTTGATATAGCTATGGCAAACAGATGGATACATATCGGGCGGCGAACCGCATTAACGCCTATTTTAGCAAAACCCTTATCTGATTATAAAGTCAAGGAAGATTTATCAGAAGTAGATTTTTCAACAGTAGAAGGAAGACCGAAAAGAAGTACCTTACTCAACAACAAAAAGATGAAAATAAACAGCTTTCTTCCAGACGAGTAAAGTCGGGGCTACTATTATTAGAATTGCTGGTGCTTTACACAATTTCAAAAATGCCCAAAAAATTGTATAAAAGAAATAAATAATAGGCTAAAAAACGCTAATAACTTGGTTGTGTTTCAAAGCGAAAACCTAAGCATAAAATACTCGTAAGGCTCATTTAAAAATGGGCTTTTTTAGTTAAAAAAAGCATCTTTTAACCTTGTTTTAGGTAATTTTATCTGCTTTTAGAATCAAGGTCTATACTTTGAAACGTAACCAATCAATTATCACTTTTCTAAGTTTATACTTTTAGAAAAAGGTCAACCTATTTCAAGACAGCCCCTTGACCAACGCCTATTCCAAACGCAACAATCCAAACGCGCTGGGGCGGTGAAAGCGTGGGGCAATGCCGCTCATGGTGGGGCTCCAGCATAGGTAAGAACAGTCGGCGGGAGTGCCTTTCCAGTTGGAGTTGGGGTGCGATTGCAGCGAAACGATGCGGTAAAAATTGAGGTGATACGCCTCTTTTTTGCCGCCCAACAACGTCCACGGAACCTGTATTTGCCCCGACCAACTGTTTTTTTGTTTCACCACGCTATGCTTGATACCCGATTCTTGATAAGGCACAAATTCTATGTTTTTGGGTGTTTCGCCCGTTGGGTTGTCAATCCAGCCCACAAAAAGGGCGTTGTTGGGGTTAATTTCCAGTTCTAAGTAACGTTCTGGCGTGGCCGTACCGCTGGCAATAAACAGCTCGAACACCTCCTGGTTCCACATCTCGGTATTGGGCTGGGTGTAGGTATTTTCGTCCACAAATGGGTTTTGTGCGCACTCAAAGTCAAGGTACAAGTACTGACTATCGTATTTGAGTTTTACGGTGGTAAATTGCGGCGCGGCAACGCCCGTAGTGGCGTGGTAAAACTGCGTTTGAGGTAGCGTAAGCCACTGGTTTTGGTGTAATGTTATTTCGGTGCTGGTCAAATTCATATTGGTAAAAAAAAGGTGTATTAAGCCAAAAAGTGTGTTCATGTTGTGTTAATTGAGGTGTTGGTTTGTGGTTGCCAAATATCAAAGTATATTGCATCTTCTACACCCGTGGTTACTACCCAAAACGAAGATTCAACTAAATATGCACAAAAAACAATTATTTTAAAAAACCAAACAAGCACATCGTACGTAAATGTCCAAGAATTTACCCGAACTCCTAACTATTTTAAATTTTGGCACTCCGAAAAACAAGTTATCCAGAAGAAGAATTAGTGGCTTCTTTGAAACGAAACGACCGCAAGTCGTTCGAATACTTGTACGATTCTTACTCGGCGGCGTTGTACAGCGTTGTCCACAAGATTGTACGAGAAGATGAAAAGGCCGAAGACGTGATGCAAGATGTTTTCTTGAAAATATGGCGCTACATGGCTTCGTACAACCCCGAAAAAGGGCGGCTTTTTACGTGGATGCTCAACATTGCCCGAAACACGGCCATAGACGCTATCCGAACTGAAAACAGCCGACCCGCGCTCGACGACATTGACGTAGCAATGGACCGAGCCGAGGCAGTGGCCAATTATCAACCTTCAATCAACACGCTCGATTTGCGCGATTTGGTTGAGAAGCTCAAACCCGAACGAAAGTTGCTGGTTGATTTAGTGTATTTTCAAGGTTATACGCAAGAAGAAGCCGCCCAAAAGCTTAGTATTCCGCTGGGTACGGTCAAATCTCGCATCAGAACCGCTTTACAAGACTTAAAAATCTTTTTTGCCGCATGAACACAATAGAATATATCAACTCAGGCATTTTAGAAGAATACCTACTCGGTACGGCTTCTCCGCAGGAGAAACAGGAAGTAGAATGTATGTCTAAAATCTACCCCGAAATCAAAACTGAACTCACGCAGTTGGAGATTGCGCTCGAACAATACGCGCAGTTGCAGCCCAAAACGCCCCCCGTGCATTTGAAAGACAAAATTTTTGCCCAAATGCAGTTTGCCGAACCCGCAGCACCCGAGCAAGAACTGCCCGAAGAAAAAGAAGACCAAACCGAAGCCAAGCAAATTGATTTTAGACCTGTAGTGACCAAAAGCACGCCCCTGTGGAGTCAAATCTCCGTAGCTGCGTCGGTTTTATTGGCCGTGGTAGCGGGTTGGAGTGTTTGGCAATTGTCGCAATACAAAAGCCAAACCCAACAACTTACCGCCGAAGTGGCCACCGCAAAACAAAATGCAAATTACAGCGAAGCATTAACGGCCATGTACCAGTCGCCCGACAACAAGGTGATACGACTGAAAGGCGTTGAAAAATCGCCAGAGAGTGCGGTAGTTGCTTTTTGGAATCAAAAAACCAGGGAAGTAACGCTCAACGTGCAGTCGTTGCCCACCCTCGCCGCCGACAAGCAATACCAGCTTTGGGCCATTGTGGGCGGCAAACCCGTAGATATGGGAATGTTGGACAAAGATTTTGCCAAAAAAATCATTAAAATGAAAATAGCCGACGGCGGTGCGGCGGCTTTTGCCATTACCGTCGAAAAAGACGGCGGCAGCCCCACGCCTACGCTCGACGACATGATGGTGATGGGAGCTGCTATCTAAGTTTTTTTTGCAGTAGCCGCTCTTCCAGGGTATCGCGGTAGTTTCCTGCCAACGGAATCGCCACATTACCCACCGTAACTTGGTGCCGTTCTATTTTTTGAATGGCACCAAGTGCTACAATATACGACTTGTGTACGCGCAAAAAACGGTCGCTGGGCAGCAGTTCGAGCATATCGGCTACGGTCATGCGGGTAGAAATTTGGCGGTTTTGCTCATAAATAAACAGCAAATTGGTGTCAGACTGAATGTATTGGATGTTATCAAATACCAAGCGCACCCAATCGTAGCCGTCTTTTACAAAAATATGCCCTGCTTCGCCGCGTTGCCGCGTTTGTTGTTCGAGGGCGCGGTTGCAGGCTTGTAAAAATCGGCCAAAATCCACGGGTTTGAGCAAATAATCAAGGGCTTGGAGGGCAAATCCCGCCACGGCGTAGTCGGCGTGGGCGGTTACAAATACAACTTGGGTTTGTTGTCGCTGCACCAACCGCGCAAAGTCAGTACCGAGCATATCGGGCATCTGAATATCCAAAAACACCACATCTACGGGGTTTTGGTGCAAATAAGCCAAGGCTTCGGCAGCGTTAAAAAAAGTGCGTTTCAAGTCAATAAACGGCACTTTGGCGGCGTGGCGAGCCAGAATTTCAAGCGCGGCGGGTTCGTCGTCTAAGGCAATGGCGGTCATTTATTTTTGGTAATTATAGCCTTCAATCATTTCTAAAAATGCCCAAAAAATGGCTTTTCGGTGCGGATTATTTTGTTTGAGAATGAGCGAAACTGGGTACTTCGTGCCGTCCGAATCACGAATAGAATCGTCTAATTTTGTAAAATCGTTTTTGTCGAAATACTCAAACCAACGGTTGAACTTGGCTTGCCGAATAAGCTGACGATTGTCTGATGAGTCACAAATATAAATGGCAATAGTGAGCGGCGATTTTTCGTAGAAATTAGTAAAAATAGCAGCGATAGTAGGAGCCACAAGCGCATCGAATGGTGGGCGTTTTTTGGTAGAATTATTCCGCGCTACCCGAATAATCAACTCATAAATGACATCAGCATACAAAGAGTTTTCGCCGAACAGATAGGGTGTAGGGCGAAAAATGACTTCGTAAACAAATTCATTTTGGGTCTGGAAAGAATAAACGTTGTCAATTCCTCCCAAAAAGTCAAAATTATAGTTTGGGTTCTGGTATAATGATTCCTCTTGTTGCATTTTTTTTTCTTAGTTCTTTTAACATCGCTTGATATTGGGGGGACTTTACACGCGCTTCAAATTCTGTTTGTTCTTTAGCCCGTTCTTCTTTCCAACGCTTGATGAAGCGGTCAATGTTGGCTTGGCGTTGCGCGGGCGTGAGGGGTGTTTGCGTCGTTTCCATCATTTTTTTGTTTTTATTTTTGAACAAATTTACGATAAATTTTGCAAAATTTCTGGTTGTTATTCGCGTAAGTTTAGCTTCAATTTTATTTTAAAAGTGTCGCTATTTTCTTCGATAACGAGCCCGTGTTTGTTGGGATACAGCAGCTCCAGTCGTTTTTTTGCGTTGGTAATGCCCGTACCCTGGCCACGTTTGGTGGCAGTTTGGGGCAAAACACTGTTTTGGATTTCAAATTCTAAAATACCCATCTCGACTTTTAATTGCAGCCTTACAAAGCTCTGTTGCTGCATACTGATGCCGTACTGAAAGGCGTTTTCTATGAATGGTATCAACAAAAGCGGCGCAATGCGGGCAGGCTGCCCGTCGTCTTCTATGTGCGTTTCTATTGAAATAGTATCGTGTTTGGGTAAACGGGCGCGTTGCAAGGCCAAATACTTTTCGATAAAGGCCATTTCGTGCGCTACACTCGTAAAATCTTTTTGAGCCTCTTGGAGCGTAAAGCGCAAAATACCAGACAATTGCTGCACCAAATCGGCCACGCGGTCGTTTTGGGTGGCATCGGCTTCGTTGTAAATGGTGTTGAGTGCGTTGAACAAAAAATGCGGATTTACTTGTGCTTGCAAGGCCGTTAGTTCGGCGCGGGTTTTTTGTTGTTCCAACAAAAGCCGTTCGCGCCGCACTCGAAACGCATCTGCTACGTAGCTAAAAACTACCATAATACCGATAAACACCAGCGTTACCAACCAGTTTTCGTCCACAAATGCTATTTCGTGCGTGGTGCGTATTTGGAGCAACTCAAATACCAGCCAAGCCAGCAAAAGTAGCCAAAGGTAATACCAGTTTTGCTTGGGTTTTACCAAAAACCACCACCGAAACGGCCCCTGAAAATTGAGCCAAGCTAAGAACCAAAGCAAGCCCACACCTATCAAAATGCCCGCCAAAAGCCGCCACAGACTGCCCAAATCTTGCCCATCTTGGGCATATTGTACCAGCAAACTGCGGTAGAGCGAAGTGCCCAAATAGCTCAAAAACAGCAGCGTGCCTACTGCAAGGGCACTTTTTGGGGCGTTACTCCAATTTTTTGACCAATTGGGCATTGAGGCTTAGTTTTTTGAGGTCGGCGAAGGCTTCGGGAGGGAGCACTTTTCTGAAATAAAGGGCGTTGGAAAAATAATCATAATCAACGACTCCTTTCAAATAGTAAATTTCGTCTTTTTTTACTGTAATCGTGAAAGTTTGTTTTTCAGTCAAATAACCGCCGCTGGTTTCGATGGTGGCTTGGCCAGTGGGTACTTCTATAGTGAGGTATTCGTTGCTGCCTAAGTTTTTGGTAATGAGGGTATTGTTTATTTTTACATTAAAACTTTGAGTAAAATAATCGTGCCGTCGGTAAATGGTAAGTGTGCCGTACTCTACCGACAAATTAAGCTCAAACAGCAAAGCAATGAGTAGGGTTTTCATGGCTGTTTGGGCTTGCGCACGCGGTTGTTGCTTATCATAAAACTGCTATTGAAAAATAACTGTGTAACGCGGTCGGTGGGGGCATTTTGGAGCGATAGGTACTCGCTTTCCCAACTTCTGGAACTTAAGCCACGTCTAACGCCCAATGCAAAACTGGGCCCAAAACTTGTTGCTTTTTTTGGCCGATACGTATGCTCAATACTTATTTCAAAACAACCCGAAATGTGTTTTAACAGTGGCGACTGTCCTGGTGGTGGCGTAGTAAGCAATTGATTGAAGTTAAAATTAGTGTTGGTTTTTTGGAGCAATAGTAGCGATGACTCAAATACACCTATACCACCTAAAATACTCCAAACACTATTACGACTACGCACAAGAACACGGCCTACGGAAAGGCCACCATAAATGAAACTGTATTTGATTTCAAGATTCTGATTGTTCTTAGCCCCCGAACTGAAGGATGATGAGGCCACCAAGCTACTAACAAGGTTAATCTCCATTTTGAATTTATTGAATACAAAACCCATTCTGTAAGCTGCGATATCATTGAAGCTGCTAAAATTTTTGGCATCAATTATTCGTACCATATTAGGCATAAAAGTCGCATTTATATTGCCAATAATTGGGGTTATGACAAAATAAGTGCCGCGATTGTAGTCCTTGATTTTAGGCACCGTGAGGCTGTCGGTGTCGAGGTTGATTTGGGCGCGGCCAATGAGGCTAAATGCGAGCGCAAGGAGCGTAAAAAAGGTTTTCATGCGAGAAGAAGAAAGACCTTCCAACGCGCAAGACGTTGGAAGGGAATAGGTTTTCAGTTGAGCTTAGGGTCGCTCAAAATCTGTTGCCTTATCTGCGCAATGGCTTGGCTAAATGCTTTGTTGGTTTGGCTTGGCAAAGCCAGCGTGGCGTTGTTGTAGATAGACATAGCCTTATTTTCCTGTCCTTTGCCCGTGTAAGTACTCAACAAATTGCCCGCTTTATCGTAGAGTTTGAGTTCTATTTCAATATCGGCTACGTTGCGCCGAGCGGGTATGCCAAACAAAAGTCCTGCCATGGGAAGCACAGCCAACACCAAAACAGAAGGGTCGGGGTTGTTACGAATAGCCGCTATGCCCACGCCATAGGCCACAGCACTACCCCAATAATAGGCCGTTGGGCGCGATTTGCCCATAAATTTCTTGATTTCGCCCTTTAAAATGTAGTCTGGATTATCGAGTCGGCGGCTAATTTGGCTAAAAACACCGTTGGTGGCAAAGTCGCTGACGATGGCGTTGGTTACGTCCACGCTCAGGTCGCCTGGCAGGGCTTTGGGGTTGGTTGCGGAAGAGCCACCAACGGGATTTTCGCGGTCTTCTACGGGCGAGATGTCGGTCAATTTTTCTACTACTATGGCTTTTTTGACGGTTCGTTCGCTTACGTCGAGGCTTACTTTGGGCGAGTAAGAAAGGGTAACGCAAGATGAAAATAAGCAGGAAGCAACACCTGCCGCCAATGTTAGTTTGATGAGGTAAGTTTTCATGTTTTTGGGAGTTGGTTTTTTATACAATAACCCAAAATACGCACTTTGGTTGCGTTGTTGCAAACAAGATGTGGGCAAAAGCCAAAAATTTGTGGTTAAACCCCAACAATACGTGGCAAAAAAAGCGGCAACGGTTAAACCCCAATTTCCCAAACCGAAATCAGGCGGTCGTCGCTGCCCGACAGCAGCCTGTTTTGAAAATTACTCCAAAGCAACTTATTGACCGAAGTGCCGTGCCCCGCGTGGCGGGCGCGGTCTATTACTTTGATGAGTTTGAAAGTATCGGCGTTCCAGATTTTGATGGCTTTGTCCATGCTGCCCGTAGCCACGTATTGGCCGTCGGGGCTGTAGGTGAGGTGGTTGATGGCAAACAAATGCGCGGGAATGTCGTGGCAAAGCGCGTAGCCGTGTGCTACATCCCACACTTTGAGGTGCGCGTCGCGCCCGCCCGAAACCAAATAGCGGCCATCGGGGGCGTATTGGAGGGTAAAAACCGAGTTGGTATGCCCGCTCAATACTTGTTGTAATTGGAGGGTATCGGCATCAAAAATTCTGATAAAGTGGTCGCTGTAGCCCACTGCTATTTGGCGCGAAGCCGCACAAATTGCCACGCAGCGGGCGTTTTGGGTGGAGGCTTTGAGGTGTTTTTTAACGGCAAAATGCGCCATGTCCATCACCACGACTACACCGTCGGAGAGGGCAACAAAAGCTTGATTTTCAAGAAATTGAATGTCAAAAATAGACGCATTTGTGATTTTAGAAGACTTTACGAGTTGTTTGGTAGTTGGGTTGATTACTTGAATACCCTCCAAATTTTGGCCTACCCAAAGCTCATTCTGGGCTGCGTCAAAAGCAATGGCGTAAACCGACGCGGGCACGCGGGCTATTAAATTTCCAAAATCGGGCCGCGATAAGTCCCATTGCACCACCATACCATCTGCCCCCGCCGAAAAAAAATGGCTGGGTGCGTCGGCGTTTTGCAAGGTATAAACACAATCGCGGTGGCCTGAGAAAGTATCTATTTTCTGAACCGTTACTTTTGGATGAATCATTTGTTAATTTTGAAGCCTCAAACCATAAACTCCATTTGTATGCCCATAGTTCGTCGTTGGCGCGTTTTTGATGACTGCGAAATAGCCCTGTGGCAAATTACCGAAACCACCGATGAATTGCAACAAAACCTAATAGCCAGTCCCGACGAGTGGGCTGAATACGCCACCATAGCTCACCCCCAAAAACAGCGCGAATGGCTGGCGGGCAGACAAACGGTGCAGGCACTAATAACAAGCAACGCACTAACGTACAGCGGTTTGGTAAAAGATGAATTTGGAAAACCGCATCTACGCGCCGCCAACGCGCAAATCTCCGTTACGCACACCAGTCAGTATGTGGCGGTGGCTACCCACCCCACGCTACCCGTGGGCATAGACGTAGAGCGCGTAGCCGAAAAACTGCGGCGGGTTGCGCCCAAGTTTTTGTCGGAAAAAGAAACCCAACACGCCAGCGATAATTTGGCGCGTTTGGCCACGTACTGGTGCAGCAAAGAAGCACTTTACAAACTGCACGGGGTGCGTAAAATACGTTTCAAAGAAGATATTCCGATTGATGATTTTGACGATGCGGCTCTTTTCTTGACGGGACACCTTCTCTACGCCGCAGGTCCACAAACCCACCGCCTGCATCGTTTCTGGGTTGACGATTTTTGCGGTATTTTAGCCGTTTAATGTAGCCGTTGATGGGCAACGATTTCAACCACTTTGACCAATTTTTGTCAAATCTTGCCCCGAAACTACAAAATTACGGCTTCCAACATCTTGATATACTGCGCAATACCTTCTTCTATTTCGTGCAAATAAATAAACTCATCGGCGGTGTGCGAACGGCCAGAATGGCCTGGACCCATTTTCAACGATGGGCAGTCTATGAGGGCTTGGTCGGAGGTGGTGGGGGAGCCGTAGGTAGTGCGCCCCAGCGCAATTCCCGCTTGTACAATAGGATGCGCAATGGCAATGCTTGATGGGCGCAACCGCACCGACCGCGCCGAGATTTCGGACTGAATGTTGGCCTGAATCGTTTCGATAATTTCTTCGAGGGTGTATTGGTCGGTGGCGCGCACGTCAATCGTAAAACTGCAGGTATCGGGCACTACGTTGTGCTGCGTACCCGCCTTGATAATCGTTACCGACATTTTAACAGGCCCCAGCGTAGGCGACACTTTCGGGAACTGATAGCTCGTAATCCAGCCAATATCTTGCAAGGCTTTGTAAATGGCGTTTTCGCCTTCTTCGCGGGCGGCGTGGCCCGACTTGCCGTGGGCTACGCAATCGAGTACCAAAAGCCCCTTTTCGGCTACGGCCAGTTGCATATCGGTAGGCTCGCCCACTATCGCAAAATCAATGGACGGCAGCAGCGGCACTACCATTTCCAAGCCCTCGCGCCCCGAAATCTCCTCCTCGGCGGTGGCGGCCACCACGAGGTTGTATGTTAAGTTGGGTTGGTCATAAAAATAACAAAACGTAACCAACAGCGCACACAACGCCCCGCCCGCGTCGTTGCTGCCGAGGCCGTAGAGTTTGCCGTCTTGCTCCAATGCTTCAAAAGGGTTGAGCGTCCACGAAGGGTTGGGCTTTACGGTGTCGTGGTGCGAGTTGAGCAAAATAGTAGGCTTTGATGCGTCAAAATAACGGTTGTAAGCCCAGATGTTATTTTTTGTACGTTCAAACGGAATTGACTTGGCCTCAAAAAAGGCTTCAATCAACTGCGCCGTACCCGTTTCTTCTTTACTAAAAGACTGAACAGCAATAAGTTGCTTCAATAACTGAATGGCATCTTGTGCCAACAATTGTGGAGTAGATATGGCCAATACCTGCGACATATATTAGGACTTTTTGGGGTTTCTGTGGGCAAATGTACGCACAAAACGGCACTTTTGTACCAGCCGTTGTGTTAAGGAATGATGATGCAAAACACCCTCGAAACCTCGCCCGCCGAGCAGATTCAGAACGAACTGCTGCGGCCTATTCTCAAATCTCAAAACGGGTTAATTTTAGCTCTTTTTAGGCATTATCTCACCAAGCACAAGTTCAACTTTGCCCGTTCATCGCCCGAAGACCAGTCGGTTTTTATTGATCACACGCTCAAAAAAGACCAAAAATTTAAAAATTTGATGATAGGCATCATTGTGGGCCACTTCAGCGCGGCGCAGTGGCAACGCTACGCCCCGCACGAAGAAGAACTCAACAGGCGCATTGCAACGATGCTCATCAAACGCATTGACTCGCAGAAGGCGCAGCTCATGGGCTAACTTCTACGCCACGTTGGGCATTTCTTCGGGTTGGTATTCCAAAATATCGCCAGGTTGGCACTGCAAAGCCGCACAAATGGCCTCCAAAGTAGAAAACCGAATGGCTTTGGCCTTGCCCGTTTTTAGAATAGACAAGTTGGCCATGGTCAAATCTACTTTTTCGGCCAGTTCGGTCAATGACATTTTGCGCCGCGCCATCATTACGTCCACATTTACAATAATTGGCATGGTTTTCAGATGGTTAAGTCTTGTTCTTGTTTGAGTTCAAAGCCCGTTTTCATAATTTCGCCAATCCCCAATAGGAAGAAACCCGCAAACAAAACGGGCGTTTGTAGCAAACACACCAGCACTCCAAAGAATGTACCGATAACAGAACCAATAAAAAAAATAATATCTTCTGGACTCAACTCAAATTTGTACGAACTGGAATTCACTAAATCGGTAATTTGTAGAAATGCCGACGCTACTCCCAATCCTAAATAAAGAAAGCCCATCAGCCTGATTGTTTGGATATTTTGCGGGCTAAAAATAGATACTGAATCAGCCTGTTTGAGCATTTTTCTGAACAGTACTACTGCTATGAGTGTGCAACAGCTACTCAATACTTTGAAAGGTGCTAATGATTCTGTTTTTGAGAAAATCATCATAATAAGATGCACAACAAGACCCGCCAAAATCAAATTGGCAAGCAATAAAAGGTAACGTTTCGATTTTTTCATGGTTTTGTTTGATTTTCAGATGGTTAAGTCTTGTTCTTGTTGCAATTCAAAGCCTCTTTTAAAGACCTGCGCCATGATAAAAATGATGCCTGCCAAAAACAGAAATTCGCCATTTCCCCAATTGTAGGGCACTGCAACCCCGCTTTTTGTTAGCCAGTCGCTGTAAGTTTTTGCTACCAAGGCCAGCAAACCTATGGCCGCAGAAACGTAACTGATGCGGCCCACCAACGAAGCCACGTCTGTACTAAAAGAATGAACGAGATTTGTTTTGGTAAAAATCTGGATTGTCAAATAAAACATAAAGGCTTTGGAGGCCAGCAAGAAAATGATAGACGACACCATGGCCACATAATGCCCCGTGCTGTATTGATAAAGTGCCGATAGATTCAGCCCCAAATACAGATTTTGTGCGCCCGCTGGGTTCACAAAAAGACTTACAAAAAATGAAATAATGATGGCCCCCATTTGAATACACAGCCCAAGAAATATGATCCAAGAGGCAACATTCATGACCATTAAAATCTGTTTTGTTCTTGTTTTCATTGTCGTTCGGTTTAAAATGATGCTGCAAATGTATTTGTTATTTATTGATAAACAATAATAAAAAGTTTTTTATCAATAAATATTTTTTGATAAGCCATAATTCTAATATTTATCAGTTACCCAGTTCCTCAAAGCATCGAATCTTAAATTTAGTGCTGGTTAAAGAAACTTTGTGAGGCGCAAATGAGTTGTATAATGCCCGCTGACGTGCCGTTTTTAACCTAAGAATAGCTCACAAACGCCAACAGGACAACGATTTAGCATGAATTTGACCGCAAAAAAACAAGAAACAGCCCTGCTCGTGGCGGTGGCTTCCCAAAAACAAACCCTCCACAAAACCCGCGAATACTTAGATGAGTTGGCGTTTTTGGTGGCTACGCTGGGCGTAAAAACCGTGGGGTCGTTTACCCAAAAACTTGAATACCCCGACCACCGCACGCACGTGGGCAAGGGCAAATTGGAAGAAATCAAGACCTTCGTGATTGACAACCCCGTGGACATGATTATCTTCGACGACGACCTCATACCCTCGCAGGTGCGCAATTTAGAAGCCGAATTTAAAGACATAAAAATACTGGACCGTAGCCTGCTCATTCTCAATATTTTTGCCATGCGGGCCCAGAGTGCGCAGTCGCGTACGCAGGTAGAATTGGCGCAGTACCAGTACATGTATCCGCGCCTTACGCGCATGTGGAGCCACCTAAGCCGCCAAAAAGGGGGCGTGGGTATGCGTGGCCCAGGCGAAAAAGAACTCGAAACCGACCGCCGCATTGTGCAAGACCGTATCGCGTTTTTGAAAGATAAACTCGAAAAAATTGACAAACAAAGCGTAACCCGTCGCAAAGAACGCAACCGATTGGTGCGGGTGGCGTTGGTGGGTTATACCAACGTGGGTAAGTCCACGTTGATGCGCCGCTTGGCCAAAGTGGAGGTATTTGCCGAAAATAAATTATTTGCCACCGTAGATTCGACCGTGCGAAAAGTGGTTTTTGAGTCTATTCCGTTTTTGCTCACCGACACCGTGGGCTTTATCAGAAAGCTACCCACCATGCTCATTGAGTCGTTCAAATCAACCTTGGACGAGGTGCGCGAGGCCGATATTTTGCTGCACGTGGTAGATATTTCGCACCCGTCGTTCGACGAGCAGATTGAAGTAGTAAATGCCACGCTGGCCGAAATTGGCGCGGGAGATAAGCCTACTGTATTGGTTTTCAATAAATTAGATATTTATCAACCCCGCGAAGAAGCCTTCGACGAAGTGCTGGAAACCGATGCGGGGGAGGTAATGGTGGTGCAAACCCGTGAGAAAATATTGGAACAACTCAAACAGGGATATTTAGCCAAAAAAGCCGACCACGTGGTGTTTATTTCAGCCGAGCAAAAGGAAAACTTAGCCGAGTTGCGGCAACTAATCGTTGATTTGGTCAAAGAAAAGCACTTTGTGATTTATCCCAATTGGCTGAACATGGGACTCAACGATGTTGATTTTACCGAATAGTTTTCGCAAATTTGTTGCCACAAAAGCACCAGACCACGTAGTTCAACGGGCGGGTCGCCGCTGCGATAGAATAGAAGTTTTCTAAACTTTAGATGCGGTCGGAGTCGCGGTCGACTTCGATTCCCGCCGAGGTTACAATGAGTATTTTAACAATTAACAAAGACCACGTAGTTCAACGGATAGAATAGAAGTTTCCTAAACTTTAGATGCGGGTTCGATTCCCGCCGAGGTCACAAAGTAGAAGTTTTCTAAACCTTAGATGCGGTCGGAGTCGCGGTCGACTTCGATTCCCGCCGAGGTCACAAAGTAGAA
>REAB01000140.1 GCA_004293645.1 Cytophagia bacterium | reverse complement strand
CGGTCAGTTTTTCAAATTGTACAGTCATATTCTTGTCGTTTGGTTGCAACAAAAATAGACACGATTCTCAATATTTTAAATTCCCCAACAAGTTCTTAAAAATCATCAAAGCTATGGTAGGATTTAGCGAAAAAGCGCAGCAATTGGGTTTCAGCAGGTTCTCTGATATTCCCGAACACCTTGTTTATGAAGAATGGGATGGTGTGCCTATTTTGTACCGAGGCGCACAAGCACAGATGCTTCAAAACTATAATCTTAACGAGCTCGAAATGGGGAGCAGTATTTTTCAGTCGCTCATCATTGGCTATATTCTTAAAGTGTTGTTTAGTAGCAATTTAGATAATAAAAAATACGCTATCCTTACCAATAAACCTGGCCTGCATTTGGGTTATCGCAATAATATTTCCAACGACATTGCCATTGTGGAGCGCGGTCGTATTCAAAATAAAAGGTCGGTGCAATATTCCACCGTACCGCCCAAAGTGGCTATTGAAGTAGATGTAAAAGCCGATTATGAACAAGAATTTGAGAGTTTCGATGATTATATCAATCAAAAAACACAAAAACTATTGGCTTTTGGCGTTGAGAAAGTCATCTGGATTCTCTCTTCTGAACGCCAAGAAGTGCGGGTTTCTACTCCCGCTCAAACTACGATTCATGCTTGGACCGATACCATTGAAACCTTAGAAGGGGTTACGTTTTGCTTGAACGACATGGATTTGAGTTAGTAAAACTGGCAGTTTATCTACGAATCTTCTCAAACTCAGCCAACAAATTGGACGCTACTTTGTCAATATCATAGCGTTGTCGCACCATTTCTTGGGCATTTTTTTGAAGTTTTTGGGCGTAGTCAGGGTTTTGTAACATTTTTTCTAAACCCGCTTGCACGCTCGCCACGCTGAGGTCGGCTTCGTGGGCTGCTTCAAATTGCGCCACCGTACCGTCAAAACCAATGCGATTGGAAACCAGCGCGGGTACGCCCGCTGTCATGGTTTCGAGGACGGCAATCGAAAATCCCTCCGAATAAGAAGGCAACGCAAAAATAGTGGCATCGGCCAAAGCCGCCGTTTTTTGTTCGCCCGTAAGCATTCCCACTATTTTGATGCAATGTTCCAGTTTATTTTCTTTTATAAAGTGCTCGGTTTGAGCTTGGTAGCCATCGTCGGGGCCAGCTATAACGAGCAGCGCATCGTCGGGATATTGTGCCGCGTAACCTTGAAAAGCAGGTAGCAACAAATCAAGTCCTTTTTTAACGTTGAGCCGGCCCATAAAAAGCACCATTTTTTGCGTTTCCGAAATGCCAAAATCCCGTCGAAATGCGCCCTTTTCGGGCTTTTGAGTAATCTCACCGAGCTGCATTCCGTTCGGAATAATGACCACGTTGGGGTGCTGATGCCCCAGATATTGCCGTAAATCGGCCTGCTCATCTTGGTTGTTGATTTGAATTAAATGCGCTTTTCGGAGAAATCTTTTTTGAAACAAAAACGAAAAAACCTTCTTTTTCCAATAGCCCTGCGCCAAAGCCCAGCGGTCGAGCAGGCCATGAATGGTAACGGCTTTGGCCACTTTATTTTTAAACAAAAAGGGTGCTACGCTCCCAAAATGCCAAATGCCGTGGCAATGCACCACGTCGTAGCGGTGAATGTTGGCGCGGAGGAACTGCCAGAGTTCAACCGAAAATTCGGGAAAAATCCGACTGATGGGTTCGGTGCGTTGGCAAACAATAACCCGCGCCCCAGCTGGAGTAGGGTAAATTTGGTCTTGGGGCGAGGCAGGGCTCAAAATGTCCACCTCGTGGCCTTGTTTTACAGCAACAGTAGTATGGTCGTAAATAATGCGGGCTGGGCCGCCAATGGCCCACGTGTAAGCACATATATTCAAAATTCTCATGCGGCAAAGATAAACAACAAAGCTATTTAAGAAAACCTAAAACTGGCAATTCGCTACTATTGCTTACCTTTGTGCCACAATTAGCATATTTATAAATTGACATTCAACGAACTACATCTCATTGACCCCATTTTGAAGGCACTTCAAATGGAAGGTTATACCACGCCCACGCCTATTCAACAAAAGGCCATTCCGCTGGTGCTAAACCGCCAAGACTTGCTGGGCTGCGCCCAAACAGGTACGGGCAAAACGGCCGCTTTTGCCATTCCAATTCTGCAAATACTTTGTCAAGAACCTTACCGCGAAAAAGGCCAAAAGCCCATTCAAGCACTCATATTGACCCCCACCCGCGAGTTGGCTATTCAGATTGGCGAGAGCTTTGCGGCTTATGGTCGTTTTGTGAGTTTGCGCCACTTGGTTATTTTTGGTGGCGTATCGCAGCACCAGCAAGTAGAGTCGCTCAAACGCGGCGTAGATATTTTGGTGGCCACGCCAGGCCGCCTGCTCGACCTCATGAACCAGGGCATCATTAGTCTGCAACACGTCAAATTGTTTGTACTCGACGAAGCCGACCGAATGCTGGACATGGGTTTTGTGCACGACGTAAAACGGGTTATTTCCAAACTGCCAGCACGTCGGCAATCGCTGTTTTTTTCGGCCACCATGCCCCCCGAAATCACAACCCTCGCCGATACCATTTTGACCAACCCCGCTCGCGTGGAGGTTACGCCTGTGTCTTCTACCGCCGACACCATTCGGCAGTCGTTGTATTACGTAACCAAGGCCGATAAAAAAGACTTGCTCATTCATTTGCTCCAAAAAGACAAGGCTATTGTTACGGCGTTGGTATTTACGCGCACCAAACACGGCGCCGACAAAGTAGTAAAAGACTTGGCGAAAGCGGGTATTATGGCCGAGGCCATTCACGGCAATAAGTCGCAAAATGCGCGGCAGCGGGCATTGAGCAGCTTTAAGTCGCAAGAAACGCGGGTGTTGGTAGCTACCGACATTGCCGCGCGGGGCATTGACATTGACGAGCTTTCGACGGTAGTAAACTACGAACTGCCCAACATTCCCGAAACTTACGTGCACCGCATTGGACGAACGGGTAGGGCAGGAGCCAGCGGCGTTTCAATGTCATTTTGTGATGCCGAAGAGAAAGATTTCTTGCGCGATATTCAGAAATTGATTGGCAAAAATATTCCAGTAGTAGAAGAACATCCCTACCCAATGGACAAAAATGCCTACGTCAAATTTGTGCAACCCCAACGCGGCCAACGCCCCCCGCGCGAGCAATCTGCACCGCGCCGAAGCAGTCCACCGCCCGCCGCTGCCAAACCCAGTAATGCTCCAGAAAAAAAATGGTACGGCAGCCGACCCGTCAAAAAACGGTAGTGCAGCAGCCACCGCAAAAAAATATCAAGCCTTTTCAACCATAAAAAGACAAAGATATGGACGCAATAGATTTTAATTCAAAAATCATAGAAGGTTATTTAGGCTTGTTGGACAACCTAAGCCCCAGCAATAAATTAGATTTGATAGCCAAACTAACGGCATCAGTCAAATCAGATTTAAAACTTAAAAAATCATCTTTCAAAAAGGCATTTGGGGCGTTTGAGTCCTCAAAATCTGCCGAAGAAATCATTGAAGAAATTCGAGAAAGTAGGGTTTTTAACCGTCAAATCGAATCGTTTTGAAAAAGTATTTGATAGATACCAATATTGCCATTTTCTATATGAAAGGCAAGTTTGACCTTGAAATCAAATTCGAAGGCTTAACGACAGACGATTGTTTTATTTCAGAAATAACCTTAGCCGAACTGAAATTTGGGATAGAAAACAGCGAACGCCCCGCCCAAAACCGAAAGGCATTAGACAACTTTCTAACTGGCGTGCAGATTTTACCCATTTATGGTGCATTAGACCTCTACGCCCAAGAAAAAGCAAGACTTCGTAAAGCAGGAACACGCATTGACGACTTCGACCTTCTGATAGGTGTAACTTCCGTAATCAATAATTTAGTTATGGTTACAAACAACACAGGCCATTTTGAGCGTATCAAAGGCATTAATTTGGAGGATTGGACAATCAAAAAGCAAGAAAACTAAATGTGCAAACGAAAAAGCGGCGGCGACCAACCGCACGGCGGACTCAGTGATATGTAGTAAAGAATGGCTGATGAAAGTAGTGCAATTTCAAAATTTTATTAGGCTTCTGTAGATTATTGAGCAGAAGAAATACATTGAGCAGAAGAAATACAAAGATATTTGGCGTTCGGGCGAACAGGTAGCCCTTATTTTGTGTTAATAACACGTATCACCTCACAGAAGCATTAGTTCCCAGATGAATAAAGAAACGGAATTATTAGAAGAAATAACCAACTCCGAATATAAATACGGGTTTGTGTCAGATTTTGAGACCGATGAAGCACCCGTTGGGCTCGACGAAAGCACTGTACGCTGGATTTCGGCCAAAAAAAACGAACCAGAATGGATGACCGAATGGCGTTTGAAGGCTTTTAGAATGTGGCTTGACATGAAAGAACCCACTTGGCCAAACGTACACTATCCAACCATTGACTATAAGTCGCTCATTTATTATTCTGCCCCCAAGCAGAAAAAAGAGGTAAATTCGCTTGATGATATTGACCCCGAACTGCGCCGTACTTTTGAGCGTTTGGGCATTTCTTTAAAAGAACAAGAACGCCTGTCGGGCGTGGCCGTAGATGCCGTTATTGACTCGGTGTCGGTGGCTACTACTTTCAGAAAAGACCTGCACAAATTGGGCATCATTTTTTGTTCCATCAGCGAAGCCGTGCACGATTACCCCGAATTGATTCGTAAGTATATTGGGTCGGTGGTGCCTCCCAAAGACAACTATTTTTCGGCACTCAACTCGGCGGTGTTTTCCGACGGCTCGTTTTGCTACATACCCAAAGGCGTGCGCTGCCCCATGGAGCTTTCTACTTATTTTAGAATAAACGCCTCTGGCACGGGCCAATTTGAGCGCACACTTATTGTGGCCGACGAAGGCTCTTACGTGAGCTATTTGGAAGGCTGCACCGCCCCCATGCGCGACGAAAACCAGCTCCACGCGGCGGTGGTAGAAATTGTAGCCCACGAAGATGCCCAAGTAAAATATTCGACCGTACAAAACTGGTACCCAGGCGACAAAGAAGGCAAAGGCGGTATTTATAACTTTGTAACAAAACGCGGTATTTGCGAAGGGAAAAACTCCAAAATTTCGTGGACACAAGTAGAAACAGGTTCGGCCATTACGTGGAAATACCCTTCGGTTATCTTGAAAGGCGATAATTCAATTGGGGAGTTTTATTCGGTGGCTGTTACCAACAACTACCAACAAGCCGATACGGGTACGAAAATGATTCATATTGGCAAAAATACCAAAAGTCGCATTGTGTCAAAAGGTATTTCGGCGGGTAAAAGTCAAAATTCCTACCGTGGCTTGGTGCAGGTATTTAAACGTGCCGAAAAAGCCCGTAATTTCTCGCAGTGCGACTCGCTGCTGCTGGGCGACAAATGCGGAGCGCACACTTTTCCGTATATTGAAGTAAACAACACGAGTGCCACCGTAGAACACGAAGCCACTACTTCCAAAATTGGCGAAGACCAGTTGTTTTACTGCAATCAACGCGGTATTCCGACCGAGCAAGCTGTGGCTTTGATTGTAAACGGCTACGTAAAAGAAGTACTCAACCAGCTCCCAATGGAGTTTGCGGTAGAAGCACAAAAATTGTTGGAAATCAGCTTGGAAGGCTCAGTGGGGTAATGGTGTTGAGTGATTGAGTGTTGAGTGATTGAGTGATTGAGTGTTGAGTGATTGAGTGTTGAATGTTGAATGATGAGCCTTTGACAACCCAAGACTCACGACCCAAGACTAAAAAAAGCGTTGCAACTATTTCTTCATAAATCGCCGCGATTGTTGCGGGCTTTTTATTCCGAATTTGTTTGGAACAAGCCCACCGATGAAAAAATAATCTATCTTACTTTCGACGACGGCCCCATTCCAGACATTACGGAATGGGTGCTGCAACAACTCGATGACTACCAAGCCAAAGCCACTTTTTTTTGCATTGGCGACAACATTCAGAAGCACCCGCGTGTGATGGACGAAGTTTTGAAACGCAACCATTCGATTGGTAATCACACTTTTAACCACTTGAATGGCTGGAAAACCGAGAATCAGTTGTACGTTCAGAACGTGGCCGCTTGCCAAGAAATACTGCCCGTTCCGACCAATCTTTTCAGGCCACCCTACGGACGTATCAAACTTAGCCAAGCCCGCCCGCTGCTGTCTATGCACCAAGTAGTAATGTGGGACGTGTTGACGGGTGATTTTGAGCGGTATTTGTCGCCTGAGCGGTGTTTGGAAAAAACCTTAGAACACACCACCGCAGGCTCTATTGTGGTGCTGCACGACAGCCAAAAAGCCTGGAAAAACATGAGTTATGTGCTGCCGCGCACGCTGCAACATTTTAGCGAATTGGGTTTTAAATTCGCTGCTTTGCCCACCAATATGCCCATCAAAAATGGCTTAGTTTAGCGCACCCACGCGCCCTGCGTGTTGGTAAAATAATAGGGCAATCCTTCTTTTTGCAGATTTTCTAAAATGTAATATTTATTGGAGTTGTCCAGTACAATCACTTGATTACCAAACGATTTGAGCAAGTCGTTGGCGTGGCGGTAGGCACTTTTACGCACCAAAACCAAGTCGGCGATGGGCGGCAGTGCGGCTACGGGTTGCTCAATGAAAACCACTTTTTTGTTTTGCCAAACCAAGAGTTGCCCAAAAGAAAATCGCCTGAGTAGCGGCGGGTTGTTTGGTACGTTTTCGAGGGCTACGCGCGTGGTTTGCCTGATGCCGCGTTGGGTATAAAAGTCGTCCAAATAAAAATCGAAAGCGCGGTTGTTGTTCAGAAAAGCCGTGTCGGCAATGAGCAAAGCGTGTTGGCCTGCCACCAAGCTCACCGCCGTTTGGTAAGGTACGGCGTGAGCAACCATCGTTTTTTGGTTGTCATATTGCTCATTTTCAAGTAGTTGGATTCTACACAATACCAAACTCAACATTGCCATAACCCACAACCAGCGGCGATTGCGGTGATAAATGAGCAATAATAACGTGCCAATGAGCGCGTAAACAAGCACGAGTTCGAGCGTTGAAAAGGCCAAACCCGCCAGCCGCGCGTGGGGCAACGCCTCAATCGACACTACTGCTTGGTTGAGTAGCCAAGTGGTGAACGTAGTGGCCCAGCCCAGTATATCGGCCAAAAAAGGCACTTGCGAAAATGCAATGGTAGCCAATGCCAGGGGCAATTGCACAAAAGCCAACCCGACTACAACAGGATTGAGCAACCAAAAATAAACGGGAAATTGGTTGAAATAATAAACCCCCAACGGGAAAGTAGCCAACTGCGCCGTAAGTGCTACCGCCGTGATGCCCCACACCCAGTCTGCCCATTTTTGTTGAAAGCTAATGGTTTGATAAAGAAAAGGTTGCCAAAAAATAATACCAGCCAGCGCGGCATAAGACAACTGAAAACTGACCGAATAAATGAGCATCGGGTCGAGGATTAGCAAGACAAGTGCCGAGCCAAAAAGTGCATTTTCGGTATTTTTTTTACGGCCCAGCGGCTGCGCCAACAGCAAAAGTGTAAACATCAATGCCGAGCGAATGACGGGCGCGGAGAGGCCAGTTAGCACCGCATAAAACCACATGATGCCCAAAGTAGCCCCCAAATAAACCCAACGCCAGTGTTTGCGTTTTTCTAAAAAGCCCAAAATCTTACCCAAAATATAAACAAAAATAGCGATGTGAAACCCCGAAACCGACAGCACGTGCACCGCGCCCGCTACCGAGTAGGCTTGCACGAGTTCGGGGTCCATTTCGTCGCGCAAACCCAGCACCATGGCTTTGGTTACGGCGTATTCGCGCGGCCACGGAACGAGCCGTTTGAGTTGCGCATCGCTCCATTTGCTGAGGTGGTAGGCCGCTGCTTTGTACCAGACCGTTTGGGTTTGATTGGTAATTACAAAATCGGTGTTGCGCAGGTAATGTTGGTGAAAAATTTGACGGTAAGTTAAAAACTTGCGGTAGTCAAACTGGTCAGGATTTTGGGGCGCGGGTACTAATTTGGGTGCGCCGCGTATCAGTAAAACTGCCCCGTACGATGGTTCTGTGGCGGTTTTGGCCACATAAACCAACACCCGCCCGCTGGCCGCCTGCCATTGGTTGTTTGTTTTGATGCGCAGCAAACTTACTTCGGTTTTGTAGGTTTTACGGCGAATTTCTACGGGAGCTACCACTGCCGCTTCGTAGGCTTGCACGTCGGTAGTGATGTTTGAAAGGTGCGCGGGGTCGTTGGTTTGGGTGGTGAGGTAGCGATTGGTCCAGCCCAAACCCACCGCCAATAGCAACCACAAACTCCCCAACAAAGAACGGTTGAGTTTGGACGAAAAAGCGAGCAAAAAAACGAACAACGCGGCGCAACTTATCAGAACGGGGCGCGGCGAAAATGCGTAAAAATCGGAGAGAACGATGCCCGCCACCAAAGCCAACGTGAAGCGCAGTAGGGTGTTCATCGGCTAATGATGAGGCGTTTGGTAACGGTTTCGGTCTTGGTTTGAATCTTGACAATGTACGTACCTGGCGCAACATCGCGCGTGGAAAAGGCGAGCGTCCAACTGGGGTAGTTGGTGTATTGATTTTGAAAAATTTGTTTGCCGTTCAAATCAAAAATAGTGGCCGTAAAGTCGTCAAATTGGGTGAGCGTTACTTTGAGATTGAGGTTGATATCGGCAGGATTGGGAAAAATTTCTAAGCCCAACTGCCCGCCAAATGGCAACTGCGAAGCCCAATAACGCACCAAACTTTGCCGCCGAGGGGCCAGTTCGAGCACGGCTCGCATGCGGCTGGCTTGGTCTTTGGTAAAAACATTCATGCACGAGTCAATGGTATAATCCATGTAGTTTTCGGTCATGTTGCGGCTGCGCACGCCGTTGCAAGTAGAAAAAATAGACGCACAACTGGTTGTTTGATTGCCGTTTTCGCAAACGGGCGTGTCGTTGCAATAATCGGTGCCGCAGTTGGTGTCGCCCCAAGTATGAATCAACCCGAGCCAATGGCCTATTTCGTGGGTGGTGGTGCGGCCAAACCGATAAAAACGGCTCACCACCGCCGAGCCGATGCCCAAAACTCGAAAGTCAATAAAAACGCCGTCGGTTTTTACCTGCAATTCGTTGCTGTTGTCTAAGCCATTTACGCCCACAATAGACGGAAACTGAGCCGAGCCGAGGGTAGTGCCATTGCCAAAACGTGCCGTCCAGATGTTGAGGTAGCGGTCGGTTGGCCAACTCACAATGTCGGCCAGGAGCTGGTCGTCGCTAAACATGGCAAAATTGGTTTTTTGGCGGTACAAGTGGCGGGTAATGCCCGTACTGGGTTGGCCGTTGGGGTCAATATTGGCCAAATAAAATTCAATGCCCGTGTCGGTGCCCACGCTGTTGTTGTTGAAACCGCGCGTGTTTATTTTTCGGCGGTAGTCTTCGTTTAGCACCCGAATCTGCTCTTTTATTTGCCCGTCGGCAATGTTGCTGTTGTCGCGCCCGCCCGTTTGCCCCGCCACATTGTCGTGAATCACGTGGACTACTATTGGAATCCTGATGGTTTCTTGTACGGAATTGATGCGTAAATTTTGCCGATTGTTGGCCAAATAGCGCGTTACCGAATCGCGGAGGGTGCGGGTTTGCAGCACCCAGTTGGCATAGCGACTGTTGCGCACGCTATCGTAGGCTACTGCGCCGCAACGTTTGGATTGGGCAGAGAGTAGGAGCGCGTGGCTCACCAAGAGCAGGCTAAAAACCAGTTTTTTTTTCAATTTTATTCAGCTTTACGTTCAACGCGGCACGGAGCGGTCGCGGTCAATTTCGTCGCGGTCGCTGCTTTTTTTCTCGTAGGCGTTCAAAATATCTTTTACCAAACGGTGGCGCACTACGTCGCTGCCGTCGAGTTCGGTGTAGCCAATCCCGCCAATGCCTTTGAGGGTTTCGAGGGCATCTATCAAACCCGACCGCTGCTTGGTGGGCAAATCCACCTGCGTTTTGTCGCCCGTAATGATAACCCGCGAACTGGGGCCCATGCGGGTCAAAAACATTTTCATTTGCATGGGGGTGGTGTTCTGGGCTTCGTCGAGCAAAATAAAGGCGTTGTTGAGCGTGCGACCGCGCATGTAAGCCAGCGGGGCAATTTCAATGACGCGGTTTTCGAGGTAAAATTTGAGTTTCTCGGCGGGAATCATGTCGTCGAGTGCGTCGTAGATGGGGCGCAGGTACGGGTCAATCTTTTCTTTTAAATCGCCTGGCAAAAAGCCCAAGTTTTCGCCTGCTTCTACGGCGGGGCGGGTTATGATGAGCTTCTTTACTTCCTTGTTTTTGAGGGCGCGCACCGCAATAGCCACGGCGGTGTAGGTTTTGCCCGTACCAGCGGGGCCAACGGCAAACATCAAGTCAAATTGCGACGAACGCTCCACCATCAATTGTTGGTTGGGCGTTTTGGCTTTGACAATAATGCCCTTGGTGCCGTACAAAATCACCCCGTCTTCGCCTTCCATGGGTAGCGGGGCGGCGTTTCCGCCGTTGCCGTTGAGGTATTGTTTCAGGCTTTCGTTCGTAATTTTGCCGTAGCGTTGGTAATGTTGCAGCAGCGACTCAATGATGTCGGTAATACGGACTATTTCGGGCGCAGTGCCCATGACGCGAATTTCGTTGCCCCGCGAGATGATTTTACTCATCGGGAAAGCGGCGGCTACTTCTTTGATGGTGTTGTTTTCTACTCCGAGAAAATCTACCAGCGATACGTCTTCTAAGGTGAATATTTTTTCTACCAAACGTTGTAAGTGTTTTTTTGTTTCTGAAATATACCGCTTTTGGTTTGAAAAAAGCAACAAAATAGCCGCTTTTTTTCAATTGCTTTTTTACTTCGATTTGATTTTGATGCCATTAACAACAAGCCATATATTTAGTGTTAAGAGAATAAACTAATTGATTATCATATAATTATAAAATATAAAAATGTGCTACAAATTTGGTGGTGTACACTTATGTACCCGATTTTTAAATGGCTTAGCTTTGTGGGAGTCAAACTCAAAACCGCGATGTGCAAAAAAACACAACATTGTACGCACCATTTCGCAAATCTTTATTGCGTGAGAGGGCCTTACTAACGTCTGATTTATCTTCTCCAATTAGTCTTCTTGTGGCAGTTAGTGAACAATTCTCTTTCTTTAATACGACGATTTCGTACCTTTGTAGTCGTGTTAAATTCAAGCTACCAGTGCGGATTCATGTTTTGTAACCACTTCGGCAGTCCGATTTTGGAATAGAACACGAAGTACGTAAATTTAACTCAGACCAGACCAGAGAAAAAGTTTTTTCCTTTCTTGTTCTGAAATATTTACAATTTTGCCCCCAGCGTTGCATTTGCTTATTGAATGTAAGTTTGGTAAACGCCCCCAATGTTAATTTTGAAACAAAGAGTTTGAAATTTTGAAAATCTTACCCCCCCTACCAAATGTTGAAAGTAACGGTAAACGAAAAACAAACCTTTGAAGTAGAAACAGCTTTAGCGGGCATTTTGATAAACAATCAAGCTTTTGAGTGGGATTTAATCGAACTGGGCAATCGGCAGTTTCATGTTTTACAAGATGGCTGCTCGTACAATGCCGAAGTGTTGGAGGCAAATTATGCCGAAAAAACCTTCACCATTAAGCTCAATGGCGTGGTTCATGAAGTAGCGGCCAAAGACCGCTTTGATTTGCTGCTCGAAAAAATGGGTATGAGCAACGTGGCCAAAAATAAAGTAAACCACATCAAAGCGCCTATGCCAGGTTTGATTTGGGAAATAAAAATAAAGCCAGGCGACGTGGTGCAAGCGGGCGACGTGGTGCTGGTACTGGTGGCCATGAAAATGGAAAACGCGCTTAAATCGCCAGGCGAAGGCGTGGTGAAAACTGTAAAAGTACAGCAAGGAAACACCGTTGATAAGAATCAAATATTGGTAGAGTTTGAGTAAGTCTTTATTTTTGTCGCAAAATATATTTCATCATGAGCCAACCAAAATACAAACGAATTTTATTGAAATTAAGCGGCGAAGCCCTCAACGGCGGCGACAAAAGACAAGTAATTGATTTTGACATTTTGCAGCGGTATGCCTCCGAAATCAAAGAAGTGGTGGATTTGAAAGTAGAAGTGGCCATTGTGATTGGTGGCGGCAATATTTTTCGGGGGGCATCGGTCGAAAAATCAGGAATTGACCGTGTGCAGGGCGACTACATGGGTATGCTGGCCACCGTTATCAACAGCATGGCGGTGCAGAGTTCGCTCGAAAAACAAGGGTTGTTTACGCGGTTGCTGTCGGCCGTTAAAATGGAACAAGTAGCCGAGCCTATGATTCGTCGCCGTGCAGTGCGGCACTTAGAAAAAGGCCGCGTCGTGATTTTTGGGGCGGGTACGGGCAATCCGTATTTTACGACCGACTCTGCGGGGGCTTTACGTGCCATTGAAATAAACGCCGACGTGATTTTGAAAGGTACGCGCGTGGACGGCATCTATACCGCCGACCCCGAAAAAGACCCCACCGCTACCCGCTACACCCACCTGTCGTTTGACGAAGCCCTCAACAAAAACCTCAAAGTAATGGACTTAACGGCCTTTGCCCTTTGCAAAGAAAACAACTTGCCCATTATTGTTTTTGACATGAACAAACCAGGCAATTTGAAAAGGCTGATACTGGGCGAAGAAGTAGGAACGCTGGTAACACAAATTTCAAATGGCAAATAGCAAATAGCAAATAGCAAATAGCAAATGGTTGTCTGTGAAGACACAGACAACGGCACAAGCAAATGGCAAATGGTTGTCTGTGAAGACACAGACAATGGCACAAATCACAAATAGCAAATGGTTGTCTGTGAAGACACAGACAATGGCACAAATCACAAATTTCAAATTAAGAAATGGAAGAAGTAGAACTCTATTTAGACGATGCCAAAGACACCATGGAGCGGGCGTTGAAGCATTTGAACATTGAATTGTCGAAAATTAGGGCGGGTAGAGCCTCGGCGCAGATGCTTGATGGTATCCAAGTGGAATACTACGGCGTTATGTCGTCGCTTAGTAATGTGGCCTCGGTGTCGGCTCCCGACGCACGCACCATTGCTGTGAAGCCCTTTGAAAGAAAGATAATTGGCGACATCGAAAAAGCGATTCGCAACAGCAATGTAGGCCTGAATCCAACCAACGACGGCGATACGATTCGGCTTAATGTACCGCCGCTCACCGAAGAACGCCGCCGCGACTTGGTAAAAAAAGTACGCATCGAAATTGAAACCGCCAAAGTGAACGTACGCAACATTCGGCAAGACAGCAACAATGCCATTCGCAAGCTAACCAAAGAGGGTGTTGCGGAAGACGATGTAAAAAAAGGCGAAGAGCGTATCCAAAAAATAACGGACAGCTACATTACCAAAGTAGAACAAATCTTTACCCAGAAAGAGCAAGACATTATGTCGGTATAGAAAAAAACTCAAAAATTGGAGTAAAGAGCAAGTATAAAAGGCCGCCAAGTGATGGATTTCAGAACACGGGTGCTGCGGCGCGTAGATTGAGTGCTTTGCGGTTGTCTTTTTTTCTAAAAAACGTATATCTTGCGTAGCAGTTACTAAAAACAAATTTTTACTACAATGGCTGAGGTTTTTCAACTCCGAATTGCATTGCACGAAAACATTGTGAAGCCAACCATTTGGCGCATGGTTCAAATGGAGGCCGACCGCTCGCTACTCGATTTGCATCTACTGATTCAGGCGGCTATGGGCTGGGAAAACGGCCATTTGTACGCATTTTATGAGCCTGGTAGCCACACAGGATATACCGATATGTTGCTCATGGAAGGCGACCCAGATTTTGAAGACGGGGCTAAAGTAAAGCTGCGTGATGTACTCAAAAAAGTAGGGAATAAGCTCATCTATGAATATGATTTTGGCGATAGTTGGCAGCACACTGTGCGTTTACAAAGTGTTTTGCCCATGCCTCTTGGTTTTCAGGCAGGTTGCACAGACGGCGCTCGCAACTGCCCTCCCGAGGATTGTGGAGGAATTTATAGCTACATGGACATTGTAGAAGCGTTTCAAACCCCCAAAAATCCTGCCGCAAAAGAATACAAAGAATGGCTCGGCGAGTCATACAAACCCGAAAAATTTAGTGTATCCGAAGCAAACAAACGGTATAAAAGTTTTGCCAGTTTTAATGAAGCACCAATTCCAGGACTCAATTCCCAAAACACCATGGATTGGCTCACCGCTGCCTTTTTGCAATCGCCCGATTTGCAGAAGCAATTGGGGCGCGTGAGTGTGATAGGCAAAATATTGGCATTGAAAATAACCGTTGTAGGTACCAAACCAGAAATTTCGCGTGTGGTACAAATCGAGTCTTCTATGTCGCTACGCAACGCAATGAAAGTGTTTCGAGCATCTTTTGGCTGGCATGACGAATACACTGAAATGGGATATTATGTTACCATCAACGGCGATAAATGGGGTAAAAATTCGCTTTTTGGCGGTTGGTACACCGCAGAAATTTTAAAGAAAATTCCTTCACGCTTGTACGACGACAGCAAAATTAAACTGAACGAATTTTTAACTGAAACAGGGACGGCTGTGAACTGCAATATGCCCTTGTTTGCGTGGAAATTCAGAATCAAATGTGAGGAAATTCTCGAAAAAGACAAGAAAAACACCCGCTATCCAGTATGCGTACAAGCCAAAGGGAGTGTACCCGAGCAGCCTACAAATTTGGTAGTGCTACAAATGTGGGGCTGATAGATAGGTATTGAAAATAGGCAAAAAAGGAGTAAGTTTGGGGAAAGTTTTCAGAAAACCCCATCTTAGAAAT
>REAB01000139.1 GCA_004293645.1 Cytophagia bacterium | reverse complement strand
CCTTTATTACAAATCAAAAATAATATAATGGCGGCGGCCAACCGCACGGGCGGCCCCGCGTCGCAGCGGCGAACCGCCTATTTCTGCCCAACTACTTATAACTCCACATACGTAGCAGCACGAAAATTAGATTGCGATAAAACTGTTTTTTTACTGTTTGTCAAATAAATAGCCTCCCAAAAACAAAGAATTTTGCCTGTTCAAATGGTCATTCACAAAATGTGCTTAATTTGGGGCATTATTTTCAGTTTTTGAAACATGATTCCCTCGTGCAGACTACCTCTTTTTCTTCTTTTCTTCTTTTATTGGGTTGCATTGGCCCAAGCCCAGCTCGACTCGGTGGTGGTGCAGGGCAAAATAGAAAACCTAACGCCGCGCCAATATCGCCAAGCCAGTCGTGTTACAGTGGCGCGTATCAATGTTTTGCGGGCCGACCAAGAAATTATATATCCCGCTGATTTGCAGCCAGATGGCAGTTTTAGACTTACGCTACCGCTCGTTTTTAAGCACGAAGAGTGTTTCTTTACCTACGACAACCTGTTGCTGCCGTTTATGGCCTCAGCGGGCGAGCTAACCTTGCACATCAACGCCGACTCACTTAAAAAATCCACCGCCGCAGTGGTTTTTGGCGGTGTGCATGCGGCAACCAATCAGCAGCATACCGCGTTTTATGCGGCACTCAATCAATGGCTTCCTAAGCAACCCGAATTTAAAAATCCATTGGATAAAACCTCTCGCTGGAATGCCCAAAAAGCCTGGGATTTTTTGCGTAACCTGCGCGAACGCAAGCGGCAGTTTTACGAAAATTTTGCCGCAAATAGCCGCGACGCACTTTTGGACGAATGGGTAAAAATCGCACTCAACCAAGAAGCCAATGCCCTGTTTTTGATACACCTAACCAACCAAAACTTGGCCATTCCGAGTAGTTTGGCCGATACACTGGTGCTGGACGCGAAGCCCATGCTCACCTTTACGAAGGCCGACGCTTTCAGGCAATTTGCCCTTTATGCCGCCCAAAATAGCGCACAGCAGCGCGAAGTAGCCCTCCCAGTAAGTAAAGTAGTAGCTTTGGCGACGTACTTGGCAGAACACCTTAGCCCCGCCGATAGCCTCAAAATGAGCGAATTGCAGCAGCAAAAATCAATAAAAGTAAAAGAGTTGGAATGGCTCAATAAACAGCTTGAAGGAAAAGAAGAAACGTTCCAGCTTTTGTCGCTTTATGAACTACACGTCAAAAAATACGCCGCTGCCTACGACTTCGCCAGCCTTGATTTTCTGCGCACCCAGTTTTACGTCAGCAATACGTCGCAGGTTACCATTCGGCAGTTGCAGGTTTTGTACAACTATTTGCAACCGCAATTAAAAAACCCAGCTTATGCGCGTTCATTGCAAGAAATTCATCAAATAGAAACCCGCGACTCGCTGGTTGTCAATGCACTGGACAACCTACCTTTTGTGGCGCATCGGCAAGGAAACTTAGATAATTTTGCGATTGAAGCCCTTAGCGGCGTTTTTTTGTACCAAAACCCGCTGCAAGCCACTGAGTCGCAGGTGGCAAGCATTTTGAAAATGTACAAAGGCCGCCCCATTTACGTTTTGCTCTGGGACAATGCCGATGCGTTTTCGCGGCAAGAGTTTTTGAATGCGCAGTATTTGCGCGCCCGCTTGCCCGCGTCAGTGCAGTTGGTAACAGTCTGTATGGCTGGCATAAGTACCCAAGTTTGGAAAGAAGCCGTCGTTAAGTCAAAACTGAAAGGATTCCATATTTTGTGCAGCCTCAACGCGCAGCAAGACGAATGGCTTTTGCAAATGGCTGCCGAGCAGATTCCTGCGGCCATGCTCATAAGCGAGCGGGGCAAAACAGTGAGAAACCCTGCGCCACTGCCAGGCGACCAAGAAGGTTGGGAGAAGCTACTCGCAAAAAGTTTAGATTTGAAGTAAACGCTGCCCTCCAAAAGTTAGGCAAAGAGCGCGTTCACGCTAATCTCAAAATCGGGCAGTACGGGCTTGGCCGAGCAGATATCGTCGTCGGTGCAGATTTGCACTTGCTTGCGCGAGGTATAAATGTGTACTACTTTTTCTTCGGGCAGTATAAGCCACACTACTTTCAGCGGAACGCCGCCCGCACCTGCTTTGTAGTATTCGGCTATTTTGGCTTCTACTTTGTTGATGTTGTCGTTGCCAGAGATAATTTCCACTACAAACTCAGGAATTACGTCTATGCCTTGTTTTGCTTGTTGGATTTGTGCTTCTGAGAGATAAGCTATATCGGGTCGTCGCATCTGGATACCCGTCAGCATAATGTCATATTCAGCTACCAAAGTTCCAGCTTTGATGTAGTTTTTATTGACAAACAATTGTAAAAGTGTGTGATAAATAAAGACTTGTTTTTTTTCCATGCCAGTAAATGTTATGATTTCGCCATCGTTCCACTCATATTTGAAACTGTCGGTAGGCTCCCATTCTTGAAATTCGGCAAGCGTACGAGGCAGGGCGGGGGTTTGTGTTTCAACGACCATAGCTTTCTTAGTTTTTTACCAAAGTTATCAAATTTACCTTTTTTCTCAAACTCATTTCATCACTTTCGTAATTTCATTCAGTTTTTCCAATTTATCTTGAAAATCGCCGCGCAGTTTATTTCTGATAGCTACCAGGTTATCGAGGGTTTCTTGCAGCGAGTCGGGTAGTATTTCTTCCAACACTTCCCGAAACCGCTTGGCAAAAGTGGGCGACTTGCCGTTGGTCGAGATGGCAATTTTTAAGTCGCCTTTTTTTACGACTGAGCTCAAATAAAAGTCGCACAAATCGGGGGTATCGGCTACGTTTACCAAGATTTTGAGTGCTTTACAATCTTGCTGCACTTGCAAATTAACGGCCTTCACGTTGGTGCCTACTATCACCAAATCTTTGTTGGTGAGCAAGTTATCTTTATAATACATTTCGAGCAGCGTTACGTTGGGGTGTAGCGCGGCCAGCTCTCTAATTTCGGCTCTGATTTCGGGCGCGGCCAGCCACACCTGCGTTTGGGGCGAGTTGGCCAGCACGGCGGTCAGTTTTTCTAAACCTACGTAGCCGCCGCCCACAATCAGCACGTTGAGTTGTTCGAGTTTTAGAAATATGGGAAACAGGTTATTGCTCATTTTACTCTTTTCCAAGTTTCGGTGCGCCCCACAAACGACACCCCAATGTAGCCGCGCACGTCCAACCGATTGGCATTGACGAGTTTTATTTTACAATCATAGACTTTGCCGTTTTGGGGGTCGTAAATCTTGCCGCCGTCCCATTGATTTTTGCCTTCATACTTCAAATCACGCAGATTGACCAGACCCGCGATGGGTTGGGTGCGTTTGGTAACGTCGGGGTTTTTGCTGTCAATGGGCGGCTTGCCCGTTTTGGCATCAATGGGGTCTTTAATCCAAACTATCTTGCCAAAGTAGCGGTCGCCTTGTTTAAAAATTTGAATTTGGCCCTCTTCGGAGCCAGTAAGCCAAACGCCAACGCACCCGTCGCCATTGTCTTGTTGGGCATGAACTGTAACAAACGTAATAAGTTGTATCAGAAGTAGATACGTTATTTTTGAGAAGTGATGGCGCATGGTTGCAAAATAATTAAGTTAGAAAAATTGCGTTGAAAACGGAAGACCAGAGCTGCCCCGATAAAATATCGGGGCGAGCTACGCAGAAAAGTGTTTTGAAATACAAAAAGCCCAGCCAATGGCGGAGCTTTTTGTAGGTTG
Organism: Cytophagia bacterium; assembly: GCA_004293645.1. GTDB lineage: Bacteria > Bacteroidota > Bacteroidia > Cytophagales > Spirosomataceae > REAB01. The sequence goes on along the minus strand of REAB01000139.1, from coordinate 11,159 downwards.
TTTCATTAAAAAAATCAGTGGTGGTTGTGCGATGCCTGCTCGTTGTGATAGCCTGCGAAGACAATCGAAAGAACCAATATGCCCACAATACCCGTCAATATGTCGCCAAAGGCAAACAATAAAATGATAAGTAACAGGGCAAATCCTACTAACCAACCCCAGTTCAGTTCTTGTTTGTGTTGTTGTCCGTCCATTTTAAATTAATAGTTGAAACCTGCGGCAATTTACGGCAAAAAACTGAAATCAAAAAAATTAAACCGTAAAGCTGTCCGACTCTACATAAGCTTTGATGAGGGCTTCTTCGCCTTCTTTGCCAGGCATTGAGTTGCCGTGTTCCATGCCAAACACAAAAGTTTTGTTGCTGGCTTGGGCTTTTTTGTAGATGTGCTTAAAAACGTTTTTGTAGTTTATTTCGCCCGTAGTGGGTTCTTTGCGGCCTGGATTGTCGCCAATCTGAAAGTACGCAATCTCGTCCCAGCACCAATCAATGTGCGGAATGATATGCCCTTCGGTTTTTTGCATGTGGTAAATATCGAACAAAATTTTGCAGGCGGGGCTGTTTACGCCCCGACAAATTTCGTAGGTTTGGTCGGAGGTTTGCAAAAACAGGTTGGGCGAGTCGCTAAGGGGTTCGAGTACCATGACGAGGCCGTGGGGTTCAAAAATTTCGGCTCCTCGGCGCAGCGCATCAATGACATGGCCTGTTTGAATGCCAATGGGCAGGTTGCGCTCAAAATCGCCTGGCACCACGGTCATCCATTTGGTATTGGTGCGTTTGGCTACTTCAACAGCGCGTTTGCAGCCGTCCAAAAAAATATCAACGTTTCCTTTTTTGCCCGCCGCCAGGGTATTTTGTGAGTTGCCGCCTTTGTCTATTACAAAAACGCCCATCGTAATGCCCAATTTAGTCATTGTTTCGCCCATTTGGGTTTGCAACTCTACGGGGCGGCCCATCATGCCATTGTCTTCAAAGGCCGTGAAGCCCATGTCGGCCATAAATTTGAGCTGGTCAATGGGGTCTTTGCCCGCGCTGTTCTGAAACATCCCGATGTGCGGGCCATATTTGAGCTTAAAACTGTGCTTGCCCGCAGGCTGTGGTGTTGCCATGCTGTCTATGCCTAAAGCGGCAGTAGCTGTCAAGCTCAAAGCGGTTTTTACAAAATTTCTACGAATCATGGCGAATTTAGAGTTTGAGGTTTATGGAAAGGGAAGGATTAGAGAAGTTGCAACAAGCATAAAAACAATACCCAGACAAACATTAGAAACGATGTCTTCCACCTTTTTATTTTATACAAAACAAAGAAAAGAAACGTTTGAAACGTCAATGCCTTCGTACACAAATGATTGTTGCAAATATAGCAAAACCAATCTGGTTTGCCATTAATTATTGTACGGTAACAACGCAGCCAAAGCCAATAGTGAGAGGGCAATTATAACTGCGCTTTGATGGGTTTTAAATAAGCGGTGCGTTGGCCGTTGGGAAGGGCAAAATCAACGCCAAATACGCGGTTCCAGTTGCGCTCGTAACAGTGGGCAGCGTCCACAAAATCAATGCTGATGGCCAAGGCACGTTCATAAAATGCCAGCGGACGCTCATGCACCACCGACCGATGCACCGCAAACTGCGCGCCCAACACAAACGTATAAAACGCGGGGCCAGGCGTACCAAAAAGAGCGGTGTGAAATTGGTCTAAATCCAGTCCTCGCCCATCTTCGTTTTTACTCCAATTTTTGAACAACAAGCCACCCTGCTGGTCGTCGGTATCAACAATGTGGCCGCGCCAATCGAACGGCTGCGGCACTGTATGACCTGCTGCCACCGATTTGAGCCACTTTTTAAAATCGTAGGCGTGATCGAAAGGTTTGCCTTGGCAGCAGATGGTCCACTCGCTGAGGGCGTGGTAGTGGCTCACAAAATGAGTCAAGTAGGTGTGTGCTTCGCGGCCTACATTGGGCAGCAATTGCGTGTTTGGCAGCAGCAGCTCGTGATTTTTACTGTAAACCGTTTGGCGAATATTACGGGGCAAAGTTCGCAACCAACTGAGGTCTTCGGTATAATGAGCTACTACCAATTCAAGCATTTTTGGTCGTTATTTTATCAAAAACTGCGGAAAGTCGGTTACTTTTTGACAACACACTTGGTCCATTACTTGTTTCAATTGGGTTTTGAGTAGTCCAATGGTTTTATCGCCGCCTTCGTTGCCAAGTGCCGCCACGCCATACATAAACGTACGCCCCAAAAAAGTAAACTCCGCGCCGCTGGCCAACGCCCGCGCAATGTCAGGACCAGACCGTAAACCACTGTCTATCATAATTTTAATCTTATCTTTGTACTTTTCTACAATCGGTTCGAGCGATTTAATAGACGACTGCCCCGCGTCCAATTGCCGCCCGCCGTGGTTAGAAACAATGATGCCATCGAGGCCAAGCCGAATCGCCCGCTCGGTATCTTCTTCGGAAGCTACGCCTTTCAACACCACTTTTCCCTTCCAGCGGTCGCGGATGGGGGCAATTTTTTCTTCGTTGAGCCGTCCCGAAAAAGTCTGGTTCATGTAGAGTCCCAATTGTTTCATGTTTAAACCTTTGGGCATGTATTTTTTCATATTGGCAAACCCAGGCTGCCCGTGGTAGAGCGTATTGAGAGCCCAATTGGGGCTTCCCAAAATCTGCAGCATATTTTGGATACTCATGCTGGGAGGCATGGCCAAGCCGTTGCGAATGTCGCGCGGGCGAAACCCAAAACTCGGCACGTCGCACAGAATCACCAACACATCGCAACCTGCGGCTTCGGCGCGGTCTAAGATGTCGTCGCGGAGGCTATTTTCGGCAGGATGATAGAGCTGAAACCAAAATTTGCCCTCCGTTATCTCGCCAATGCGCTCCATACTCGACGTGCTAACGGTGCTGAGTACAAACGGTACGTTGTGAGCCACGGCAGCTTTGGCCAAAATTTCGGGGGCGTTGGGCCACACCAATCCTTGCAAACCAATGGGCGAAATACCAAACGGCGCGTCGTAGGTTTTGCCAAAAAGCTCGGTTTTCATGTCAGAAGCAATGTGCTTGCTCAGGTAATAGGGCTTCAATTCTACTTGGCGCAGTTCAGCGGTATTTTTGTGGAGATTGATGTCTTCGTTGCAGCCGCCATCTAAATATTCAAAAGCAAAGCGGGGAATACGCTGACGAGCGCGTTCGCGCAAATCTTCAATGGCGGGATAAGTGGGATTGTAGGGGAGTTCCATAAAAAAGTGTTTTTCAATACTTCCCTGCTGGGAAGGGTTTGGGTGGGGTGTAGGCCCCACAAAATTATTCAAAACTGACGGTCAAATGGCTGGTGTTCTCACTAAACCTGCTACCAACTATTAAAGTAGCGCAAGTGGCGAATCTAACTGTGGTAATAGAATCAAAGTTTGGGTATTATTACTGCCTACGTCCTTCGTTTTTGGCCAAAGCGAGTGCGTGCTGTTTTTGTTTTACCCAATAACCAAACAGCCCCGCCGTAAAAAACATGACAATGCCATACAAAGCCGCTGGAATAGCCATTTGGCTGTCGTTCAATATGTTGAGGGCAATATAAATGGCCAACGAGGCATTGTGAATCCCGATTTCCATGGCTACGGCAATGGCCTGCTTACGGCCTACGCCAAACCACTGCGGCACCAAATAGCCTACTGCCAAGCTCAATAAATTGAAAGTAATACCCGCCACACCCACGTCTTTGATATAGCCTAAGGCGCGGTCGCGTTCTTGAAAACAGGCCAATACAATGACCAACACCAAAAACAGCGCGGCAGCGGCCTTGAAGGGCTTATCGGCGCGGGCGGCCCACTGCGGGGTTTTGGCCCGAACCACCATGCCCACACTCACGGGTACCAGCACAATAGCAAACACCTCAATGACCTTGCGAAACTGCATTTGAATGTGCTGGTCGGAGGTAAGAAAATAGTCGAGCGATAGATTGACAATGAGCGGCAACGTGAACAACGTGAGCAAGCTATTGACCGCTGTGAGTGTAAGGTTAAGTGCCACGTCGCCGTCTGAGAGGTGGCTGTATAAGTTGGCGGCAGGCCCGCCTGGAGAGGCCGAGAGGAGCATCAAACCTACCGCCAACACAGGCGGCAACTCAAAAAATACCGCTATGCTCCAGCAAACCGTTGGCAAAATGAGCATTTGACAAACCAATGCCACGGCAATGGCTTTGGGGTATTGCGCCACGCGCCTAAAATCGTTGATGGTCAGCGACAACCCCAGCCCCAGCATCACAATGCCAATGGCTATGGGCATAAAAAGCGACAATAAACTGGAGTTTTGCATGGAAGTGGTCTTGGGTTTTGGCGGGGCCGCCCGTGCGGTCTTGCGTTTTTTGAACTATTTACAAATACGGGACGACGGTTTCGAGGCTCATGCCGCGCGAGCCTTTGATGAGCACGTGCGTGTGCTGCTGTGGGTGGTCCACGAGCCAATTGTGCAGCGAAAATTTATCGGGAAAATAAAACGCCGTTGGCAACGCGGGCAGTGCGTCTTTGATGAGTTTGCCCGCCAAAATTACTACGTCAAACCTCCCCTGCGCGACCAATTTGCCCAATGCCAGGTGTTCGGCGGGGGCATCGTCGCCGAGCTCAAACATATCGCCCAAAATTACCATTTTACGGGGGGCGTTCAAGCGGGCGAAGTTTTCGATGGCCGCCGCCATTGACGACGGGTTGGCGTTGTAAGCGTCCATAAGTAGCGTATTCGTACCTTTTTGCACCATTTGAGAGCGGTTGTTGGTGGGGTTGTAGGCTGCAATGGCGGCATTGGCATCGGCGGCTGGCACGTCAAAATACTGGCCAATTGCCAATGCCACGGCAATATTTTCAAAATTGTAACTCCCGCTCAAATGCGCCTGCACCACGGGCAAATGGGGCACTTGGTAGCGAATAAACGGTGTTTCTTGCACCAAAACGGGCGCGTCGGCATCGGCTAAGTAATTGATTTGATGCGCAAAAACCCGCTGCGCCGCCATGTTTATCAAGGTTTGGTTTTGGGCATTAACAAACACTGTGCCACCCGAAGCGGCCAGAAAATCGTACAACTCGCCTTTGCCTTTTTTTACGCCTTCTATGCCGCCAAAACCCTCCAAGTGCGCCTTGCCAATGTTGGTAATGAGGCCGTGGGTGGGTTGGCAAATGCTACTCAACAGCTCAATTTCTTTTTGGTGATTTGCCCCCATTTCTACCACCGCCAGCTCGTAGGTGTGGTCAATGGCCAGGAGCGTGAGGGGCACGCCAATGTGGTTGTTGAGGTTGCCTTTGGTGGCGTAGGTGCGGTACTTTTTGGACAAAACCACCGTAATCAGTTCTTTGGTGGTGGTTTTGCCGTTCGAACCCGTCAAGCCCACCACAGGAATAGTGAGCTGGGCGCGGTGGTGGGCGGCGAGCTGCTGGAGCGAAATGAGGCCGTCTGGCACGAGCAAAAAACGCTCGTCTTCTACCAATGCAGGGTTGTCTATGACTACAAATTTTGCTCCTTTTTCTAAGGCTTCTTTGGCAAAGGTATTGGCATCAAATTTATCTCCTTTCAAGGCCACAAAAAGGCAACCTTCACCAATTTGGCGGGTATCGGTCGAAACACCCGTGCAAGATTTGTAATGTTCGTAAAGGGTGGGCGTGGAGGTGAAATTCATGGTTTTGTTTTGGAAAACATCAATTCAAAAATACTTTTCGGTTTAAAACGCCCGTCGCAGTTTTGATTCTTAAAATATACAAGCCGCTGGACAAACTGGGCGCAATTTGAACTACAAAATGCTGTTTATCAATTTGTTGAAAAGAAACGGGCGTTTCAATTCCCGTCAAATTTAGCAAATCAACGGCTTCTATGCGCACGTTTTCGGGCGTTTTTATTTCAAGGATTCGGCCTGCGGTGGGATTGGGAAAAACGGCAATTGACTCAGCCTCGATTGGCGCAACGGCCAACACCAACGTTTGAAGGTTGAACCGCGCAAAAATAGGAAAGTGGTCGGAGGTAGTGTTGGCATAATCGGCGAGGTAGCGAAAGGGCAACTCGTGGCCCACCGACTGCGGCAAAATGGTTTTGAACCACTCGTCCGACACCACGAGGTGGTCAATGACATTTTCGGAACTCACAAATGTCCGAAAGCCGCGCTCGCTGAGGGTTTTGGTAATGGCTTGGTACTTGGCCACATCGTCCACCAATATTTTGTAAGAAGACTCTTTGGTAGAAGTAACGGCCGCTACGGTTTCGTCCACGTCGTCGTTAAAATCGCCCGCCAATAGCACAAACTCCGACCCAAAGCGGGCATCAAGCGTGTCTTTCAAGACTTTAATATCGTATTTGCGTTGCTGATAAATGGTTTCGGCTTCGGCGGTAGAAGTATTTGCGCGGGCGTGAATACCCACCAAATTTACTTTTTGGGTAAAACCGTTCACCACCGCGTCGGCGGTCATGAGGTAAGGCAAGCGGCCACTGGCCCAAAAGCGGTTGGCATCAATGGGGTAATTGGGCAACATAGCCGCCGAAATACCTTTCAACAAAGGCCGAAATTTGGGGTTTTTGAATACATCAGTATTGTACAAAAAACAAACCCGCTGCACGTCGGCAAATGCCCCGCCGCCCGACACCTCGTTGGAGCAACTTGCCGCAAATTTACCACCCTGCGTGGCATTGACTGCCCCCAACAACGCCGCAAAACGGGTTTCGTTCGACACTTCGCTCAATACATAAACGTCGGCTTTAAGGCTGTCTATCACTGCTTTAACGTTTTGAATTTGTAAGTCGCTGTTGGCGGGACCGTTGGTGGGATTTCCAAACCATTTTACGTTCCAAGCGGCCACGTCGAGGGTTTGGGCGCGGGTCAAGTTGCCTTCCGAAACGCGGTAAGCAGTCGTAATTTTGGGAATATCTTCGCGCTGACGCGGCAACAGTTGATAGACATCGGTTGTGCCTGCGTTGTTGCGAAATCGGCTCACTACGCCCGTAACATTGCCTACTTCGGCGGGTTTCAAAAATCCGACTAAATTGGTAAAACGATTGATGCGCACCTCGCCACGCCCGTCGGGCGTTTGTGCGCCAAAATTGACATCGGGGTAAAACAGCCCTTTGGTGGGTTCGTCAAAAGTTAGGTTGGCTACGTTTACCAAAAGCCCTTCGTTGGCGGCGAGTTCGGTGATTTTAACTGTTTTTGGGGCTGGATTCACCCGCGTTGTGCCTATTTTTTCGATGAGCGTAACGGGCGTGCTGCCGTCGCCAAGCTGAATTTGAGCATTGAAAGCGCGTATTTCGCCCGTGGCTTTCACCGAGTCGCCAAGGGCGAAAGTATTGGGCGTGTTACCCAAAAAAACGGGGATGCCGCCCGTGCCATCTTGCAAATACAGCGCGTTGCCAAATTGCTGGGCCACCGTTACGCGGCCTGCCACAATAACGGGCGTGTTCAGTGGTTGTTTGCGGGCATCGGCAATGCTAAAAGGTTTGGGTTGGGTGCTAACGGGTGGTATAGTTTGGTACATGGGCGCGTCGGTGGCACTGGCCCACGAGTTGCCCACGCGCAGGTAATCTATGCGCAGGGTGGGTGCGTTGGTGGCAGAGCCTTGCCGTAGTGCAATGGTGCCCATATTGGCAAAATCGGCACTGTTGGCATCGCTCAAGGCGGGGGTAGCTGGCTCGGTGGTGGTGGGCATTGGGTTTACAAAAAGGCTCACCAAGTCGTCGTTGGCGTTGGGTCTAAACTCGTATTTGAGTACCAACCAAATGGTTTGCCCAAAACTGTAAGTAGCTGTGGTATAGCCTGCTGACGTGTTGGCGGGCAACACGCCCTTTGAAAGCCCCAATTTAAAACCTGCGCCGCTGGCTTGCACGTACACGCGCCCCGCAAAAGCCGAACCTAACGTGGCGGGTCCTAAATGTAGAAAATAATCGCCCATTTGGGCGGCACTTACGTTGATGAGAAAAGAAGCATAAACCGCCCCCGTAGCTACGCCGCTGAGCGCAAAAACCTTGCTTACATCCTCGCCTGAGGTGGTCATGTTGGCAGCGTTGCCAACAGGAAAAAGCCCCGAAAATGCCAACCCTGGCGATACCACCGCTACGGCACTAACACCCGCCCCGCCGTGGGCAGTCCAGCCGTTGTTGCTGAGGCGCGCGCCTGCGGTCAAGTCAAAATCTTCGAGTAGCAAAGGTTGCTGGGCGTACGCTGTGATTTGGCAAAAAACGGCCGTCAAGCAGGCCAGTAAGTAATGGATTTTCATGGGTAAATGAGTTAGATTAAAGCGTAAAATTAGCAATAATTTATCTCATTATTTACGTGCGGCTACTTAACCTACACGGCATTTTTATAAAAACATTTGCCAATCCAATTAGAACACAGATGAGGCTGATGCGACTGATTTTTACAGAAAAATCAAACAAAAAATCAGCGTAAACCCGTTCAATCTGTAACATCAGTGTGCAAATATTTTTTTATAAAAATGCCGTATATTTACCAATTAAGGCCGCCGTCGCCCAGACCCAATTTGCGGGTAAACTTAGACGAAAAGTTAGAACGGCTTGTGATATAACGCACAGTAGCGCCCAAATAAGGCGTAAAACCTGGCGTTTGGGCCAACAGCGTTTCGTGCGAAGGATTGAACGTGCGCAACTGCCGCAAACCCACCACACCCGCTTCGAGCGAGACGTTGAGCACCGTAAACAGGTGGGCATTGGCCGCAATACTGAGTTTGAGGTGTTGGTAATTGGTACGGCGGAGCAGTTTTTCGGTAGGCCCAAGTTGCTGAAAACCACCGCTAAAACCATTTACTGCGCCAATAAAATCGAAGTTGAGCCAGCCGTTTTGACGGTAATTAAAATCAATCATAAAGGGCAACAAAGCTGCCGCCCGCCATTTTTTGCCAATCTTTTTGTTGATGCCAAACACGGGCAAAATCCTAAATTTTTGATTGTAAACCAACGCTGTTCCGTACAAAATTTGGGTATTGACTCCCAAAATCCGCATGCGCGCTGCGCCGCCGTACAAAAAAGGCTGGGGCGTAAAAAACGTTTCGTTCGACTCCGTGATGCCGCCCCCAATGGCATAAACCCAAAGCCTGTCTTTGAGGCTTGCTTGGAGCATTATTGCGCCCACCGAGGCCGTTTTGTAGCCGTTATCGGGCCGCACTGCGCCGTTATAGGTGGGGTCTAACTGTGCTATATTGGCCACCAATACGGTATGCCGCGCCCGCAAATCAAACTTTTTACGCGACCCATAGCCGATCGTAACTTCGCTTTGCAAGGGCAAAAGTCCCGAAAACGACGTGCGCGTAAGGCCAAAATTTTGGTTATTGTCCATTGAGGCTTCGGGCAAATAGCTGGCACTGAGCGTAACGTTGGGATAAAAAAGGCGGCTCAACGAAAAGTGTTGGGCTTGCACTTTTGAACAAATGAATAATGGTAAAAAAGCCAAAAATGGGCAGTAAAAGCGCATGGACAAAGTAGTTTTTGGAAACATAACGAAAACCAAGTGCCTAAATTGGGGCATTACTTGATTTTTATGCAGTTTTTAATACTGTTCAAACGCATTTTTTAGTTCTTCTTTGTCGTCAAAATGGTGCTTAACGCCTTGTATATCTTGGTAGGTTTCGTGGCCTTTGCCCGCTATCAAAATAATATCTTGCGGCTTGGCCATTGACACCGCATATTGAATGGCCGCGCGGCGGTCTTCGATGGTTTTGGTTTTTTTGAAGTCCAACGGCGGTACGCCCGCTTGCATTTGTTCCAAAATGGCAGCGGGGTCTTCCAAGCGCGGATTGTCGGAAGTTAGTATCACTTGGGTGCTCCACTGACAGGCTATTTTGGCCATTTCGGGGCGTTTGGTCGCGTCGCGGTTGCCACCGCAGCCCACTACCGTTATTACTTGTTGGTTGCCTTCGCGCAGTTCGTTGATGGTTTCCAGTACGTTTTGGAGTGCGTCGGGCGTGTGGGCGTAGTCCACAATACCCACAATTTCTTGGCGGCTCATCACTTGCTCAAAGCGGCCTGGCGGGGGCGTAATGGCAGAAAGCAGCGTCAGAACTTGGTCGGGGTCTTCGTGCAGCAGCACCGCCGCGCCATACACCGCCAGTAGGTTGTACGCATTAAAACGGCCAATGAGTTTGAACCAAACTTCTTTATTTTCTACTTCCATTTGCAAACCAAACAGACTGTCGGCCAGCAGTTTGCCTTTAAAAGATGCCACCGTTTGCAACGAATAAGTATGCACGGCAGCGGCGGTGTTTTGCACCATCACCGCGCCTCGGCGGTCGTCTATGTTTATGAGGGCAAAAGCGTGTTTAGGTAGTTGGTCAAAAAAACCTTTTTTGGCTTTGATGTAATTATCGAACGTTTGGTGGAAATCAAGGTGGTCGTGGGTGATGTTGGTAAAAACGCCCCCCGCAAAAGTCAGCCCCGCCGTGCGCTCTTGCACCACCGCGTGCGAGCTTACCTCCATGAAACAGTGCGTACAGCCGCGCCGCAGCATTTCGGCCAGCAGCTCGTTGATGCGTACCGCGTCGGGGGTGGTGTGCGTGCTGGGTATTACGTCGTCGTTTATTTGGTTTTGCACCGTTGAGAGCAGCCCCACGCGATAGCCCAATTGCCGAAACAATTTGAAAAGCAGCGTAACGCAGGACGTTTTGCCGTTGGTACCCGTTACACCCACCAACTGCATTTTGGTAGAAGGATATTCGTAAAAGGCACTGGCCAACAAGCCCATCGTTCGCGCACTGTTTTCTACTTGCACATAAGCCACTTCGGGGCGAAGCGAGTTGGGCATTTGCTGGCACAAAATACCGCTGGCACCCAGCTCAATGGCGCGTTCAATAAACAAATGACCGTCTATTTGCGTGCCTTTTTGAGCCACAAATAAGCAGCCTTCGGTAACTTTCCGTGAATCGAACTCGATGGATTTGATGGCTACTGACGGCGGCCCAGCCGTGGCCAGGGTTTTGATTCCCGTCAATAATTGGGCAAGTGTTTTGGACATGGTAAGCGTGTTGTTTTTTGAATAACGCCACAAAACAAACGCTATTCTGCCAAAGGCGCAAAAACAAGACTAAATTTGGCATCTTTCATATTGCTTCCAAAGTAGTTGACAGTTTTTGAGAAATTAGTCCACAAGCATATTGCCCACTAAACATGTAGTCGGAAAAATTAGT
>REAB01000138.1 GCA_004293645.1 Cytophagia bacterium | reverse complement strand
TTGGTTATTGGTTATTGGTTATTGGTTATTGGTTATTGGTTATTGGTTATTGGTTATTGGTTATTGGTTATTGGTTATTGGTTATTGGTTATTGGTTATAAAAAAATAGACAGTTAATTAGCTAATTATCAAGTATTTATTTTCAAATTAGCACATTTTCAAATTTTCAAATTTATTTCATACAAATGAAAAAGATACAAATATTGATGCTTGTTATGCTGGTTGGCATGGGGCTAACAAGCTGCGAAAAATACTTAGACGTAAACTTCGACCCCAGCTTCCCGCAGGTTTCGCAGGGGTTTGCCATTTTACCTCCCATGATTCAGCAAATGTCGCGGGCCGAGGCTTTGGATGGCCGCTATGTGGGTCAATATTGCCAATACTGGCTCTCGTCGGCATCAGGTAACGTTTGGGACCGCCAGGGCTACGCCGCAGGTAGCGACGTGGGTGGTGAAATGTGGCGCTCGCACTACTACTCAATTGGCAAAAACGTGGACTTGATTATCGAAGATGCCACCGCCAAAGAACAATGGGACTACGTGGGCGTGGCCAAGGCCATCAGGGCATGGGGCTGGCAAAGCACCACCGACATCAACGGTGAGATTATTTTAAAGCAGGCTTGGGAACCCAACCGCTACACCTTCGATTTTGATACCCAAGACGAAGTGTATAAGGAAGTAGTGCGCCTCAGCAACGAAGCCATAGCCGACCTTAGTCGCGCGGGTACTGGTGTTTCGGTGGCCTCGTTGGCACGCGGCGACCAAGTTTACAACGGCGACCGCAGCAAGTGGATTAAGTTTGTGAACGCCATTTTGGCCCGCAATGCCAACCACCAAAGTAATAAAAAAAGTGGCTACAACCCCGATGCAGTCATCAAATTGGTGGATGCCTCGTTTAGTAGCAATGCCGACAATTTTAACATTCCGCACGCAGGTACGAGCAGCGCCGATGGCAATTTTTGGGGGCCACTCCGCAACCAAATAGCCTCGTTTCGCCAAAGCGAATACTTGGTACGGGTGCTCAACACCGCTCCCGCCCGCGACCCACGCTTGGCAACTATGCTCACGGCCAGCACCGACGGCGTGTTTCGCGGCGTAGTACTCAACAATGGCGACCCCAACAACATAACAGGACGTGCCAACCGCGTGGCCAACTTCTGGGGCCAAGACCAGCCCACCGCTACCCCACCCACTACTGGCAAGTTTATTTTTCAAGACAGAGCGCCGCACCCGCTTATTACCTACTGGGAGTTGCAGTTTATCAAGGCTGAGGCAGCTTTCATTAAAGGCGACCGCGCCACGGCTTTTGAGGCTTACAACAAAGGCATAAACGCACACTTAGACTGGGTGGCTACTTCTATACCCAATCTCCCCACCCGTACTCTATACGACACCGAGCGTACCGCCTATTTGCGCAACGCAGCCGCTGTAGCTCAAACCGCCGGCACGCTCACGTTGAGCAACATTATGATGCAAAAATACATTTCTATGTTTGGCCACGGCCACTTAGAAAGCTGGGTGGACATGCGCCGCTACAATTACAGCCCCGATATTTACACAGGCTTTGCTGTACCAACTGGCCTCACGCTGTTTCCCGACAACAACGGCAAGTTGGTGTATCGAATCAGACCGCGCTTCAACTCGGAGTACGTTTGGAACCGCGCTTCGCTCAATAAATTTGGTGGCCTCAATCCCGACTACCACACGGTCGAAATGTGGTTTATGAAACCTTAAAAATTTGTAAAAACTTAAAAAAAATAACAATGAAGTCATATATTTCAATCTTAAAAGGACTTTTGGGCAGTACCGCGCTCACGTTGGGGCTTTTTGCGTGCATAGGCGAGCAAAGCGACCAACTTGTCATTGTGAAGCCAGCCGAAGGAGCCCGCGTGAAATTTATCCACGCCGTAGCCGACGGCCCAGGCGTGAGTATTTTGGTAAACAATCGCCAGTTTTCGGGCGTACTTACCACGCCACCTGCCACCCCCGCTACCCTGACCTATGCCAGTGCTTTTCCAATAAGCGACTACGCTACGCTCGACGCAGGCACGGCCAAAATAGAGGTGGTAATACCCGCCTCGACAACCGCCCCCCAAACGCCCGTTATTAGCGGCAACGTACCCATCGAAGCCAACAAATATTACTCCATTTTTGCCATTGGCTCGGTAGCAAGTGCCAATTTAGAAGCCTTGGTAACCGAAGACAACATTGTGCCAACAGATACCTCCAAAGCCTATATTCGTTTCGTGAACACAGTTGTCAATGCAACAGGCGGCTACGACTTGGGCCTCGGAACTAATTTCCCCGCTGCTTTGGCCAACGTGCGCTACAAGCAAATTAGCAATTTTGTGGCCATAGACCCCGCCCCAATTGGAGCAGTAGCTACCGCAATTGTAGTACGCGCCAACGGCACAACGGCCAACTTAGCCCCCACTACCTTCACATTAATCCCCATTAAACGCCGTTTTTACACGGTTTTTGTGCGGGGAAGAGTGGGCGGTACGGGCGCACAAGCCATTACGGCTACACTCTACACCAATCGGTAGTTTTATTCTAATGGTACGCACAAAAAAGCCACGCTGAGAAGCGTGGCTTTTTTTGTAAATGCTTTTTGTTCAGCGTAGTGTTTCACTACGCTGGCGTGTCATCGGTCTCCGACCGATGCTGAAATAAAACCTACTACTACTGCGGTCAGAAAACGCACAACGCACAATCGTAACCGTTGTTCAGCGTAGTATTTCACTACGCTGGCGTGTCATCGGTCTCCGACCGAAGCTGAAATAAAACCTACTACTACTGCGGTCAGAAACCGCACAACGCACAATCGTAACCGTTCGCCAGTACAGGGCTGCCGTTGTCAGTGTCTGCAACAGCAACAGACGCAGGTTGCCTGTGCAGACACAGGCAACGGCAACGGGCAACGGGCAACGGCAACGGCCATTGTCCGTGTCTGCACGGACGATACCCGTATAATAGTTGAACCTCCCTATTTTATAATTCCATGGACTATTGACAGTGGACTATTAATGGCTACTTAACGCTAAAATTAGTATTGCAAAATCTTCAAAAAACACAATTAATTTGCTCCGATACATCAGCGTTTTTTTTAGTTAGAAAAAAATAACTAATTGTTTGGCATAAAAAAACCCCTCAAACACCTATTTTGGCCATTATTAAAAATAATAGCTAAAAAAACTTTGGAAACTTGAAACCTTTTCAAAGTTTCCAAAGTTTAATCATTAGAAAAGTTCAAAAACCAACAAAGTGAGAGAACGCATATTAGAGAAGGCAAATGATTTGTTTTTTCGCTACGGCATCAAATCCGTAACGATGGACGACATAGCGCGGGAGCTGGGCATTTCCAAAAAAACCATTTACCAGCATTTTGCCGACAAAGATGCCATTGTGTATGCGGGTGTGGCAGCGCACTTTGAGCAAGAGCGTTGCGAGTCGGAACAAATGCGGGCCGAAGCCGCCGACCCCATTGCCGAGGTGGTGATGGGCAGCGAACAAATGCGCCAAATGCTAACAGGCATGAACCCGTCGATGTTCATTGATTTGAAGCGGTATTATCCCCGTGCCTGGGCGTTGTTTACGGAGTTTAAAAATGGGTTTATCTCAGATTTGATTCGCCAAAATCTAATACAAGGTATCGAAATGGGGCTATACCGCGTCGATTTGAACGTGGAAGTCATGGCTCGACTCCGAAACGAAGAAATTGAACTTGGCTTTGACCCCGATATTTACCCGCCCCAAAAATTTAATTTACTCGACGTACAATTGGCACTTCTCGACCACTTTTTGCGCGGCGTAGTTACCCCAAAAGGATTAGAAATGTACGAAAACTACAAAAAAAACCAGCTTTCATTGACTGTATCAACACCACCTATTAACAGCCCTATTTTTTCACCTACTTCCGTTTGATTATGAAACAAAAGCAACTCATTTTAGTACCTCTACTGTTACTGTGGAGCTTGACGTATGGCCAAACCCGTTATGGGTTGCAAGAGGCCATTCAGTACGGGATAAGCCACAACGTAAATATCAAAAATGCCCAAACCGATGCCGCCAGCGCCAGTAGCCGCATTGGCGAGATTCGGGCGGTGGGCTTGCCGCAGGTTAATGCCAACGTAACTTTGATTAACAACCCAATTATTCAGACCTCTTTTGTACCTGCTCAAATTGTGGGTGGTAAGGCAGACGATCCGCCTGCTCCTGTGCAGTTCGGGGTAAAAAACCAAGCTGTTGCGGGTGCGCAACTCTCTCAAATGCTCTTCAATGCGCAGTGGTTGCTGGGCTTGAAGGCCGCCGAAGCTTACCGCGAGTTAGCACAAAAAGGCGTAACGCAGTCAAAAATTACGGTGGCCGAAAACGTAGCCAAGGCTTACTATGGCGTGCTGATTGCCGAAGAGCGGGCTAAGTTGCTCGACCTCAACATTGCCCGTTTGGACTCAACAGTACGCGAATTGAACGAAATGTTCAAGTCAGGTTTTGTGGAAAAAATTGACGTAAACCGACTCGAAGTGTCGCTCAATAACCTTAAAACTGAAAAACAAAAAGTGGCCAATCTCATTCAATTGAGTCACTATTTGCTCAAATTTCAGATGGGTATGCCGCTTGAAGAAACCGTGGTGCTTACCGACCGCATTACCGATGCCGACGTGGCGCGCCTGGAAATTGAGACCAAAACCGAAGCCGACCAAATGGATTATAACCAGCGGATTGACTACTCAATTCTGAAAACCAACCTTCGTTTGGCCGAAATGGACGTGGAAAACAACAAACGAGGGTATTATCCTACGGTAGCTGCTTTTGCGGGCTACGGCTACAACACGGGCAGGCAGCAGTTTGGGCAGGTATTTACCCAGCCGTGGTTTAGCAATGCCAACGTAGGCTTGAGCATCAACGTCCCAATTTTTGACGGGTTTCTAAAAAAATACAAAATCCAGCAGGCGCGTTACACCGTCGAAAAAACCAAGCAAAGCGTGGGTTTGGTGGAGCAAAGCATTGATTTGCAAATAAAAAGTGCCAACGTAACGATTATGAACAACCTCGAAACGCTCAAAACCCAAAAGCGTAATTTGGAACTGGCCGAAGAAGTGTTGCGCGTTTCCAAAATCAAGTACAAAGCGGGCGCGGGTTCAAACATTGAGGTCATTAGCGCGGAGTCGTCGTTGAAAGAAAGCCAAACCAACTATTTTGCTTCGCTCTACGACTTGCTGCTGGCCAAAATTGATTTGGACAAAGCAAAAGGAAAATTAAATGTTAATTAAAATTAGAACGCAGATGACGCAGATACCGTTGGCAGCGCGGATTTGCGCAGATTATTTTAAATCTACATTACGCAGTACCAAAGCATTTTTTAAGAAAACAAATTAAATAGAAAATCTAAGACAAAAATTTTATGTTCAATCATTTCAAATATACAATTAATAAAGCCCCCATCGGGGCGGGCCGCCGCTGCGGGTTGGGGGCGATTCTTATTACCCTATTACTCGCCGCTTGCGGTGGCGAAAAACAACTCAATACGCTCGCCGACAAAAAAGCGGCCTTGTCCGAATTGAAAAACCAGCAAAAAGAACTGGCTAAAAAGATTGAGATGCTCGATGCGGAGGTAAAAAAACTCGACCCCAGCCTCCAAGCTGTCGAGAAAATAATGCCCGTGGTAACAGAAACTGCTTCGTTGCGCAATTTTCGCAGTTTTATTGAGCTGCAAGGCACGGTAGAAACCAAAAATACCGCCACCGCCACGCCACGCATGGCAGGTACTTACACAGCAGTGTATGTGCGCGAAGGCCAAAGTGTAAAAGCAGGGCAACTTTTGGCCAAAATTGACAACGACATCTTGAAAGACCAGATTGCAGCATTGAAGCAGCAAATGGAACTGGCCAACACCGTTTTTGAGAAACAAAAAGGATTGTGGGATCAAAAAATTGGCACGGAGATTCAGTATTTGCAAGCCAAAAATAACAAAGAATCGTTGGAAAAAAACTTGGCGTTGCTCAATACCCAAGGCGGAATGTATAATGTTTATGCGCCCATCGGCGGCGCAATAGAACGCGTAATGGCCAAAACGGGCGAAATTGCCGTCCCAGGAATGCCGCTGGCGAGCATTGTAAATCTGGGTAGCCTCAAAGCTTCCGCCAACGTACCCGATACCTATTTGAGCAACATCAAAATGGGCGATGCCGTGAAAGTAAAGCTGCCAGATTTAGGCCGCGAAATGAACGCCCGCATTACGTTTATTAGCAAATTGGTAAACCCCGCCAGCCGTACTTTTAAAATTGAAGTGGCCATACCGAGCAGCGCCGACATCAAGCCCAACATGGTTTCGATATTAAACATTTCGGACATTAACAAGTCTAATGCGCTGGTTATCAAGCAAAATTACATTCAAGGTACCGAAGATGGCGACATTGTATATGTGGCCACCACCGAGGGTAACAAAAAAGTAGCCAAAGCCCGCAAAATAAAAACGGGCGTGAGCTACAACGGCGAGATTGAGATTACGGCGGGCTTGCAAGCAGGCGATTTAATCATTATTGAAGGCTACCAAGATTTGGTGGACGGGCAGGTAATCCGCCCCCAAACCCCCGATGGGGACTTAACGAAAAAGTAGTAATCATTTTTACAATTAAAATTCCCCCATCGGGGGGTAGGGGGCTTATGACAACACTAAAAGACTTCGCAATTACCCGTTGGTGCTTGGAAAACAAGACCACGGTATATCTCTTCACGGCCTTCATTTCGTTGGCGGGCTTGTACATCTATTTCACGATGCCCAAAGAGCAGTTTCCCGAAATAGCCGTACCAACGGTAATTGTTTCGACGATTTACCCGGGGGCCAGTCCGTCTGATATTGAGACGATTATTACCAAACCCATCGAAAAGCAGCTCAAAGCAGCCAGTGGCGTAACGAAGATAAAATCGAACTCCATTCAGGACTTTTCGCTCATAACGGTTGAGTTTACGACGGGTATTTCGGCGCAAATGGCCAAACAACGCGTAAAAGATGCAGTGGATAAGTCGCTGACCGATCTGCCCACCGACCGCAAGCAAGACCCTGGTGTTCAAGAGGTTAACTTTTCGGAATTTCCGATTATGAACATCAACTTGGCAGGAAATTATTCGTTGAAACAACTCAAAAACTACGCCGACCAGCTCAAAGACGACATAGAGTCGCTGCCCGAGATAACCCGCGTGGACATTGTGGGTGCGCTCGACCGCGAGGTTCAAATCAACCTCAACTTGTACAAAATGCAAGCGGCAGGGGTTTCGTTTTTTGAGATTCAGAATGCCATTCAGAGCGAAAACATCAACGTGTCGGGTGGCGAACTAAACGTGGACAACGTGCGTCGCAACTTGCGCGTGGTGGGTGAGTTTAAGGACGTGAATCAATTGAACAACGTCATCATCAGGTCTTCGACGGGAGCGACGCTCAAATTAAGCGAGATTGCCGAAATAAAAGATAGTTTTGCCGAAAAGCAAAGCTACGCCCGCTTAGATGGTAAGACCGTTATTACGCTCAACGTCATCAAGCGCGGGGGCGAAAACCTCATCTCAGCCGCCGACCAAATCAAAGCCATTCTAAAAAAATACGAAGATACCAAGTTCCCTGACGGCCTCAAGGTGAGCCTCACCAGCGACAGTTCGGTGCGCACCCAAGTCGAATTAAATGACTTGTTGAACACCGTTATTTTGGGTTTCATCTTCGTGGTGTTGGTCTTGATGTTTTTTATGGGCGTGCAAGATGCCATTTTTGTTGGCCTTTCGGTGCCGCTCAGTACGTTGGTAGCTTTTGTACTATTCCCCGTTATTGCGGGCTTTTCGGGCATTGTGTTTACGCTCAATACCATCGTGCTTTTTGCATTTTTGTTGGGCTTGGGCATTGTGGTAGATGATGCCATCGTGGTCATTGAAAACGCCCACCGCGTTTACAATGACGACAAAACTTTGACCCGCAACCAAGCTATTTCTTACGCCGCAGGCGAGGTATTTGTACCAGTTTTGACGGGTACACTTACTACCATTGCACCTTTTTTGCCGCTGCTTTTTTGGCCTGGCATTGTGGGTGAGTTTATGAAATTTTTACCTTTGACGCTCATTATCACGCTGTTCGCATCGTTGTTTGTGGCTTATGTCATGAACCCCGTCTTTGCGTCGTCGTCGTTGAAGCGCGTAGAAGAACACGCCAACGAAGACAAGTCGTTTAAGTCTATTATGAAGCCGCTTTTGGTTTTGGTTGGTCTGGCAGCGGTGGGTTATCTCATCAATTTTGGCATTGGGAACTTACTGGCGTTGGTGGCTATTTTGTACGTGTTCAATCACTACATCTTAACGCCTTACATGATTGTACCATTCCAAGAAAACGTATTTCCACGTTTGAAAAACGGCTACCGAAAACTCATTTCGTGGGTCATCACGGGGGCGCGGCCTTACGTGTTGTTTGTGGCCGTTATTTTGATGTTTGTGGGTACTATTATCTTAACGGGTATCGTGAAACCCAAGTCGGTATTTTTCCCGAGCGGCGACCCTGATTTTGTGTATGTGTATTGCGTAATGCCGCAGGGTACCGATGCCGCCAAAACCAACGTGGTAATGAAGCAATTGGAAGACCGCGTGTATGGCGTAATTGGCAAAAACAGCCCCATTGTGGCCTCGGTTATTACCAATATTGGCATCAACGCAGGCGACCCTTTTAATCCAGACCGCACCATTGTACCCAACAAAGGTAAAATTACAGTGGCTTTCAAAAGCGTGGAAGAGCGCATTCACTACGGCATCTCGACCGCCGATATTTTGGCCCAAGTACGCGAAAAAGTAAAGGGAATTCCTGGCGCACAAGTAACCGCCGAACCAGAAGCCGTAGGTCCACCTACGGGCAAAGCTGTAACGATTGAGATAGCAGGCGAGGACTTCTCGAAGTTGATAAACCTCTCGGCCAACGTCAAAAATGCCATCGTAAAGGCTGGTGTTCAGGGCATTGAAGAATTGAAATCTGATTTAGTATTGAATAAACCCGAAATTGTGATTGACATTGACCGCGAACGTGCTGCCCGCGAGGGCATTAGTACGGCGCAAATTGCATTGCAAATTCGGGGTGCTTTGTTTGGTACGGAGGTTTCCAAATTCCGCGACGACAAAGACGATTATCCCATTATGGTGCGCCTTCAAAAAGACGACCGTGGCCAAATTGAGAAGCTGTTGAGCATGAACATTGTTTATCGCGACATGAACCTCGGCGGTATATTGCGCCAAGTACCGTTGAGTGCTTTGACCAACATTCGCTACACCACTACTTACAGCGGCATCAACCGCAAAAACCAAGAACGTTTGGTTACGATTTCGTCCGACGTGCTGGGTGGCTTCAACCCCAATGAGGTAAACGCCCAGATTCAAGAGGTAGTGGACGGTATCGACGTTCCGCAGGGCTATGCCGTGCGCTTGGGTGGTGAGCAAGAAGAGCAAATGAAGTCGTTGCAGTTTTTGGGGGTGGCTTTCTTGGGTGCTATCTTCTTGATTTTCTTGATATTAGTAACGCAATTCAACTCCCTCAGCAAGCCGTTTATTATTTTCTTTACGGTGTTGTTTAGCTTGATTGGTGTGTTGCTTGGCTTTATGGCTACTGGCAAAACCATGTCTATCATTATGACGGGCGTTGGTATTTTTGCACTGGCGGGTATTGTAATCAAAAACGGCATTTTGCTCATTGAGTTTACCGAAGAATTGAAAGGTCGTGGAATGCCCACGCGCCAAGCACTCATTGAAGCAGGCGCGGCGCGTCTAACGCCCGTATTGCTCACGGCAGCGGCCTGTATTTTGGGTCTGGTGCCGCTAGCTATTGGCATGAATATCAACTTCGTAACGCTCTTTACCGAGTTCGACCCGCAGTTTTTTATTGGTGGTTTTAGTGCTGTTTTCTGGGGTTCGCTGGCGTTTACGATTATCTTCGGTTTGAGTTTCAGTACGTTGCTTACGCTTGTTATGGTGCCTGCCATGTATTGGATTATCGAAAGTGCGAAGGGACGTTTTGGTAAAAAACAGCCCAAAACGACCGCCGTACCCGCTTATGCCAACGGCTCAAACGGCAACGGCAAGCACGTGGAGGAAGTAGAAGAGGCGTAGAAGAAAAAGAAACCAAACACAAAAAAGGCTGGCAAAAAACACTTGTCAGTCTTTTTTGTGTTTAGGCACAAATCCACTTTAACATCTATTAACTTTGTGATTGTGCGGGCCAAAGAAATTTTTTGGCCCGAAATCTGTTTATATACAAATAGGTAGTTGGCCAAAATAACTTTGACAAACGCCTAAACTCAATCACTTGATGACTCAGAAGGGCTTCCGCGTCAAATATTCTAACCTCAGCCTTTAGGCTGGGGCAGGGACAAACAAAGACATTTTGGGGCTTTAGCCCTGACTTGTTGCAGGGCTATTCGTTTCCCCTGCGCTAAAGCGCAGGGTTATGGGATTTCCCCTACGCTAAAGCGCAGGGTTATGGGACTTCCCCTACGCTAAAGCGCAGGGTTATGGAATCTCCCCTACGCTAAAGCGCAGGGTTATGGGATTTCCCCTACGCTAAAGAGCAGGGTTATGGTTGGTGCGGAAGTCCTAACTAAGATATGAAGTTTGTCAAAAGTTGCGTTCTTTTTAGTTAATTGATAATCAAACAATTATGTCATTTTTAATTATACATTTTCCATTTTTCATTCCGCGCGGGCGGCTTCGTACATTACCCATGAAGCATTTTAGTTTGTTAATTGTTTTGGCTTATACATCAAGCTTTGCCCAAGTGCTTGACCCCGCCCGCTGGACAGTAGAAAAGCCAAAAAAAGAAGTAAAAATAGGCGACGTGGTCGAAATAAGTATCAACGGTACGCTCGCCAAAGACTGGTACATCTATTCAACTGAGTTTGAGGCCGAAGGGCCTAATCGCACCGTTTTCAACTTTAAACCCAACCCGACGTATCAATTGGTAGGTAAAATAAAACCCGTGGGCTTTCACGAAAAATACGAAGAAATCTGGGAGGGTAAAGTAAGCATTGCCGAAAACAAGGCCAAGTTTGTGCAAAAAATCAAAATATTACAGGCCAATCCCGTCATTGAAGGCACTTACGAATACAGCGTTTGCTCAACCGTAAGTGGCCAATGTTTGCCCGTCAAAGAAAATGAATTTAAGATAGACGGCTTCAATATCGAAGGACAAAGAACAAATAGCAAAGGACAAATAGCAAATAGCAAAGAACAAATAGCAGATAGCAAAGGGCAAATAACAAATAGCAAAGAACAAATAGCAAATAGCAACCCAACAACTCAACAACCCAACAACTCAACAACCCAACAACTCAACAACCCAACAACTCAACAACTCAACAACTCAACAACCCAACAACTCAACAACTCAACAACTCCCCCCCAATCGTTATGGAGTTTTTTGGCGTTGGCATTTTTGGCGGGTATGGCCTCTATTTTTATGCCGTGCATTTACCCCATTATGCCCATGACGGTCAGTTTTTTTACCAAACAGACCAATGGCACGCAAAAAGCCACGTTTTATGGTTTTTCTATTATGTTTATTTTTGGCCTGATTGGCCTCGTAACCATGGCCTTTGGCGCGCCTTTCTTGAACTTCATCAGTACGCACTGGTTGCCCAATCTCATTTTCTTCGTTATTTTCATCTTGTTTGGCGTTTCGCTTTTGGGTGCTTTTGAAATAGCCTTGCCCAACGATGCCGTTAATAAAATAGACCAACTCTCAGAACGCGGAGGCTTGATTGGTATTTTCTTCATGGCACTTACGCTGGTGGTGGTGTCGTTTTCTTGCACCGTGCCGTTCGTGGGTTCGTTGCTCATTTTGGCCGCTCAGGGCGAGGTCTTGCGTCCGCTGTACGGAATGTTGGCCTTCGGGTTGCCGTTTGCGGTGGTGTTTACGTCGCTGGCTATGTTTCCGCAGTGGCTCAAAAACCTGCCCAAATCGGGTGGCTGGCTGGGCGAAATGAAAGTGGTGTTTGGGTTATTGGAGTTTGCGCTGGCCCTCAAATTTTTGAGCAACATTGATTTGGCCTACCACTGGGACTTGCTGCACCGCAACATTTTCTTGGTACTTTGGATTGTTATTTTTACGGTCGTTGGCCTGTATATTTTGGGGCTTGTACGGTTGCCAAAAGATACCAAAGTCCACAAATACAATGCTACCCGCTTGGGTTTTGCCGCGCTGACGTTTGCCTTTGTGTTGTACATGATTCCAGGCGTGGCCAACAAGCCGTTGCCGCTTTTAGCTGGTATTTTGCCACCCCTCGAAAACACCGCGCCTGCCGCCACTGCCAACTCCAAACTGCGTGGTTTGCCGCACCAATTGCAGGGATTTTATGACCTCGACGATGCCCTGACCGAGGCCCAAAAGACCCAAAAGCCCGTTTTTATTGACTTTACGGGTTACGCCTGTGCCAATTGCCGCAAAATGGAAGAATACGTTTGGCCCGATGCCAAAGTACTCAAACGCCTCAAAAACGACTTTGTTATTGCTTCTCTGTACGTGGACGATAAAACCGAACTCCCCCGCGAGAAGCACTACGTTTCGACTTACGACCAAAAGACCAAAACTACGATTGGGGCTAAAAACGCCGATTTGCAAATAGTCAAGTTCAACAACAACGCCCAGCCTTACTACTGCTTGGTAACACCCGCTGGCGAACTCATTATACCGCCCGTAGGCTACAGCAGCACCGAAGATTTTGTGGCGTTTTTGGACAAAGGCTTAACTAATTTTAAAAAGCCATTAGCCATTAGTCATTAGTCATTGGTGTATTAAATCATTAACGGGGCCACCCGCGCGGAATCAAATATTTGCCGAAATATAAGATGGCAATTATCTGTAAAATAAGTACTTAAATCCGAATAAAACTCCTCCTTCGGGAAAAGTAAGCCAAATGAAAATATTAGATTGGTACATTCTCAAAAAATTCCTGATTACGTACGTTTTTGTGGTAGCGGTGGTGATGCTCATTATTTGCATGATAGACTTTACCGAAAAAATTGACAATTTTCGGGAACGCGGCCCCACCAACAAGGAAATCTTCTTTGATTATTACCTCAATATGATTCCCTACTGGGCCAACTACATCAGCCCGTTGTTGGTGTTTATTGCCACCGTTTTTTTTACGTCGCGGCTGGCAGCGCGTACCGAGATTACGGCCATGTTGAGCAGTGGCATTAGCTTGCTGCGGCTGTTGGTGCCTTATCTCATGGGTTCTACTATTTTGGCCATTTTTACGTTTGCCATGGTGGGCTGGATTATTCCACGGGGCAACAAAGTCAAGCTGGCTTTTGAGTACAAATACATCGAAGACCAATTTTATTTCAACCAGCGCAATTTTCACGTTAAGATTGCCCCCTCGCTCTACGCCTACCTCGAAAGCTACAACAACTCCTCGCTGACGGGCTACAAGTTTACCCTCGAACGCATGGAAGGCAACCAACTTAAAGAAAAACTCACTTCTGACCGCATTGTGTGGGACCCCAAGAAAAAAAAATGGACGATTCACGACTACACCACGCGCAAAATTGACGGCCTCAAAGAAAGCCTAACCACGGGTTTGCAAAAAGACACGACGCTCAACCTCAGCCCCAAAGATTTTGAAAACGACAAAAACCAATACGAAGCCCTGACCCTCACCCAAATAGACGATTACATTTCATTGCTCAACCTACGCGGCGCAGACGGGGTCAATGCGTATTTGCTCGAAAAATACGCCCGACTCACCCAGCCTTTTTCCATCATCATTCTGACCGTGATTGGTGTTACGGTATCGGCTCGCAAGAGTAGGCGTGGCACGGGCTGGCAAATTGCGATGGGTTTTGTGTTGGCCTTTATCTATATTTTATTTTTTATGGTGGCCAAAGGCATCGCCGAATCAGGCCGAATTTCTGCCATGCTGGCGGTGTGGCTACCCAATATTGTGTTTAGTTTTATTGGGCTAATACTGTATCGAAATATGCCGAAGTAGTTAGTAATGAGTTTAGTTGCACTTGTTTTTTATTCTTGTTTCATTCAGAAATCACAAATTATTTACTTAAATTTATGGCGTAAAAATCTCAACTTGATTAGTTGATAATCACCAACACTTTTTGTTAAACCCTAATTTTTTATGCTATGAAAAAGACACTTCTACTCTCTTATTTGTTGGGATTGTCGTTGTTTATTTTCAACGTTAAAGCTCAAAAAACTCGGCTGGGCATAGTAGCAGGCACCAACTACTCTATGGACAATCATGTACTCGAAAGTACGCGCTTGGGCATTTCGGGTGGTGTATTTTTGGACGTCATTTTCAAAAGTAACATCTTTTTAAGGGGCGAAATCACTTATTTGGTAAAGCAACGCGCAGATTTGGCTCCTAACCAAATGGACGATAAACCAACGCCTTATACGGTAGGTGCGTGGCAAATTCCCATCAATGTAGGTTACAGATTCAAAACAGGAAATTGGCAGCCTTATGTGCAAGGTGGTGCTTATGTTCACTCAGCCCAAAATACCCGTGGCAACAATCAAGTTGGACTAAGTTTGGAAGGTCGTCGCCAAGAATATATTCGTTTTAACACGGGAGCGGGGGTACAATGGAAAAAAGTAGCCCTTGAATTGGAGTGGCAAATTGGACAAAAAGTAAGTAAAAGCGATTTTATGAGTTGGAACAACCCCAACGTCAATGCTTTCGCTATCGGAGGGCCAGGGGGCTGTATGCCGTCAACTGATGGAAGAGAATATCCAATTAATGGAGGAGAACGTCCCCGCCCAAATGAGATAGGATCTGTTCGTAATGATGCCTTTCTGTTAAACTGTAACTTTATTTGATACGGAATATAATTTTCCAAAAATACGCAAAACAGTTTGTTGGGTGTATTTTTTTTAATATCTTTGTATTACGCAAT
>REAB01000045.1 GCA_004293645.1 Cytophagia bacterium | reverse complement strand
TTTTTGCTGTCGTTAGTAGTAACACCATTTTTGATAATAATTATATACATCCCAAATAATATTTTGTATTTTGTTTGTAATTTAACACAGAACATGTTTATGATGGCGTATTCAAAGACCAAGCCTCAATTGATGCCAATACGATTGACTACAAGGCCCTCGTAGGTACACTCCGCCCAGGCGACATGAAGTACAAAGATTACAACGGCGATGGTAAAATCACGCCTGATGATCAAGTACGTACCAACTTTACCAACATCCCACTGTTTACAGGAGGATTTAACCTGTCGGCCAGCTACAAAAACTTTGACTTGACTGTGTTAATTCAAGGAGCTGCAGGTGCAAGGCAATTTATAAGCACTGGTGAGATGGGCAACATTGGTAACTACTTCTCAGACGTTTATAACAACCGTTGGACAATAGACAATCCAAGTGATGTACATCCGCGTATTGCCAACCGTAGCGACCAGTATTACTCATCAGGTAATGACTATTGGCTTAGAAATACTGACTACATTCGCTTGAAAAACTTAGAAGTTGGGTACAACATTCCTTCCACTTTATTAAAGAAAATTGGAATGAGTACACTTCGTCTTTATTTCAATGGTTTAAACCTTTTCACAGTTTCTAAGTTTAAGATATTTGACCCTGAAACAGACAATGCTTTTGGCCAATATTATCCTCAGCAGAAAATCTTGAACGTGGGTATTGTTGCTGCATTTTAAACAACTTAACTAAAAAATAACAATGAAAAAGTATAAAATTCTAATTGCATCGCTTATTGCTTCGTTGGCCATTACCACGAGTTGCAACGACGATTTCGTAAATACCCAACCGCTCAACGAGCTTTCAGAAGCAGCGGTATGGGCAGATGCTCCTTTGGCAGAAGCCTTTGTGTCTGAAATTTATGCAGGCTTTGGCAATGGCGGCTTTGATGAGCAAATGTTGGCTTCATTGACCGACGAAACGATGTTTACCCACCCCGGCCGTGGTATCACTACCATTACCGAAGGCCGCTCAAACCCTGCCGACATCGGTTGGGTTAACAATACCATTAATTGGCAGCAGATGTTTTTGCGCATTCGTGCTTGTAATGTTGCCCTCAAAAACCTCGCTGCGCCTAAATTTCCCAATACAGGCAATATCGTAGAGCGTTTGACAGGTGAAGCTAAGTTTATGCGTGCTTATTTCTACCAGCAATTGGCTCGCTATTACGGTGGTGTGCCATTGATAGACCGTCCTTACGAGTTGGGCGAAGCAGATTACTTGGCCCCTCGCAAAACATGGGCAGAAACTGTGGCTTTTATCGTTAAAGACTGTGACGATGCTGCTGCTTTGCTCAAAGGAAAAACAATGGTCGCTGGCCGTGCCAATGAAGCTGCTGCTTTGGCTTTGAAAGCACGGATATTGATCTACGATGCGAGTGATTTGCACGATGTGAACAAAATGAAAGCTAACTCTGCTACATTAGCAGGATTTAGCAAACCTGAACTAATAGCAAACCTAACTGGATCACAAGCCGAACGCTGGACAATAGCCCGTGCAGCAGCAAAAGCTGTTTTGGATCTCCCAGGCTATGGCAACTTATTGAACCTTACAGCACCAGTAAATAATGCTCAAGGTACAATGAATTTTATGAACAATTCATTGTCGAGAAATGGTGGTCAGAATGAGCTTTTGATGGCGCGGTATTTTATCAGTGCCAAACAAGAAGGTGGTGGTCGTCAAGGACTTTTCAACGGCCCCAATGGCTACAACAACTGGGCAGGAAACTCGCCAATACAATTGATGATAGATGACTACGAAATGATGGACGGAACACGTTTTGACTGGAAAAAACCAGAACACGCTGCTGCGCCTTATGAAAACCGCGATCCACGTTTTTATTCTTCTATCTTATTTGAGGGTTCTCCTTGGAAAGTACGCAGTAATGCCAACTTACCTCGTGACCCTGCCAGCCAAATTCAAACGGGTCGTTACGAAATCGTAAATGCTTCGGGTGCAAAAGCAACTCACTTTGGCTTGGATACGCGCCAGAGCGTTATCGAAGACTGGAATGGAAGCTACACAGGTTATTATATCCGTAAGTTTACCGATCCAAACCCTGCTATTGTAGATCAAAACACATGGCAAGAGGTGCCTTGGCCTGTCTTGCGCTATACCGAAATGGTGTTTCATTTTGCAGAAGCGTGTATCGAGTTAGGCCAAGACGCAGAAGCGCGCACTTGGCTCAACAGAGTTCGCTTCCGTGCAGGTATGCCAGCCATCACAGAATCGGGTGCGGCCTTGAAAGCACGCTTCCGTAACGAGAAACGGGTAGAGATGTTCTTGGAAGAGCAACGCTTCCATGACACACGCCGCTGGATGATAGCACCTACCACACTTGGTCGCAAAGCCAACGGTATCACGGTGATAGGCTCACTAAAACCTGGAAAAACAGTTACACTATACAAATATGACAAAGACAACTACGACTACGTGTATGGCGTATTTGAGATTGATCCAGGTAAAGAAAACCGCAACTGGAACGACAAATTGTACTATTTGCCAATAGACAGAAACGAAATGAACCGAAATGGTAACCTGGTTCAGAATGCGGGTTACTAACGGTAAACTTTTGTCATGAACTGTGTTAAATATCAAGTTTTAGGCCAAATTTTCTTTGGGTAATCCAAATCCATTGATAAATTTGCTGTTTTTTTTGACCACCGCA
>REAB01000137.1 GCA_004293645.1 Cytophagia bacterium | reverse complement strand
CGATACCAAGGATTTTTGTATATAAATCTGCTGCTTGCATCTCTTAGAATTTTGATGCAAAGTTAGACATTACCACTAAATTTACGAAAATGCCAAAATATTCGATTTTGTCTTCTTCTTTGTATTGAAAAATGGTTTCGGTGGCTTTGGGGTAGTTTTTGTAAATCTCCGACCACAAATAAAACAGCACCTTCGACTTAAAAGCCGCCAGCGAAATAGTGCCATTGGGTGCGTCGGGCTTCACAAAAAAGTTGCCCATTTGCTTGTCTTCGCTTTCGGTTGTTGTCAAGATATTTTCGTTTGCTTTCTGGATAAAATCGCCCCAATTGTAATACTGCTCGCCTATTTCGATGCGGAGTTCGCGGGCTTTGGCGTAGTCTATTGGCACATATTCCCAGTCCCAGCGACGTTTAAAGGCACTATCCATCGGAAATAGCGACTGGTCGGAGGTATTCATGGTGGCGTAGAGGTACAGATTGGGCGGCAGCGCAATGCGCGTGGACAACTCCAACGACTCTAAGTAATGTGCCAAATCGGCATCGGCTTCCACCTCATACTCCGATTGGCCTGCGTCGTTGCGGTCGAGGCACTGAAAAATATCGCCAAAAATTTGGGCGCAGTTACCCCGATTTATCTCCTCAATCACCAACAAATACCGCCGCTCGGGGTTTTTGAGAGCTTCCACGTATATTTTGGTAAAAGCCTGTGGCACAAACCGATAAGTGATTTCTTCTTTCTCGTTTTTTTCATTTTTTACGACCACGGGCTTGTAGCCACCCACAAACGAATGATAGTCGCTGTCGGGGTGAAAAGTGGTGCGGGTTACTTCAAAGCCATATTCGCTTATCCAGTTTTTAATCTTGGTAGATTTTCCCGTGCCAGGCGGGCCGTAGAGGATTTTTTGGAGGGGTGCGATTAAACTTTCTGAATGAAACTCTGGAGCGATTGATGCACCACTAAAAAGTTCATTCTGATTGAAAAGATAGTAAATCAGGAAATCGGGTTTGAATGCATATGAAGTTTGCCCCTTTGCTGATTTGTGTTGTGCCATTCCAAATTTGAAGGCATCGGCAAATGTGCTGATATCAATAAAACAATTGAACGCACGCCCTTCGTTATAACCCCATTCTTCTATATCCCAACCACAAAATATTCGCTCATCATACGTTTCACGAGCATAAACACCTAAAATAGCTTTAATTGTTTTGTTATCGCTAATCGCGTCAAAACCTTTACGGTCTATATTTGCGCTAAATTGTATCCGCTTTTCAAACAGACGATTATCTCTCCCGCCAGAAGTGATTTTTTTGAGGTAAATCTGTAGATTATATCGTTGTTGTTTGAAAAAAAGTTCACAGCCATAATAGCCACCATTCCCTCTTTCTTTGATGGTTATTCCCCAACCTAATGACCTAACTGCATTTTGAAAATCATTTATTTCGTCAAAATCACTAAAAGCGTTAGTGTTTTCATCTATCGTGCCGTCTTTGTTTGCTTCGTGTCCCATTTATTTTTTAAGTGCGTGACAAAATCGGGGCAACTGGTAAAAAAGGTAAAGGGAATGGCCTTTAGATACGCCTCTTAATACGACCTCTCCCCGATTTTGTCACGCACTCAGATAAAAATATTGATTTTTTATGGCATTGGCGAAAATGTATGCTAACTGAGGAGGAACAGCATTACCAACCTGCCTCCATTGTTCTCTGTACGAGCCTAACAGATTAAAGTCATCTGGAAAGGTTTGGATTCGTTTAATTTCGGTAATTCTTAGAAACCTATTTTTCCAATGAAATGGTCCCATGTTATTAGAATGGCTTGCTTGAATAGTCCAAGAAGGGCGATTTGGCGATAATTTCAGTAAAAAAGACCAATAACGCGAACGCCACTTAAATAACGGATCAGCGTATCCACGCTCTTCTGTGAAAAATAGGTAGTTATCTCCTGGCGGGATTAATTTTAATAAATCTTTGTGTTTAGAACCAGCCTGCATTTTTGAATCCTCGGGTAAATCAAAGTCAATATCACTTAGTACATCACCACAAGTAACCCAGTTTAATAGTGAATTATCAGGTTTCATATTTGGTATGCAATGAGTTGGTTTGGGATAATCAAAATCCATTAATTCACTTTTATAGCCGACGCAGATAAATCGTTCACGTGTTTGTGGAACACCGTAATTAGCAGCATTGACAACACCATACGAAATTTTGTATCCCAATTCTTTCGCCTGTTTTTGCAAAAACTCTAATGCCTCAAAATGTGGACGATACACAAACCCATGTACGTTTTCAAACAAAAAAACCGACGGGTTTAATTCTTTGACACCTCTGAAATATTCCCTAAGCGTCATTTCTCCACTTTCATCATCAATTCCTCTACTTTTTTCAGTTCTATAAAATCTTGATTTTGAAAAAGGGGGGCAGGGAGGTCCCCCAACCAAACAATCTATTGTTTTATGCTTCTGTAATATTGACTGAAAATCAATTGATTGAATATCACTACACAGTACTTCTGTATCAGGGTGATTGATTTGGAGAGAATTACAAGCTACATCCCAAATATCCGAGGCAAAAACAACATCAAATCCAGCTTTTATGAAACCTTCGTCAATTCCCCCACAACCAGAATAAATACTTACAACTTTCGGTTTATACATTCGATTAAATGTTTTTGATAAGGAAATCAACCATTGCTTTTCCTAATAAAGGAGGAACTGCATTACCAATTTGTTTTTGAATTGAGCGGCGGCTTCCAACAAAATGATAGTCTTTCGGAAAAGTTTGAAGAGCGGCTATTTCTGGTACACGTAGCCTTCTCGAACTCCAATGAAAAGGACCTACCCACGGGCCAGGCTGCGCTGCAATAGTCCATGAGGCTTCTAATGGGTGAAGTTTGAGCAAGAAACTCCAAAATCTTTTTTGGGCAATAAATTTAGGATTTGGGTATCCTGCATGAGCAGTAAGAGCGATATAATTCTTTCCTGGGGGTACTTCTGATAAATCCAATCCATATGTTCCTTTTATTGTGATTTCCTCTTTTTCAAAAAACATTGGATTGTCATATTCATAAATCCAGTCGATGACTTTTTCATGAGGCTTGAGACTTGTATTGACTAAACATTCATATTCGTTACCGTGGGTCTTTGCTGGTGCATTTATTGTAAACCCTTTCTTTGAAGCTATGAAAAAAACCCTTTTTCGTTTCTGTGGAACACCGTAATCTAAAGCATTTGCTCGAATGATTTTAAATTTATAACCAAGTCTATCAATAACCTCACTCAAATTTTCAACGGCAATACGATTAGTAGGATGCATAATACTTTCTACATTTTCAAGTAAAAAACCATCAGGTTGTAGTTCCTCAATGATTCTCAAATATTGATAAATCATATTTCTAGGATCATCATTCGCCAATCTATTTTGATTGCCAACCCAATAACCAGCTTTTGAAAATGGCTGGCATGGTGGTCCACCAATAATGATGAGTTTTTCAGGTTTATTTTTTGAAATTATCTTTTCATAATCACTCGCATTGACGTTCATAATGTTTTCATGTCTATGTTCAGAATTCTGAAAAACACGATTATTACTAAGCGTTTTAATACTATCTCTGTCAAAATCTAAGGAAGAGATTACTTTTGCTTCTGCCATGACCGAACCAATATCAAGCCCACCAGCACCACTAAAAAATCCAATAGATTGTATAGGACTTTCTAAATTAGCATAATAATCTGTATTGATGTTGTAGCCTTTTTGTTCAGGTTCATACCCTTCGATATCAAAGTTTTTGCTTTCAAAGGGTTTCAAGTCAAATAGCATTTGTTGCATCTTTAAAATATTTTTTAGTCTCTAAAACTCAATTTCACCCCGCACCACTATTTTTGGTGCGGGGTTCTTTTATTTTATCTCTATCCCATTTTTCTTTACTTCATCAATAAAAGGGTCGCTGGTGGCAAAATAGTCAGTGGGGTAAGTGTGGGCTTCTATGGTGCTGTATTTTTTGTTGATACGGGCAATGAGTCGGGCGTTTTCCCACTGGTCATGGCCAAACTGGTCGGATACCAACAGCAAATCAATGTCGGAATCGTCGCGGGCTTCGTCGCGGGCGGTTGAGCCAAACAAAATTACTTTATTGAAATTGATATTTTGCTCAGCACATTTTCCCACAAATTCTTTGGCCGTTTTTAGGGCAATTGCTCTTGTAAGCATACAAATAGTTGTTTTACCTGTACAATAATGGTTTCAGTTTGTTCTTTATTGACTGTTTTATTAAGTTGCGCCAAATAGTCGGGGTATCTGCCCTCAATTTGAAAAACGTTCATACTCTGTAAAAAGTCAGTATCTTCTTCGGATAATTTCAAATTGGTTTTTTCGTACAAATAAATCAAGTTATGCGTTTTGGGGGGCATATTGTTTGCGTTACAAACTACCCAATGCGCTTTCAAGATTTTTTCGAGCGACAAATGAGCAAAAAATAAGGCTTGCACATATTTTTTACCCTCAAAAAGTACGTCCATTGATTCCAAATCATCGGTAGCGGTGTTTACCCAATAGGCAATATGCTTTGTTTTGTCGTTCATGTTGGTCAAAACTCAATTTCTCCCTGCACCAGGCTTTTCTGGCGGAGGTATTTTATTTTTTGTTCGGCGGCTTGGAGTACGGCTTCCGAGCAACGTTCGTCGAGCAGGTCGTAGGCTACGCGGTCAGAAAGATACATCACCAACAGTTCTTCGAGGTTAGCCCCAAAGAGTTGGGCCAGCAGTTCGAGCTGTCGGCGCGTGGTGGGGCGGGTGTTTTTTTCCATCTTGGCCACAATGCTCGTGTCCACGTCGAGGTGGGCGGCTACTTTTCGGAGCGGCAAACCCTGCGCTTCGCGTTGGGTACGTAGCCACTCGCCAAAACTCTGCGTGCTGGGTCGAACGTTGCTCATTTTGCTTGGAACAATAATTTTGGACAAAAATTGTCATAAAATATTTGTTGTGCAAATTTTTTTCAAAAAATAAAGTCATAAACCCGACGAGCGGCGGCTGGATTAGCAAAAGTTTTAGGCAAGAAAACGAAACAAAAAGCAAGGTATTTGCTATATTTCGACCCAAAAACCACTTAACCTTTTGGGACACATGAAATTTTTGTTTCGAGTAGCCAGTACCTTTTTCTTTTGGGTCGTAACCTTTTTGGCCGTTGGCCAAGCTCCT
This sequence comes from Cytophagia bacterium, assembly GCA_004293645.1. Lineage (GTDB taxonomy): Bacteria > Bacteroidota > Bacteroidia > Cytophagales > Spirosomataceae > REAB01. Next base: position 11,460 of record REAB01000137.1, on the reverse strand, counting down.
CAAATACAGCGCGTTGAGCCGCTCAACTGGTTTACGGGCCTCAAAAACCCCCACGTACAGTTGCTGGTTTATGGTAAAAATATTGCCAGCAGCAGCCTGTCTTTGGCCTATCCAGGCGTAAAAGTCAAGAAAATAAGCAAGGTCGAAAACCCCAATTATCTTTTTATAGACTTAGAAATTGGCAAAACAGCCAAGCCTGGTACCGTAAAAATGACGTTTGGAAACGGCGCCACAAAAACGGTTTGGAATTATGAATTGGTGGCAAAAAAGCACAAACCTGCTACCATCAGTCAGGCCGATTTTGTGTATCTGCTCATTCCCGACCGCTTTGCCAATGGCAACGAAGCCAACGACAATTTTGCGGGTATGATTGATGCCAAAGCCGACAAGAGTAGCCCTTTTTTACGGCACGGCGGCGATTTTGAGGGCATTATCCAAAATTTACCCTATTTGCAAGAATTGGGCGTAACCACCCTTTGGAACACGCCCGTAATTGAAAACGACGAGGTACTCAAAAAAGAAGGACACGGCAACTTGCAGGCGGGCTACCACGGCTACCACTTTACCGACCACTACCAGATAGACCGCCGTCTGGGCGGCAACGACGGCTATAAAAAATTGAGCCAAACGCTGCACCAACGCGGCATGAAACTCGTGCAAGATGCCGTTTACAACCACGTCTCGGACGACCACTGGATGTACAAAGACCAGCCTACCAAAGATTGGTTTAATACCTGGCCTACTTACACCGAAACTACCCACAAAGAGCAACCTATTCTTGATATTTACGGCACCCAAACCGACCGAAAGGCTGTTACGGACGGTTGGTTTACCAAATTTTTACCCGACTTAAACCAGCGTAACCCATTCTTAGCCAACTATTTGGCGCAGCACGCGCTGTGGAGTACCGAAAATTTTGAACTCGATGGCTGGCGCATTGATACGTACAAATACAACGACATGGCGTTTATGAATCGGTGCAACAAAGCCCTGCTCGATGAGTATCCCAACTTGCTTATTTTTGGCGAAACTTGGGTAACTACTCCCTCATTTTTGGCGTATTTTGTGCAGAACAATCTCAAATTTCCGTTTCAGTGCAACTTGCCTGGCACCTGCGATTTCCCCAGTTATTCGGCTATTTATGCGGCACTCAACGAACCAACGAGCTGGGACGGGGGCATCAATAAACTATACCAAACCATGGCGCAAGATTTCTTGTATGCCGACCCCACCAAACTCGTTACTTTTTTGGACAACCACGACACCGACCGCTATCTCTCGGTGATTGGCGACGACTACAACAAGTACAAAATGGGCTTAACGTGGCTGCTTACCACGCGTGGCGTGCCGCAAATATATTACGGAACGGAAGTGCTGATGAAAAACTTCAAAAACCCCACCGATGCCGAAGTGCGCCGCGATTTTGTGGGCGGTTGGAAAACCGACGTGGCCAACAAATTTACGGCAGCAGGCCGCACTGCCCAAGAAAACGATGCTTTTGAGTTTGTAAAAAAATTGGCCAATTACCGCAAAAATACGCCCGCTTTGCACAGCGGAAAGCTGACCCAATTTGTGCCAAAAGACGGTGTTTACGCCTATTTTAGACACAATACCGACAAAACCATCATGGTGCTTATGAATACCAACAAAACGGAAACCAACGTCGAAACGTCGCGTTTTGTAGAATGTACGAAAGACTTTACGAAGGCCGTTAATGTGCTTTCGGGAGAGGTAATGGGCAACATTCAAACCTTGAAAATACCTGCTTCTACCGCTCTTGTGCTGGAACTACAACGCTGATTGACCATGCCTTTTTTAAAAGAAAAGCCACGTTGGTAGTTTTATAAAACGAGCTATAAAACTACCAACGGTGGGCTGGCTGCTTATCGGCCCAACGGAATGGCGAAGCCTGCCAACAAGCTAAAGCTCTGATTGTGAACGGGTAAACGCACCACGGATGTATCGTAAACGCGGGTAAATCCGCGTTCGTAACGGCCTTCGATGAATAATTTGCTAATACCCAAATCGAAACTGAAACCAGCACCTACCGCACCGCCCACTTCCAAGCGATTGAACGTACCCAAACCAATGTCTATCTTAGTAGGTTGTGTTCTGAATATCAACAAGTTAGCCCTCGAAACAATCTTTCCATCCACCAAATAGCCCAGCGTTGGGCCTACAATTACGTAAGGCTTAATGGAACTTTCGGCTTGGCCAAATTCGTATTGCAGCAGCAGCGGTGCTTGCACGTAGGTGAGGCGCTGGCGCACTGTGCCGCTAATGGGCATATCTACGCCAACAACGTTAAAAGACGTACCCAGGGCTGTTCCTGCGCCACTTTGAACGTAGCCAATTTCAGGCCGAAACGAAAACCCACGCCCCAACGGAATGGTTAAAAATACCGCGCCGTTGCCGCTGACGATGTAGTCTAATTGTCCCGTAAAATTTTCAATAAAACCATTGCCAGTCGTTTTGGCAAGCGTAGCACCGCCGCGTACACCCACCGCTATTTGGGCTTGGGTAGCAAGCGCAAGGGCAAGAAATAATCCAGTAAAACAACCATTTTTTAGGGCTTTCATTTGTGTAATGAGGTTTAAAATTTGAACACGAAAAAACACGTAAAACAATGGCTCGATAAGATTCAGTAGTTGGTTTCGAGAAAGAAACGAGGGCGTTTTCCGAATAGTTTATCTGTTTGGTTAATGATTGTTAATGACCTCAAAGAAACCGCAACACCGCCTGAAAACCCAGCCAATTGCGCACAAAACGGCCATTTTGCAAACCGCTAAGGGGCGATAGTTCATGAATTTTGGAATACGATTCAAACTGGAACGCACTGCGGTGAGGTATTTTGCCCCAGTTTCAAAATTTTGCAACTGGGGGCAAATATAAGTAGCCTCCTTTTGATGGAGAAAATTCAATAAACCATCTGCTTTTCGTAAGTGCCGCCGTTTTCGTGAAAAATAATAATCAAATCATTCGAGCAGTTTCCTAAGCACATCCTGGTTGGATTTAGCATTTTTTTTCTTTGGCCAAATAACATTCCATTTCGAGCTTGTGCGGGAGTGCGAATATATACCCTGTCTTCAACTACATTCTCCAAACATTTGATAAGGTCTGGATTCGGTTCTGTTTTGATAGGGCTCATATTGACCTTCCCTTCATATATCAAAACGACATCCGCTTCAAAATAAGCATATTCCTTTGGAGGATTATCTTTATATTGATCATCAATCAATACTGACATATACCATGCTTTTTGCCCCTTGTCATTGATAAATTTGACGACTTTGATGACACCTTTGTCATTGACAAACCAATGGTCTTTAACACATGAAATTATATACTGGCTTACGACTATTCTTTCCAAGTCATTGAATTCTAATTCTTTGCAAACAGTAGTCGTATCTTGTGCTTGTGAAACTATATTAACAAGTGCAAAGGTTAATAATAGTAATGCTTTGAGTTGGTTCTTAATTTTCTGCATAAATGGTAGAGTTATTTTGAACACGTAAAACAATGGTTTGATAAGATTCAGTAGTTGGTTTTGAGAAAAAACGAAGACTTTTGGGCTTTAGTGTGTTGGTTTGGTTAATCGTTGTCAATGACCTCAAAGAAAGCGCAGCGCCGCCTGAAAACCCAGCCAGTTGCGCACAAAACGGCCATTTTGCGAAGTTCTGACGGCGTTTATTTCGTAGATTTTGGACATATCGGTATTGAATAAGTCGGTGCTGCTAATGAGCCAATTGACCGACGGCCCAGCAGCCAATGCCACGTGCCGACCGAGCTTTTTCTCAACAGAGGCGCTCAAACGGTACAATTGAGGCGTTTGTTCGGTCAAAAGCCAAGAACTATTGGGAATAATGGCGTGGCCAGTGCCGTCCAAATTGACCATCCAGCCTTTGCCCAAACGCCAGGCTTTGCCAATGCCGTAGCCGAAACTAACAAGCGGTTTGTGGTTGGCATTAAAATTAAAACCTGCCGTAAAAATATTGTAAAACCGCGCCACGCCCGTTTTGAAGGTTAAGTTGGCGTAGTTCAGTTCGTCGGTCGAAATTTCGAGGCGGCGGTAGCCGTTTTTGCGCACAAAACTAACCAAACCAATGGGCAACCCGCCCGCCAACGAGTCGGCGTAGTTGAACAACGCCAATTGCAGCCCGCGTTGGTGGGTTTTGGCATAATTGAACACCGACGCTATCTGCGCACCGCGTAGCTTATGCCCCGCCACGTTGGCAAAGCCGCTCAATTGCATACCCGACGATTGCCCCAACGCAATATTGATAAAACTGGCAATTTGCAAGCCAGATTTAAAATGACGACCCGTTAAATTGGCAAAGCCGCTCACTTGCAAGCCCCTAAAATCGCGGCCTGCCACATTGACAAATCCCGCTGCTTGTACTCCCGACACGTCGTAACGGGTGGCGTTCAAAAAACCAGCGGCCTGCACTCCGCTTACGTGGCGGCCAACCATGTTGGCAAAACCCGAAAACTGCGCGCCGCGCACGTCTTGACGCACTAAATTGAGAAAATTGCCTACCTCTAAGCCATACACGCCCCGCGAGTAGCCCGCAATGAGGTTGATAGAAAGGCTATTGATGACGTTGCCGCTCAAAATGTGGTTGGTTCCCAAAAAGGGCATCAGCGATACTTGAATGGGGCGGTAGAGGGTGTCTTGCACGTTGCTCACGTTGATGGCTTGTTTGGCCGAGGCAAAGCCGTCCACAAATGTTTTTTCAACGTTTTGCCAACGCTCATTCAAAGTAGGCTTTTTCGGAGAAAGCAGGCTGTCGGTTGAGGCCACAAAAACTGGAATATCTACCCGTACCTTGCTGCTGTCGGGGCGAGGTATATTTGTAGTAATATTTTGATTATCAATGGTTTGTAGTTTTTTATCCGTACCAAGCTGACGCATTCCAATATCCAACGAATTGCGTCCGTTTAGGATTATTGTTTCGCCCCAATATTCCACTTTTCTAACTTCCAAACGCGGATTTGACAGGGCGATTGGTAGTTTTAAACGGTAATAACCCGCTTCGTTGCTCACAGCTGAGGCCAGCGTTTGGCGTTCAAAAATACTAACCTGCGCCAGCCGTTTGCCCGTTTCGCGGTCGAACACGTAACCATTGATGATTAAGTCTTTGGGTTTTGCGGGCGCGTCGGGAGCTTTTAGCAAAATAATATAGCCGCGCCGTTCTTTATATACAACCGTCTGTTTGAACAACTCATCTAACACTTGGCGCACGGGCTTGGCTGTTGCCTGAATCGAAACGCGGCGGTTGCCGTCGAATACGTTGGGGCTGTACGAAAAGCGAATGTCGGCTTTTTGGCCAATTTGTTCGACAATATTTTCAACCCGCTCGTTTGTAAACCGCGCAGTGAGGAGCTTGTCGAGTGGTGAATTTTGGGCAAAAGCTGCCGTTCCACAACAGAGGAAGGCAATTGTTTTTAAAATTTTCATGGCTGTTAAAGTTGGCAACCGCCCCCGTCAAGGACAAAAGTGCGGCCTTTGCGGGTCAGTTTGAGGTTGAGTGTTTCGGCAATGACGGTCAGGGCAGTGTCGAGGCTTTCGCGCTCAAAGCGGGCGGTAAGTTGGCAATTGTTAAGTTGCTTAGAAATCTGTATATCAGCGTGATAGCCGCTGCGCAACGACGCTACTACGTTTGCTAAGGTGGTTTTTTCAAACACAAAAACTTGGGTGCGGTACGAAAGCGTGTTGGGCTCGAGCTTTAGTATTTTGATGAGCGTGTCGGCGTTGCCGACGGCACTTTCTTGTTTGGTAAGTTGTATTTTGTGGGTGGCCTGCGCCACTTCTACACGCCCACTTTCTACTTCCACGCCCACCTCAGCATTGTAAGCCCGCACATTGAACGACGTGCCCAATACTCGCACTTGGGTGCTATTGGCTTGAATCACAAACGGCGTGCTTTCGTCGCGTTTTACGTTAAAAAATGCCTCGCCTGTCAAGGCTACTTTGCGCATTTTTTGGTTATTGGCCAATTCATAAACCAACGTAGTATGATAATTCAGAAATACTTTAGAGCCGTCGGGCAGGATTTGCTCGAGCGTATTTTGGTTGGTTTTGAGCGTAACTGTCACCTGGGGCGGGGTAGAGTGTGAGGCGTTAAATTGATACGCCAACCAACCCATACCTACCGCCAAAACCAGCGCGGCAGCTATTTTGAGCCACATTGATGGGCTAGAAACTGCACGCAACGGTTTTATTTGAGCGGCCTTCGGTTTGCTGATTTCGCTTTTTACTTTGTGCCAAGCGGCATCTATGTTTACTTCTCGTGCCACCGCCGCCTGCGCCCAAAGCAGTTGAAACCGCGCCAGTTCTTGGGCGTTTTCGGGCGACTTACTCAACCACTCGACCACGTTGGCGGTCTCTACGTCGGAGAGCGTGCCGTTGAGATAGCGGGCCAAAAGGTCGTCGGGAATATGATTGTTGGCGGTATTCAAGTTGAAATAATCTAAAAAAGGTTGAAGCAAAACCAAAACAAAACGGGCAAATAATCGGCGAGCTCGAGGCGTAATATTTTGAGGGCTTTGCCAATTTGGTTTTCGACGGTTTTAATAGAAAGTCCCAATTGGGTGGCTATTTCTTGGTATTTTAGTTCTTCAAATCGGCTCATTTTAAAAATAACTTGGCACTGCGCGGGTAGTTTTTCGACGGCTTCGTTAATTTGAGTTTCCAATTCATTTTTATAAACCGTTTCAGTTACCGACTCGTACGCACTTGCTTCATAATAGGTTGCGTATTGTTGGTGTGCTTCTCTTATTTTGAGATGCTTGATGCGGTTGAGGCAGTGGTTGTGCACCGCGCGGTATAAATAAGATTTGAGCGACTGCGTAATGGTAAGTTCGGCGTGTTTTTCCCAGATGCCCACAAAAACGGTCTGTACTATTTCTTCGGCATCGTCAGCATCGCGCAAAAACGAACGTGCATAGGCGCATAGTCCTGCGTAATGTTTCCGAAAAATTTGTTCGAAAACACTTTCATTGCCCTCTTGAATGGCCTCAATAATTTGTAAATCGCTCAGTTGCACAAATAATGCTTGGTTTCTGGGCCAAATATAAGGGCTTTGTGGTAAAATGGCAGTCATTAATTTGACAAAACAGCGATTTGAAAGTATGAGTCGTTCATTTGAAAGTATGAGTCGTTCATTTGGAAGTATGACATTCTAAGTGCGGGTTACCCCCACGGTTCAAAGAAAAAAATAAAATAATAGGGGGAAGCAGCCGCTGCGTTGTCTTGTGTTCAAATTCATATAAAAAATCCTATCAAAGCCATGAAAAGAAATCGAAGAATAGTTGGACAAGCCACGGCCTATTTTACCATCATTGCCGTTACTTATTTTTTAATGACGAGCCTGCTGCAATCGTGCATTTACATTGATGCCAACAACGGCGGCCCAGCACCAGGTGGCACCACCGACCGCACATTTAGGCTGGCCAATTTTACCCGTTTAGAAATGGGCAATGCTTTTATTGTGAAAGTGCGCCGCGCGGCCAATTTTAGCCTCGTTGCTACTGGCGACCAGACCGACATTGACGATTTGGAGGCTTTTGTAAGCCAGAACGATGTGTTGGTGCTACGCTACCGCAACAACCGCACACGTCGCTATCGAATGGACGTGAGTGTTACAATGCCCGACTTGCGCGGTGTCGATTTTTCGGGGGCGGTTAAGTCAAGCATTGAGGGTTTTGACAACCTGAGGAACTTAGACATTGAGCTGTCGGGGGCTTCCAAATCTACGGCGGTGGTTTCGGCGGAACGCGTCGAAATAGACCTGTCGGGTGCGTCGCAGTTGAACTTGCGCGGCAGCGGCTTGCGCTTGGGCGGGGTGTTGTCGGGAGCGTCGCAACTCGATGCCTTCGATTATGGCGTAGAAGATGCCGACTTAGATTTGTCGGGCGCGAGTTCGGGCAGGGTTTTGGTGAGCAAATTGCTGACGGTAAAAGCATCGGGAGCCAGCGATGTACGCTACCGAGGCAACCCCGAATTGCGCTCTAATTTGTCGGGGGCAAGTACCCTGCGCAAAGACTGATGTTGTTATTCCCTTTTGGATGATATATTCACAAATTCACTTTACCAGTGCAAAAAAAGGGCTGAGTAGCGCGTTGCTAATCAGCCCTTTTTTTGTTGGAATGCTTGCCCTCAGACTTGTGGTACAAACGGCGAATCAAATGGTTATTTTCCTTCTTTCTTTACTTCTGTTTTAGCCGAAAAAATAGGGTTCTTTTCATTTCCTCCAGCCATTAGATAAGCCATCAAATCTTTTAGTTCTTCTTCGTTTAGACTATTAATCAAATTGCCGTACATGATAGAAACCGACGAGTACTTGTGCGATACAACGTTCTTTTTCAGGAGTTTAACCGTTTTTTCTGGCTCATAAGGATTTTGAGATACGTAAAAAGTACTTGCATTTTCGTTGGTCAATCGCCCTACCACCGACTCGCCATTTTTTAGTGTAAAATGCGTGGCAGCATACTGGTCGGAGATAGTTTTGTTGGGTTCAATGATGGCTTCCAACATATCTTTAGAAGAAAAACGAGTACCCAACTGCGTTAAGTCTGGGCCAATACTCCCGCCCTCGCCTCGCATGGCATGACACCTGTTGCAGGTAGTGGCTTCATACATATTTTTACCATTTTCAAAGTTACGGTTGGTTAATGCCGCTTCAAAAACGGGCAGCGCATTGTTCAATTTCCAATTTTTGCCTGGGCCTTTGGGATACGTAATTTTCACTAAATCATTCCCGTTTTTGCTCAACAGTTCCCCACCCGAAAGTTTATCGTAGTATGTTTTTTTATTTTCAGGAACGTGTTTTAAAGCCAATTTGCGCGCTCGGTCAATAAAACCAACGTAACTAAGTCCTCCTTTATAGCTAAATGCTTTATAAAACCACTTGAAATAGCGTTCATGCAGCTCGGGTGTCCAATTTTTACTTGCCAAACTCAACATGGTTGCGTAGTAGGTTTGTTGAGCAGGGGGCATATTTTTTAGCATATCGGCAATGTCCAAACCATACTGAGGATTACGCATAATCAACTCGGCGGAGGCCGTTGCAGTGCTGCCGCCAGCGGTAAGATTGGTCGGTTGTTCTTTGGCTTCAAGCAGGGCAAGCGTTTTAGGAATTACACCAGGGGCTTCCAAATAAATCAATGCTTTGCTCAGGGCGCGGTTGAGATCTGCATTTTTAGCAGGATAATACGGGTTTAGGTACGCGATAATTTGAGCAGTTTGGGACGCATCGGGTGTTCCTGTACGGAGAAATACCAATTCAAATGCCCGTAAAATATCCAATTGTTGCGGTTCTGAAAGTGTTTTGAAATTGACCTTCAACAACGATTTAATCATAGCACTTTTTTGCTCTACCTTGCCGTGGCGAGCCAGCGCAATGATGGCATGAATAGAAACAATTGGGTCGGTCTCATTCAATGCTTTCTGTTGCCATTCGGCTACGGGCTGATGCTCCACGGCCAAGCGTGCGGCATAGCGAATAAAACGGTCAGGATGCTTTAAATAAGGCCAAACTGTAGCAATGGCTTGTGGGTTTGGCTCGCCATGAAATTGCTCTAAACTTCTTCTCAATTCATTTTCTTTGTTGATAGGCGCAGCAGCCACGGGTGCTGTATTTTCTGTGCCATCGTAATAAACTCGGTATAAATCCGACTCAAGTCGGCGGCCGCCCGTTAAGAAATACAACGCACCGTCAGGGCCAATGACTCCGTCGGTAAGTGGCAACGGAATACCCGACAAAAACTCCTCATGGTCGGCGGTATAAGTGGCACCAGCAGGCTTGAGGTGAATACCGTGCATGATGCCAAAACTCCAGTCAAATGCCAAAAGTGTATTTTTGTATTTAGCAGGAAACTTGGCATCTTTCAAATGCAGGAGGTTGGTTGGAGAACCTTGCCCAATGTTGATGACGGGCGAAAGATTGTCGGGAAAGGTAGCCGACCACTTGCTGTTCCCAGTTCTCCAGCCATATTCGCTGGCACTGGTTGCGTGACAAATTCGAGTAGGGCGATACCAAGGCAAGCCAAAATCCCACTCCATATCGGCATCATAGACAAACAAATCGCCTACTTCGTTGAAAGCCATGTCAAATGCATTGCGATAGCCTGCGCTGAACAATTCCCAACGTTTGCCTTCGGGGTCTAAGTTGGCAACCCAGCCTCCTGGTGCCATGCGGTCGTTGGCGTGCCCGCGAGGGTCTTTGATAAGCGGGAATAAATTGTCTTCCTGCCAATTGGATGGCAAGCGATACGCATCCATTTTTGGTACATCAGTATGATTGCCAGCAATAACATAAAGCGATTGCTTGTCGGGCGATAGCACAATGCTGTGCGGGCCGTGTTCGCCTTCACCGTTTAACTCTTTCAAAAGTGTTACTTTCTCAAACTGGTCGTCGCCGTCCAAATCTTGCAACCGATATAGGCCACTCTGTCTCGAAAACTTAGCGTTACTGCGGTTGTTGATCATTACATAAAGGCTATTGAAGGCATACAGTAAGCCTTGCGCGTAGCCCATACCCACGGTGTCGGTAATGGCAGCTTTGCCAATGTTGAGTTTTTCAATGGTTGGGGTTAAGTTCTGGGCCCCTGCAGCGGGTATTTGTAAACGAAACAACGCCCCGTATTGGTCTGACACAATCAGGCGGCCTTTGTTGTCGAAAGCCATGGCCACCCAAGAGCCTTGATTTTTTTCGGAGGGGCTGTACAAATGCTCGGCTTTAAAACCTGGCTGCAAACGTAATTTTTCGGTTTTGGGGTTTTCGCGGCCATTGATGGCGGGTTCGGTTTTGTTTAATACAGAAAACGACGCAACCAGCGTAAATAGCCCTGCCACACCCAGAAGCAAAGACAGAAAGCGGAATTTAGGATTCATAATTATTGCAAGATTATAAAAAAACGGATTTGTAATTAAAAGTCAATCTGCGCGGTGCTTTTACTGTATTGTTTTTTTGTCATTCTGAGCGCAGCACTTTTTGTCATTCTGAGCGCAGCACTTTTTGTCATTCTGAGCGCAGCGTTTTTGTCATTCTGAGCGCAGCGAAGAATCTTATAGCAGCGGCTTTGGTTTTAGATTCCGCACTTTGTTCGGAATGACAAAAGGATGCAGTAGGATTTAAAAATTAGGACTCAAATCTGCCTCTGCTGCTGGTAACCCATAATAAGGCGTAATATTGGTAAAAGCATCGCTCGGCACAAAACCCGACTTAGGGAAATAATACCTGAATTTGTTTGCTTTGACGCGATCGCCGTAGGCTCTGATAACCGTTTCGAGGCTCACCCTCACCGTAACTTATACATGAGCGAACCTTTTTTTATAATTTGTCAAAATTGTAGTGAACAATTGAATAATAGAACAACAATTTATGACTCAAAAAAGCAATCAATGTAAAAAGTTACTATGGTTTTACATTGATTGCCAGAGATACCAGACCATAAAAG
>REAB01000136.1 GCA_004293645.1 Cytophagia bacterium | reverse complement strand
GTAGAATCTTCTGAAAGCTGGTTGCTTTTAGCAAATTCTACGATAATGTTACAAAGGATAATAGAATAACACCAAATAATATTTCCCAACAAGTTCTAATCTACATATTTAAAGTACGGTTGCCAGTGGCGGAGAGGCAGGCTTCTTTAAAGGCCTCCGTGTAAGTGGGGTGCGCGTGCGACATTCGGCTGATGTCTTCGGCAGAAGCGCGGAACTCCATGGCCACTACGGCCTCGGCTATCATGTCGGCGGCGCGTGGGCCAATGATGTGCACGCCCAAAATCTCGTCGGTGGTCTGGTCGGCCAGTACTTTTACGGTGCCGTCAATGTCCATACTGGCGCGGGCGCGGCCCAACGCCTTGAACGGAAACGACCCCGATTTGTAAGCAACGCCTTTGGCTTTGAGTTCTTCTTCGGTGTGGCCTACGGCGGCTACTTCTGGCCACGTATAAACCACGTTTGGCACGAGCAAATAATTGATGTGCGGCTTCTGGCCCGCCAGTGTTTCGGCTACCAATACGCCTTCTTCTTCGGCTTTGTGGGCCAGCATTGCCCCGCGAATCACGTCGCCAATGGCGTAAATATTGGGTATTTTGGTTTGCAGCGTGTGTTCGTCCACCTCAATTTTACCGCGCTTGTCGGCCTCCAAACCCGCATTTTGTAGGTCGAGGCCGTCGGTATAAGGCCGCCGACCTACCGATACCAAGCAATAATCGCCCGTAAAAGTTACGATTTCGCCCTTGGGGTTTTCGGCAGTTATGACCACTTCGTCGCCTTTGTTTTCGACGTTGGTTACTTTGTGTTTAAAATAAAAGTCTGCCCCCAGTTTTTTGATGGCGCGTTGCAGTTCTTTGCCCATTGTGCGGTCCATGGTTGGAATCATGGCATCGGCGTATTCAATAAAAGACACTTTTGCGCCCAAACGCGCGTAAACCGAACCCAACTCCGCACCAATAACACCCGCTCCAATTACAATCAAATGCTTGGGTATTTCGCTGAGTTTGAGGGCTTCGGTCGAAGAAATGATGCGGGTCTTGTCAATGCCCATACCTGGAAACGACGAAGGCTTTGAGCCAGTGGCAATTACGACGTTTTTGGCTGTAATGGTGGTGGTTTCGCCGCCTTCTTTGGTTACTTTGACGGTATTTTTGTCCACAAACGACCCCATACCCTGGTGCACGTCAATCTTGTTTTTTTTCATCAAAAACTCCACGCCCTTGCACACTTGGCTTACTACTTCGGCCTTGCGGTTTATCATTTGGGAAAAATCTACTGCCAAATGGTCGAGTTTAATGCCGTGTTCGGCAAAAGTGTGGGCGGCATTGTAAAAATGCTCGGAAGAGTCGAGTAGTGCTTTGGAAGGAATACAGCCCACGTTGAGGCAAGTGCCTCCCAAAGTGGCATATTTTTCGATAATGGCCGTTTTCATGCCCAACTGCGCACAGCGAATGGCGCAAATATAGCCGCCTGGGCCAGAACCAATTACGATTACGTCGTATTGCATTGTTTATGAGTTTATTGTAATAAAATTAGCACTAAGTACTTACTTGTAATTGTTTGTAATTATAGCAATTTTTTGTAATTAGCTGTTTATCAATTTATTACTACCAAATTACCCTTTATTACAAATCAAAAATAATATAATGGCAGCGGCGAACCGCCTATTTCTGCCCAACTACTTATTATTGTCTAACGCGTTTGAAGACATACACTACTTGCATTGTTGTGCCAAGATTAGTTACCGTGGTCGAATCAATGAGTTCCCAACCTTCTTTACCCAATTCGGCCAGCTCGTTATCCAAAAATTGGATATCAATGCGCTCTTTATCTGAGAATAGGCCTGTATTGAGGTCTATTTTGCGAACGGTGTATTCGTATTGCATTGTTTATGAGTTTATTGTAATTTCAAATTTGTATTGTAAAACGTAAATTCTTATTCAGTTAGAACTGGATAAGAATTCTGATGGCTATCGCAAAACCCCACGCCTTTAGGCTGGGGATAGGCGCAAAGAAGTCCAAGGCTGAAGCCTCTCGGAAAGAATATGGTTTCTGCTCACCCCAGCCTAAAGGCGTGGGGTTTGTGCATCATCATATTAACTCGAAGGCGTGATATTCACCTATTTTTTTAAGGACAACAAAGAACGCCTAATTGTATGCTTTTACACTTCCAACAACAAGCGCGTGGGGTCTTCTAAGAGTTGCTTGACGCGCACCAAGAAGCTCACCGAATCTTTGCCGTCAATGATGCGGTGGTCGTAAGAAAGGGCTACGTACATAATGGGCCGCACCACAATTTCGCCATTCACTACTACGGGGCGTTCTACAATGTTGTGCATTCCTAAAATGGCCGACTGCGGCGCGTTGATAATGGGCGTTGAGAGCATCGAACCAAACGTACCGCCGTTGGTAATGGTAAAAGTGCCGCCTTGCATTTGGTCAATGGTCAATTTGCTGTCGCGGGCCAAGCCTGCCAAACGCATGATTTCTTTTTCTACGTCGGCAAAGGTCATTTTTTGAACGCCACGCACCACTGGCACTACCAAGCCGCGCTCGGTAGAAACCGCAATGGAGATGTCGCAAGAGTCGTTAAATACCATGTCGTCGCCGTCAATGTAGGCGTTGATAACGGGGAAATCTTGTACGGCAGCTGCCACGGCTTTGGCAAAAAACGACATAAAGCCCAGGCCAATGCCGTGTTTTTCTTTGAATTTATCTTTGTATTTGCCGCGCAAATCCATGATGGGTTTCATGTCCACTTCGTTGAAGGTAGTGAGCATGGCCGTTTCATTTTTTACAGCTACCAACCGCCGCGCAATGGTTTTGCGCAACGAAGTCATTTTGACGCGGCGAGCAGCCCCCCCCGCCCCCGATGGGGGAGCTGCGTTTGAGAGACTACTCGAATTTAAAGCCCCCATCGGGGGTTTGGGGGCTGCTCCCCCAACGGACGGTACGCCGTGCGGGGCGGGGGGGGCTGCTACTGCGTCTTGCTGCGTAATGCGTCCACCTACGCCTGTGCCTGCTACGTCTTTGGCTTCAATGCCTTTTTCGGCCAGTATTTTGGCGGCAGCGGGTGAGGCGTGGCCTGCGGCATAGCTGCTGTTGGTAGCAGTGGCGGGGCTTTCGGCTGCGGGAGCAGTTGGAGCGGCGGCGGTTACTGCTGGGCTACTTTCGCCACCTACTTCGATGCGACAAATAACGGCTCCGATGGGGAGTGTAGCGCCTGCTTCAGCTACGATGCGCAACACGCCAGCTGCCTCGGCGGGTAGTTCAAAGGTAGCTTTGTCCGATTCGAGTTCGCACAATATTTCGGCAAGCTGTACTTTGTCGCCTTCTTTTTTTGTCCAATTGGCAATGGTTACTTCCGTTACTGACTCGCCCACGGTTGGCACTTTAATTTCGATTGTTTTGGCCGAAGGACGTTGGACGTTGGACGTTGGAGGTTCGATATTCGACATTTTACTTTCAACGCTGGGCGCGGGCGTTTCGGCTACGACTGCTGGGGCTGCCGCCGCAACGCCGTTTGACCCCGCAGCATCAAGCGTACAAATGAGGCCGCCAATGGCCACCACATCGCCTTCTTGGGCTTTGATGTGCAATATGCCTTCCGACTCAGCCGTTACGTCAAACGACGCTTTGTCAGAATCTAAGGTGCAGATTATCTCGTCGCGTTTCACGGTGTCGCCTTCTTTTTTTAGCCAAGAGCCAATGGTTACTTCGGTGATAGATTCGCCGACGGTCGGAACTTTTATTTCAACAATTGCCATAATATGAGTGGTATTCAGTAATGAGTCGTTAGAGTTAAGGTATTTTTGGTCTATGGGTTACTCAAATGCTTTTTGTAATATATCTGCTTGCTCGCGGGCGTGTACTTTTGCAAAACCGACGGCGGGCGTAGCCGACGCAGGTCTTGCAATTAAGCGCATTTTGACATCTTCGCACACGCGCAGCAAGAAAGTCCAAGCGCCCATGTTGGCGGGTTCTTCTTGGACCCAGCAGACTTCGGCTTTTTTGCTGTATTGCTCCAACAAGGCATTAATTTGTGCTTGCGGAAACGGGTGAAGTTGCTCTATTCTTAAAATAGCCACGTCTTTTCGAGCGTCTTTCTGTTGTTTTTCGAACAATTCGTAGTATAATTTGCCCGAACACATCAGCACGCGTTTTACTTTTTTGGGGTCGGCGTAAGCATCGCCAATGGTTTCTTGGAAGCGGCTTCCCGTGGCCAAATCTTGTTTATCCGAAACGCAAAGCGGGTGGCGTAGCATGGATTTGGGCGACATGATAACGAGCGGCTTGCGGAAATGCCACGCCAACTGCCGACGCATGGCATGAAACAAGTTGGCGGGAGTTGTGAGGTTGGCTACCACCATATTATCGTCGGCGGCCAATTGCAAAAACCGCTCGGGGCGGGCGTTTGAGTGCTCAGGTCCTTGGCCTTCGTAGCCGTGGGGGAGGAGCATTACCAAGCCGTTCATGCGTCCCCATTTGGTTTCGCCCGCCGCAATAAACTGGTCAATAATAACCTGCGTGCCGTTGGCAAAATCACCAAATTGCGCTTCCCAAATGGTCAAGGCGTGGGGGTTGGCCATGGCGTAGCCGTATTCAAAGCCCAAAACGCCATATTCTGAAAGCAATGAATTATAAATCTGAAACTTGGCTTGATTTTCTTGAATATGGTCTAAATTGCTGTACTCGGTGTCGGTATCAACGTTGTGAACTACCGCTTGGCGGTGCGAAAACGTACCGCGTTGTACATCTTGGCCGCTTAAACGCACGGTTTTGCCTTCCAAAAGCACCGACCCGTAGGCGAGCAACTCGGCGGTAGCCCAGTTTACCTGTTTTTTCTCAAAAAGCATTTGATTGCGCTCTCTGACGAGTTTCTCAATTTGTTTGAGTACCTTAAAACCCTCTGGTAGCGCCACGAGTGCCTGACCTATTTTGTCCAGAATGGCCTCACTCACGCCCGTTTCAGGCGATTGGTCAAAATCAACTGGCTCTGAATGAGCCATTTCAAACCATTCTTGGTCTAATTTAGAAGGCTTGTAAGGCAGTTGATTTTGCTTTACGGCATCAAGGCGCGCTTGCAGCATGGCCTTAAATTCTTCTTCCATTTGTTGGGCCAACTGCCCCGTTATCTCGCCTGCTGCCAAGAGTTCTTTTTTGTAAATCTCCCGCACGTTGGGGTGATTTTCAATCAGGCGGTACATTTTGGGTTGCGTAAACTTGGGTTCATCGGCTTCGTTGTGGCCGTGGCGGCGGTAGCACACCATGTCCACAAAAATATCGCGGTTGAACTTTTGACGAAACTCTACTGCCAAATTCATGCAAAAAACCACGGCTTCGGGGTCGTCGCCGTTTACGTGCAGCACGGGCGCGTCCACAATTTTGGCTACGTCGGTGCAGTATATCGAAGAGCGTGCGTCTTCAAAATCGGTTGTAAAACCAATTTGGTTGTTGATTACAAAATGAATTGTTCCACCCGTTTGGTAGCCTTTCAAGTTCGACATTTGGGTGAGTTCATACACAATTCCTTGCCCTGCCACGGCCGCGTCGCCGTGCACCAGCACCGGAATCACCTTGTCGTAGTCGCCCGCGTACAGGCTGTCGGCGCGGGCGCGGCAAAACCCTTCAATCACAGGATTGACCGCCTCCAAGTGCGACGGATTAGGTGCCAATTTGAGCATCACTTGGTTGCCCGACGGCGTATCTACTTGGCTCGAATAACCCAAATGGTATTTTACGTCGCCGCTGCCAAACACTTCGTCGGCGTTTTTTCCTTCAAACTCATTAAAAACGTTTTCGTAGGTTTTTCGCATGGTGTTCACCAAGATATTCAAGCGACCTCGGTGCGCCATCCCAATCATGATTTCTTTTACGCCCATTTCAGCCGCTTTGTTAATCATGGCATCTAAGGCGGGAATGGTGGTTTCGCCGCCTTCGAGCGAGAAACGCTTTTGCCCCACAAAGCGCGTGTGCAAGAAATTCTCGAACACCACGGCTTCGTTCAGCTTCGACAAGATGCGTCTTTTCTCTTCGAGCGATGGCTCATAAACCAGTGCTTCCTTTTCGATTTTGTCGCGCAGCCAGTTTTTGGCTTCACGGTCGCGGATGTAGAGGTACTCAAAGCCGATTTTGCCCGTGTAAATTTTTTGCAAAGCTGCCACAATCTCACGCAGGGCGGCTGGACGGCCAAAAACCTCAATACCCGCCTCAAAAACGCTGTCTAAGTCGGCCTCGCTCAGTTTAAAATCTTTGAGTTCTAAGCGCGGCTCGCGGTCGCGGCGGGGCTGAATGGGGTTGGTTTTGGCCAACAAGTGCGCCCGCGAACGGTAGCCCCGAATGAGGTGTACTACTTCAAGTTCTTTGCGGGCGTGTTCCGAACTAACGCTGCCACCTGCGGCGGGTGCGGCGGTGCTTTTGCCATTGGCGTGGCCGTTGCCATTTTCACTGTAATGCTGTGAAAACTCAAACCCTTCAAAAAAGCGTTGCCAACTTGTATCTACCGAATCTGGTTTTTGGCGGTATTGTTGGTATAAATCCTCGACGTAAGCAGCCTCCGAATTGGCGATGTATGAAAACTTTTCCATTTATAATTTACTATTTTTAAACAACGGGCAAAGTTAAAGTTTCCCGCCGTATATTCCCGCAAAAATCAATGATATTTACCATTGATGGCTCTTTGAAACGTTATTGTTGGGGGTTTGGTTGCAGCGTAATCACTAATTCGTGGATACCTCTGCCCGCGCCAGATGTTGCCGACGGTATTCCAGGAGAATCACCTTCTACGCGCTTCGAGGAATACACGTATCCTACTCGAAAGTTTTTTGACAGGTCGTATTGGGCAATGCCTTGCCAGTAAGAAGTGCTGCCAAAACGTATTGATGTGCCAACCGTGACTTTTTCTTTAAAACGAGCCAAAGCGTTTAAATCGGCCCGTATTTTACCTTGTTCGGGTTTGGTGAGTAGCACCGAGGGGCGTAGTTCCAAATCGTCGTTCAGAAACAATTTAGCCCCCGCTTGAACAAACACAGGGCGCTGATAATCAAGGAGTCCCGAGGGATACATAGCGGTTTGCTTTAAGATTTCGGGCATCGAAATACCCCCAAAATAGTTTTCATCTTCGTAGTAAACGCCTACGCCAGCACTGGCCAAAATTTTATTGGCAAAACCAAGTACGGGCAGCGCGTTGATTCCGCCCAGCGCGCCCACTGATATTTTTTGGGTTTCCGAAATGTTATAATGATAGGCTATCGTTCCAAAAACTGCCGTATTAAAATTGAAGCGGTCGTTCAAGCCTTGCAGTCCCAGCCCTATTTTGCCGTTGGCCACGGAGCCATCCATGGCAAAAGACGGGGTTACGGGCAGCCCTTGAATGCCCGCAATCCACTGTCGGCGCAGCACGGCGTTGAAATGAAAGGTTTCACGAGCACCCGCGTAGGCGGGGTTGATGGCCATCGGATTGACCAAGTATTGGGCAAATTGCACCTCGCGTTGGGCTTGTGCCGTTGCGGCGCATAGCAGCATAAACAATATTTTTTTCATACAAAATAGCAGAGCAAAAATGAAGCCACAATGATACGACAAAAAAGTACTGCCTATCCTATCCGCGCCTTAATTTCGGCCAACCTTGCTGCTTTTTGGGGTTGGCGGTGAGCTACGGCAAAATCTGTTTGGTAGCAGTGCCCTTCCAAAAACTTGACCTGAATATTGTCCCAAGCAAGGCGGCTTTGAAGGATACCCACGTTTTGGAGTTCTTGAAACAACGACTCGCTGATGGGGTTGAAATCGGTGCGACCGAGGTAGTCCAAATCGGCGTCACAGATTATTTTTTCCAATTCGTTTTGAGGCAGTTGCGGCACTTTGGTGGCTCTAATTAAGCCCGCCACGGTGGCTATCTCATCGGCAGTATAGCCAAATTGGGGTAGTATTTCGTCGGCCATTTCTACTCCTTTTTCTTCGTGGAGTTGGTACACGTCCAAAAAGCCAATGTCGTGCAGCAACGCACCCACCCGCAGCAGTTCGGCCTCGTGGGCGGGTAGTTGGAGGCGATTTATGTACGCTTCGCACACAGCCAGCACGTCTTGGGTATGATGCACGCCGTGGTAAGTAAGGTTGGGCAAGAGTTTGCTACTCAATTTATTTATTACAAAATCTTTGAGCGCGTCGTATCTTTTGGGTTGTTGTTTCATAGTTACATCAGTACTGTTAGTTCGTACAGAGGGCTGTTGTCTATTTACAAAATACATGTTCAATAATCCTTTGTTTTTGGCCTCAATTTCGCCTCTGTGTTCAAAGTCAAAATCAGTTTTGACCAGCGCGTGAGTAGCTTCCGAAATATTAACTCTGCCAACTTCACTATATTGTTCCATGCGGGCACCTGTATTGACGGTGTCGCCCCACACGTCGTAGGCAAACTTGGTATTGCCTACCACTCCTGCCACCACCGCACCCGTATGAATGCCTATCCTTAGCCCAAAAAAGCTTTGCCCCAAGGCTGCTCTTTGGCGGGTTTCTTGCGCCATCCAGTCTTGAATATCCAAGGCCGCCGCCACCAACTGCTGCGCGTGGTTTTGGTTGGCAATGGGCAAGCCACTTACACAAAAATAAGCATCGCCGATGGTTTTTATTTTTTCAATGTCATACCGCGCAATGATGACATCGAAGGCTTTGAAACAATAATCCAGCTCTTCGACGAGTTTTGTTGGGTTTTCTTTTTCGGCAAAAAGCGTAAAATTTTTAATATCGGCAAACAACACGGAAGCGTTTTCGTAGTAACGGGCTTTTGACCGGCCATCAGCTTTGAGCTCGTCGGCAATTGTTTCGGGCAAAATGTTCCGCAACAACCGCTCACTTTTTTGTTTTTCTTCTTCCAACTGCTCGGTGCGTTGCGCCACCAAGTTTTCGAGGTTTTCGTAGAGCATCGCGTTTTCGATTGACACCGCTACCTGCCCAGCCAAAAGCGTAATGAGTTCGATTCGCTGCTTATTGAAAGCCCCCGTGGTGAGGTTGTTTTCGAGATAAATCAGTCCTTTGATGGCATTTTTGTGGGCAAACGGAATACACATCACACTTTTGATTCCATTTTTGATTACGTAGGCATCACTGCTAAACGGTGCCTCGCGGCTGGCATCGTTTAGCACCACAGCTTGCCCCGTACTGATGGCATAATTAACCGCGCTTTCAGACACTAATTGGCTTTTTTCTAAAGGCAAACGTACAAACCGAAACGTGTTTTCTCGTCCTGGTACAATCTCTAATTCAACGCTATATTGGTGATTTCGACTCAAAATAAAAGCTCCGTTTTCGGCCCCCGCGTTTTCGGCGGCGTATCGCATGAGTTGCTCTAATAATCGGTCTAATTTTATTTCGGAGCTTAAACTCGAAGCCGTTTTGACGAGAGTCATGGCATCTAAACCTGCCGCCGACAGCCCACCCGACCTACCAAATGACGTAACATTGGTCGTATCTTTGGCTTGCCCGACGTATTTGTGATGCACAAAGTCGGCATACGACTTTGCTTTTAGATTGCGGTATATTTCTTCGGCTTGCCTAAACCACTGCTCGGCTTGGGGTTGATTTTGGGTGCGGAGTTTTTGACCATAATGCACTGCCGCCAGGGCCGCAATCATCTGAAAGTTGCTTTGCAAAGCTACCTGGATAATCTGCGGGTAGTCATTGTTGGAGGTTTGCTGCGGCTTTTGGGCATGGGCCAACTCTAAGATCACAAAATCGTAGAAAATCTTGCGCGTAATGGGGTTCAGCTGGGTGTATAAATCCAAGACTGATAGTGTCTCTTTTATTTTTTTTAACACTGATTTTTTTGCCGATTGATCGCTGAGTTCGGCCCAATAATGAATACCTGCCAATGCCTGATAGAACCCCACTACGGGCATATAGACTGAGCTAATCAACGTGTCACGGTGTACCCAAGCATTACAACAATTATTCCACGCTTTTTCCCACTGCTCCAAAACTACCGCTTGGATGAATTCATGCACATAAAAGCCAACTACCTCGTCCAAGCGATTGTTCGTTGTTGCTCTTTGCATTATGTTGGCTACTGAACCGAAACTGTCTTCGGACTGAACGCCGAGGATAGTTTCGACGGAACGCAGTATAAAAAGCGTTACCTCGATGTGTTTAAATTGTCGATTTTGTTGCTGAAATTTGAGTACGTCAATTAGTTCAATCCGCAGTTGTTCGAGGTTATAACCCATCACAAACTTTAGGAACATAGGTAAGTAGGCATTCCAACCAGCAGAACTCAGATTGCCCACTCGTAAGCCTGCCAAATAGCCTTCTTGGCATAATTGCAGGAGCGGCTGCCAGGGTTCTTTCCAGTGGCCAATAAACATGGCTTCTACAAAGCAAGCCTGCGGAGTCATCTTTTCGGATTGGAGGCGGTCTCGCATCAAAAGGGCTTGTTTGCCAGCTTGATAGCCACTTTCGGGCTTTTTCAAACTACCCGCTAAAATCAACCCATACGACCCAAAACCCAGCACCGATTTTTCGCAGATGCCATACCGCGCCGACAGCCGAACCATTTGCAACAACAGCAACGGATAGGTTTGAATGTTTTCAAAAAAATAAGGAATGAGTGCACTGCTCAACACTTGCATGGCCGAAAGCGCTTTTTCGTCTTGCATAAGCGGCCACTGGTGCACTTCGCCGATTTTTTTGTTGGGCAGGGCGCGTTGGGTCAGCATCACACTCCAAATAATTTGCCAAGTTTTGGCTTTTTGGGGAATCGAAATACCCAACTCATCCAATGCAACCCGCGAGACTTCGATGGCCTGCTCCATTTTGTTGGCCGCCGCGTAGCAGTTAATCTGGGCATCATAAATCAGCGAACGCTCCCAATGTTGCTTAAACAAACCCAAGGCTTCTTGCGCAATTTGCTCCATAGTGGCTTCTTGGTTGCTGAGGTAGGCACTTTCTACGAGTAACCTATACACTTCTGCCAATGAGCGTTCGGGCAACGATTTTTTTAGAAAAGGCAACGCTTGTTCCAAATACGTTTGGGCAATGTCGAAGGCGGTGTTCTCATAGGCGCGTTTGCCCGCTTGCAGCAGCACCTCGGCAAATTGTTGCTGTTGAGCAGATTCCGAAGAACGTACGTAGCTCACCGACAAATGCCTCGCAATGGCAAACAGTTTTTCAGTGCTGAGTTGGGCAATGTCTTGGTTGTTTTCTTGGAGCAATGCTTGCCCAAGCTGGTAATGTAGTTCCAACTTTTCGGCCTCGTTGAGTTGCTCATAAACGGCCTGCTGAATGCGGGCGTGGGCAAAAAACAGCGTAACGTTGATTTGCTGCTCTTCATAAAACGCGGGAACGTAGCGGTAATTGTTGTCTTTGGGTACCAACCAGCCTTCTTGAATCAGTGGCCACAAATCTTGGTGAACGGCTTCGCTGGTGCGGTTTTCTAAGGCCGCCACGTCGTCAATGCTAAACTCCAAGCCAATGGCTGAGGCCGTTTTGACCGATTTTAGGGAAGCTTCGCTGCGATTAGAAAGGCTGTCAGAAATGATTTTCACCACGTCGTCGTTGACATATTTGGCTCTGATTTGCTCCAAACTCCACGTCCAGCAATTGGTCTCAAAATGGTAGGTGAGTAGTTTGTCGTGGTAGATGGTCTGCAAAAAATTATGAACGGCAAAGGCATTGCCACGGGTTTTGGCTTGTACCAAATTGGCCAGCGTATTGCTGGTTTCCAAGTCCAACAGGAGGCTGTCGGCCACGAGTGCGTTGATGCCGTCTTCGGCCAGGCTTTTTAGGCCAATTGCTTTTATTTCAAAGGGATACGCCTTTTCTATCTCGTTCATAGCCAGCGTAAAAGGGTGCTGCGTTCCTGTTTCGTTGTCGCGGTAAGCCACCACGAGCAATAGTTTTGTGATGTCGTTGTTGGTACTAATGCTTTTGAACAATCGAATGGAGGCATCGTCGGCCCACTGCCAATCGTCCAAAAACAGCACGAGCGGTGGCGCGGCATCGCACAGGCATTTCACGAAGGCATTGAGGGCAAACAACAAACTTTGCTGCCGCTCGCCACCGCCTAAGTTGGGCAAAGATGCTTGCTCGCCCAGCAGCAACGTGAGGCGCGGCACCAACTGGGTCAAAATACTGCCCAGTCCTTGCAAAGCTTCGTTGAGGCTTTTGCGCCAAAAGTCCTGCGTTTCTTTCGACTCCGACAACACCCAATCGGCAAATTGCTCAAACGCTTGGCTCCAAGCCATAAAAGGTACTTGGCGTTGGAGCGGGTCGAAATGCCCACTCAAAAACAAGCCCTTTGAGCCAGAAATGGGTTTGTAGAGTTCCTGCACCAACCGCGACTTACCCACGCCGCTGTGGCCAGCCACCGTTACAATCGCTTTTTGGCCTTGCTCGGTTTGGGCATAAGCATCGAGCAGTAGCTGTACTTCGCGCTGCCGCCCATAAAGTTTCTGCGAAATATTCAGTTGCCCGTTGCTATCCATTTGGCCTAACTCAAACCAATCGGCGCGTTGGTGGAGCAGGTCTTGTTGGCAGCGGTGGAGGTCGGCTTCTAAGCCGTGCAACGACTGGTAGCGGTCTTCGGCGTTTTTGGCCAACAGTTTCAACACAATGGCCGAGAGTACCGTCGGAATCTGCCGATTGCGTTCGTGCGGCGGCACGGGTTGCTGGGCCAAGTGGCTGTGAATGAGCGTCAGCGGGTCGTCAGACACAAAAGGCGTAGTGCCGCAGAGCATTTCGTAGAACGTAACGCCCAGCGCGTAGTAGTCGCTTCGGTAGTCTAAATGGCGGTTCATGCGGCCCGTTTGTTCGGGGGCAATGTAGGCCAGTGTCCCTTCCAAAAACGACACGGGGGCGAGGCTCAACTCATTGGTTTTTAGAAACGAACTTAAATCAAAGTCAATAATGGAAACCGTGCCGTCGGCAGTATTGAGCAGGATATTGGACGGGTTGAGGTCTTTGTGAAGTAAGCCCGCTTGGTGGAGTTTTTCTAAGGATTCGATGAGCGGAAACACCACCCCAAAAAACCAGTCCAAATTAAACGTAGTTTGGGGTATAAAATCAGCCAGCATTTGGCCGTTTTTGTAGCAACGCACCAGTGCAAAACCACCCCCAAAAACTACTATTCCTGCTTTTATATCATGCTCTACCTCACGGCATACGCGTACTTCGTTGTGTAACCTGCCCGAGTCGTTGCCTACGAGTTCTTTGAGTACAATGGGCGTGCCGTCAGTAGCATCAACGGCTCGATAGACATTGCAACGGTCACTGCTGTGTATTTTTTCGATTTGTTGATAATTGGCGGTGTTCATTTTGTACTACTTAAAATTAGGATAAACGTATTGCTCAAAATAGGGCTTGATGAGGTCTCTGGCAATGGCCTTGTCAATGATGGTATTGTAATCTTCTGCTACATTGACCCACTTTGGTATGTTACAAGGTTCGGCTTTGGGCAACCAAGTAGTGTGAAGCGTAAAACAAAATGCCATTTCGGGGTGGGTGAGCTGGCACAACGGCCCCTGGGCAAGGTGCGCGGCATCAAAAATCCAAACTTGGCTTTCGTAGGTAAACGTTTGGTTGGCTTGCATTGTCCCTACTTGCACGGTTGCTATCAGGTAGCCGTCCATTTGCGGGTCCATGTCGGGCGTGGGCGTGGGGCGCGGTACAAATTGAACATTTCGCAAATAATGTTCGGGGGCAACTTGGTAAAAATCAGCTTCGGGCTGCATGGTTTGGCAGTTGAGATGCACCAAGCAATAGGGCAAACTTTTGGCCGTGCAGCGTTCTATTTCTTTAACCGACAAGAAGCGGTTAGGATATTTGGCGTATAAATCTCGAATAAATTTCGACAACATCCGCGAGTCGGTGCCAGCAGAAATAAAATACAAATGCCTGATTTCATCAACGGTTTCGCTTTCTGAAATCATGCCACGGTAAGCATAAAACGTAATTTCCCAGGTGTTTGGCCCTAAAACAGGCCCGTCCACGTCGCCTTTGGCGCAGTAAATATGGGTTTTGTCTTCGAGCAATTTGCCATTTTCGGCATCAAACACCCACTTGCCAAAACGGCTCAAATCCATGGCTCCCGTGGCAAATAAACTCACCACTTCGGGGTCTATTTGCTTGCCCGTCAGGGCGTTGATGTCGTAAGGGCGTAGCCACTCGGCAATGCAAGTGGCGGCATTGTGTACGCCATAAAGCGTGCATTGGCCATTGGGATTGGCGTAGTTGAGCGAGTAGTGAATCGTTTCGAGCGGAATGGGTTTGTCCAACTCTACGGCGGTTACGGTGCCGCCACCTGGTTTTAAGTCGGCTCTTTTTACGATGTACGTGCGTGTAAAAGGGGTCATGGGTTTGGAGAAAACCCATCTAAAAAAACGGTCAAAGGCGGGGTGATTGGCAAACGGGTTCAGCACCATCATATCGAGCGAGAACTTAAACGAGCAGTCGGTCAAGATGATGTAATCTTGCGTAATGCCCATTTGGTGCATGCACTCGGCAATTTCCAAATACGTGCCGTCTTTTTTCATCACCACCCACGTTTCGAGGGTTTGGTCGCCTTTCCAGCGCAGCAGGCGTACGTTGGTAGCGTGGGGTTCTTCATCTTTTTCTTCCTGCCATTTGTCGCCCCTGAAGAGGTCGCCGACGCGTTTCAAAAAACCGCCGATGCGTTTAATAATATTGGGTCGTTGTTGCGTGCCCGTTATCAATTGCCACACTTCTTTCATTTTTTGTTTGAAAGTAAAGTGCGGGTTGGAAAGGTAAAAAATAGCATTTTTGATGGCCACAAACGCCCCCTTTGAAGCGTTATAATTGACCGTAAAGACCTCGCGGGTGCGGGGGTCGAACTGCGGGTGGGCAGTACCTTGTGAAATGCCAAACGGCCAGTTAATGGCCGATGGCTCGGCATAAACCCAGTCTTTGAGCCAGCCCACGGGTGTAACGAGATTTAAGGACTGGGCATCGGTAACAAAAGGCCGCCCAATGTCGTAGTTGGCCAGCAACGAAGCCGACTGCGTGTCAGAAAACTGCAC
The DNA here is from genome assembly GCA_004293645.1 of Cytophagia bacterium. Taxonomy (GTDB): domain Bacteria; phylum Bacteroidota; class Bacteroidia; order Cytophagales; family Spirosomataceae; genus REAB01. The sequence goes on along the minus strand of REAB01000136.1, from coordinate 198 downwards.
GGGCACCAGCGCGGTATTGAGTTCATTTCGTGCGCCCAGCATCATACTGAGGCGCGTAATACCCATGTTTGTGAACTTAAAAAGATTGTTGTCAGGAAACGCGTTGCTGCTGTGATAGTCGGCGTAGTAGCAGGGCGTTTTCATGAGCCGTGTTTTGATGGTTGGCGCGGGTTTTTGGTTGAAATCTACCTGCAAAAC
>REAB01000135.1 GCA_004293645.1 Cytophagia bacterium | reverse complement strand
TGTTTGTAATTATAGTAATTTTTTGTAATTGTCTGTTTATCAATTTATTACTACCAAATTACCCTTTATTACAAATCAAAAATAATATAAACTATTTCTACCCAACTACTTATTTGATATATGATATATGTTATTTGATATTTGTAAATCAGCTTCGCCACAAGTACGGAAACAAAATATAAGACAAAGCCACTACCATCATATCTAATGCCAACAAAACCAGTATCTCGTCCAAACTGGCACTGCGGTCGAGGTCGTCGAGCGCATTTTTGGCCAGTTTCATCACCATCAACAACATGGGTAAAATGAGCGGAAAACTTAAAATAGACATCAAAGCCCCGTTGTTGTCGGCTTTGGAGGCAATGCCCGCCACCAGCGTGAGCGTAGTGGCAAAGCCCAAACTGCCCAGCACAATACTCAGCAAATACATGGGCAAATCGCCGACGGGATTGCCCATTACAAAGGCATAAAACCCAAATCCGAGCATAGAAAGCAGCAGCAACAAGCCCGAATTGTACAAGATTTTTGATAAAATAATGCCCTGCGGACTGGCCAACGTGTAATAATAAAGCGCACGCCCAGCCCGCTCTTGCGTAAAACTTTTGGCAATGGCACTAACGGCCGTGAAAAGCAAAATTATCCAAAAAAGCGTGTTCCAAGTAATGGGATTTAACTGACTGGACTTGAGCCTAAAACTCAGATAGCACACAAAAACCGTACTCACAATGTACAATATCATGCCGTTGAGGGCGTAACGTTGCCGCCATTCGAGCGTAATTTCTTTACCGATTAGCGTTTTCAGCTCATTCATTTTACAAAATTACGACACAAACCAACGCCAGCGTCAGATAATCGTTTTTTTTACAAAATGTACTGACTCAAATCACGATTTTTGACCAAATGACTCAGCCGCGTTTGCACCGTTTCGCGGGTAACAACCACCTCAGAACCTGCGCCAATGACATCGGGAATGTCGAACATAAAATCGTTGAGAAGCGTACTCATAACGGTTTGGAGGCGGCGCGCGCCAATGTTTTCTACTTCCGAATTAATCTGAAACGCGATGGCGGCCATCTCGTCGAGGGCATCGTCTTCAAATCGCAGCACCACACCTTCGGCCTGCATCATGGCCTCGTACTGCCGCGTGAGGGCATTGCGGGGTTCTTTCAAGATGCGGCAAAAATCGCCCTGGCTCAAACTCTGCAACTCTACCCGAATAGGAAAACGCCCCTGCAACTCAGGAATCAAGTCGGACGGCTTAGAAACGTGAAACGCCCCCGCCGCAATAAAAAGCACGTGGTCTGTTTTGATGGGGCCATGTTTGGTATTTACGGTCGAACCTTCTACAATGGGGAGTAGGTCGCGTTGTACGCCCTCGCGGCTTACGTCCACGCCGCCACTTTTGCTGCTGGCGTTGGCTATTTTGTCAATTTCATCAATAAAAATAATGCCCAAATCTTCGGCTTTCCGAATGGCCTCCTCTTTTACTTCGTCCATGTCAATGAGCTTGGCGGCTTCTTCTTCGAGCAGTACTTTGCGGGCATCGGCAATGCTCATGCGGCGTTTTTTGTTGCGTTTGGGCATCATTCCGCCCAGCATATCTTGAATATTCATCATGGAGAGGTCGTCAATGGCACCGCCCATTACGCCAATATTGGGTGCTTGCGACGACTGCATATCAATCTCAATTTTGCGGTCTTCCAAGTCGCCGCGCCGCAGTTTATCTCTAAAACGGGTGCGGGTGCGCTCGTTGAGTTCTTGGTCAGACACGGTTTCGCCTTCTACGTTGGTAACGGCCGCGTTTTTGGCACTGCGATTTCGCTTGGCGGGCGGAATCAGCACGTCCAAAATAATGTCTTCCACAATTTCTTGCACTTTGTGTTTTACTTCTTCTTTTTTGGCCGCCTTCACCATATTTACGGCTTGCTCCACCAAGTCGCGCACCATGCTTTCTACGTCGCGGCCTACGTAGCCCACTTCGGTAAACTTGGAGGCTTCTACTTTAACAAAGGGCGCGTCGGCAATTTTGGCCAAACGGCGGGCTATTTCGGTTTTGCCCACGCCCGTTGCCCCAATCATCAAAATATTGTTCGGAATTATTTCGGCCCGCATTTCCTCGCTGCTGTTCATGCGGCGCCATCGGTTGCGCAGGGCAATGGCTACGTTGCGTTTGGCATCGTGCTGGCCTATGATGTATTTGTCCAATTCGGCTACAATCTGGCGGGGTGTCAATTTTTCGAGGGTTGTGGTCATGCTGCGGGCGAGGTGGTTGGTTGATTCATGGTTTATACTATAACAAAAGAAGGAGATAATGGTTATATTTTCTACGACTGCTCAAAAATCTTATAAAAAGTCAAGAAATCATAATCGCAACCGTTGGCAAATTGGAAACGGGGCGTTACTTTTGTAAAAAATTAAATAATTGGTTAAAATTATGAAACGAAATACAGTACTGTTGGGTGGCATTTTGGGAATAGCATTGATGAGCGGTTGTACGTATCAAAAAAGTAATAATATTGAACAAAGCGATTACCGCGACGGCGACCAATACGTTTATGGCGTGCATCCCGACTCGGCAGCCGCCCAAACCAAGAATGTTTACAAGCCAAAACCTGAATTAGATGCCCGAACTGCCGCCATTCGTGAAAAAATGTTTGGTGCTGGTTCTATCAATCAAGGTAATTAATGACTTTGACGACTTTTTAAAAACTGGTCCAAGTTGGTATTTTTTAGACCTCACGGGTGTTGGCACTCGTGAGGTCTATTATTTTGGCAACGGTCTGGTAGGCGCATTTGTGGCTGGTGGCTTTGAGTTCGAGCAGCGGCTCGCCGTGTCTATTCAGCACGCCTACCCACTCCCCCACCACCGACCTATCTGGAAAATGCTGCCAAAGATAATCGTGGGTGCGTTGCCAAAGTTTAAACAGTTCGTGGTCATTCAAAACAGACTCGGCTTTTTGCAACGCCACGAGCGCATTGAGCTGCACCTCGGCCAGTTTATGGCTGGCGGTGGTGTTGGGTAAAGGCAAACTTTTGAGGTCTAATGCTTGAAAAAAGCCGCCGTATTTTTCGTCCCAAGTGGTTTGAGCAATGTACTGAACTTGCCGTGCCAATTGTTTCGATATTTTATTTTTTTTGAGCAATCTTGCCAAATCCAACCCTGCGCTCAATGCTTCAAATGCAGCTCCTGGTTGCAAACTACGCCCTTTTTCACATTCCCAATAACCTCCCCAAGCGGGTACGTTGGTGAGCAATATGTCGGCGCGGGGTTCCCAAAAATGCGTGGTTAGCTCGGTAAGTAGCAGCGCGGCTTTTTCTTTCAAAAACTTTTCGCTCACTGTTTCTTGGCAAGCCAGCAAGGCCGTGGCCAGAGCTGTCCATTCGTTCAAATTTTTGAGATGGCGCAGCCCAGTTGGGTCTTCTGTCCATTTGAGCAAAGTTTTGTCGCGCTTTTTAAAGGCTTTTTGGAGCGTTTTTCGGGCGGTTTCGGCGTATATTTCTTCTGTCAACACCCGCGCCAACATTCCCCAAGCCGCCGCCGCAAATGCTTCGGGCTGGACATCGGTGGCAACTTGCACCAAATGCCCCATGCGGTCGGTGGTGGCATACCAGTTGTCTTTGGAGTCGCTGGCAAACTGCAACAAGAAATCAGCCCCGTTTTTGGCATATTCTAACCATTCGGGGCGGGGGGTAATTTGTTGGTATAATTTGGCAAAAGTATAAGCCTGCTGCCCGTGCCAAAGTACGTATTTGTCGGTATCGGTTATTTCTCCTTTGGCAGAAATAACACAAAAATAGCCCCCGAAGGAGCTATCAATGCTAAATTTGAGCCAAAAAGCGGCCATTTTTTCTATTTCTTGCCCATACTGCGGTATGTATTTGGTCCAATCCATTCAACAACTAAATCTTGGTTTCTTCGGGCAGCACAAACCGCATGGGTTTGGCTATTTTTTGCGGCAATAAGGCTATTTTCAGTACGTCGTCCACGTTTTCGGCGTAGTGAAACGTCAAGTCTTTCACGTAGTCGGCTTTTATTTCTTCGATGTCTTTGCGGTTTTTATTACACAAAATTATTTCTTTGACACCCGCACGTTTGGCCGCCAATATTTTTTCTTTGATACCGCCCACGGGCAGCACTTTGCCACGCAGGGTTATCTCGCCCGTCATGGCGACAAACGGTTTTACTTTGCGTTGGGTATAAATAGAAGTAATCGAAGTGAGCATGGTAACGCCCGCCGACGGCCCATCTTTGGGCACCGCACCCGCAGGCACGTGTACGTGTAAATCGTAGTGATTGAAGAGTCGCTGGTCAATATCGAGCTCGTCGGCGTGGGCTTTGATGTACGACAGTGCCGCCACCGCCGACTCTTTCATCACGTCGCCGAGTTGGCCAGAGAGCGTCAAAGCACCCTTGCCACGACTCAAACTTGACTCGATGAAGAGAATCTCGCCTCCCACCGATGTCCACGCCAAGCCCGTTACCACGCCCGCCGTTTCGCTGTCTTGGTAGAGGTCTTTGTCGTACACTTCGGCCCCGAGCATTTTCTCAATTTGGTCGGTCTTGATGAGCTTTGCATAATCGTCTTCCATGGCCACCATTTTGGCCACTTTGCGCACCAATGTACCAATTTTTTGTTCCAGATTGCGCACTCCCGACTCCCGCGTGTAGTGCTCTATCACTTTTACAATGGCTTTGTCTTCTATTGCAAAATCTTTGAGCGCCAGCCCGTGGTCTTTGCGCTGTTTGGGTACTAAGTATTTTTTGGCAATCTGCAATTTTTCTTCTACCGTGTAGCCCGTCAATTCGATAATTTCCATGCGGTCGCGCAGGGCGGGGTGAATGGTATCAAGCGAGTTGGCGGTGGCCACAAAAAGTACCCTCGAAAGGTCATATTCTACCTCCAAGTAGTTGTCAGTAAAAGCGTTATTTTGCTCAGGGTCAAGCACTTCGAGTAAAGCCGAGGCAGGATCGCCCCTAAAATTAGAGCTTACTTTGTCTATTTCGTCCAAGATAAAAACGGGGTTTGACGAACCCACTTTTTTGATGTTTTGAACAATTTTGCCTGGCATGGCTCCAATGTAGGTTTTGCGGTGGCCCCTGATTTCGGCTTCGTCGTGCAAGCCACCCAGTGCCATTCTGATGTACTTGCGGCCCAATGCCTTGGCCACCGACTTGCCCAGCGAGGTTTTGCCCACCCCAGGAGGGCCGTAGAGGCACAAAATGGGGGCTTTGAGGCTATTTTTGAGTTTTAAAACGGCCAAATACTCAATGATACGCTCTTTTACTTTTTCGAGGCCAAAATGGTCGGCATCAAGTATTTTTTGGGCGCGTTTGAGGTCAAAATTATCTTTGGTGTATTCGCTCCACGGCAGGTCGGTCATTAGCTCCAAATAATTGAGCGTAACGGGATACTCAGGAGCCATGGGATTGATACGCTGCAACTTTTGCGCTTCTTTTTCAAAGTGCTTCATTACCGCCGCTGGCCATTTTTTCTTGGCTGCTTTGGCTCTGATTCCTTCCAATTCTTGCTCGGGCGTTTCCATGCCCAGCTCGTCTTGCATCACTTTAATTTGCTGCCGCAAAAAATAGTCGCGTTGCTGCTGGTCAATGTCCGAACTGGCCCTCGACTGAATCTCGCGTTTGAGTTCGAGCATCTGAATTTCTTTCATCATGTAGCCGAGCAACATGTGGGCTTGCGTGCCAATGTTGGGCGCTTGCAGCAAGGCTTGCTTTTCGGGCACGTCGGTGTTGATATTAGAAGACAGAAAATGCGTCAAAAAAATCGGGCTGTCGATGTTATCAAGGGCAATGCGCGCTTCGTTCGGAATTTCGGGGTTGAGCCGCAATATTCGCAGCGCCGAGTCGCGCAGTGATTGAATCAACGCTTTCGATTCTTTTTTATTGGGATTCAAAAAAACGTCTTCAATAGCCGCCACCCGCGCCACCATAAAAGGATCTTCGCGGGTGTATTCAACTACTTTAAATCGCTGTCTTCCTTGCAAAATAATGGTAGTATTGCCATCGGGCAGGGTTATCATTTTGATGATGTAACCCATAGTGCCAATTTCGTACAAATCAGTTTTGGTAGGTTCGTCGGGGTCTTGGCTGGTTTGAGCTATTACGCCAATGAGGCGGTCGCCTTTGTAGGCTTTTTTAACCAAGCGAATTGATTTTTGTCGCCCCACCGTAACGGGAATAATCATGCCTGGAAACAACACGGTGTTGCGCATCGGTAAGATGGGCAATTCGTCGGGCATTTCGATGGGGTTTTCATTGGCATCGTTTCCGCCCAGCGGTAAGATTTCTAAATTATCCAAATCGGTGTCGGCCATTAGGAGGCGGGCGTAGAGGTCGTTTGAGTCTTGTATCATTCAGTTTAATGCTACTCTTTTAATAACAAGGAAGGTAATATAACATAACAATTTTTTGGGCAAACAGTTGCGAATAAACTGCAAAAAAGAAGTTTGGTTACTCTAAATCTATTTTTTTTCGGTTGGCTTTTACTGCTGCATTGCGCTCTTTGGCTTGTCGGCGGGCATCTTTGGCCGCCGCCGACATCGGCACGGGAAGCCGTTTTTTGGCCACCACAAAAGCCTGTTCAATCAACTTGTTGAACTTTCTGATTACTTTTTCTTTGTTGGCCAGTTGGGTGCGTTCCGTTTGGTGGTAAAGCGTCAATATGCCTTCGTTGGTTATTTTGGAGGCCAATTTTTGGAGTAAAAGCGCGCGTTCTTCGTCGGTCAATAGCTTAGATTGTGCCACATCGAAGCGCAGTTCTACCTTTGTTTCTACTTTATTGACGTTTTGGCCGCCTGCGCCGCCACTGCGGGCAGTCTGAAAGGTAAGTTCATCGTGCAGATTTTTGGGGTCAAGTGCCATGCCGCAAAGATACGCCAATAAGCCGTAAGTTTGGCCAAATGCCCCACAAAGTGAGCCAACGGCTGCCAGTAAAAGCTGTATTGAGGTTTATGATTGAGTGAGATGTGCGTAGCTGCGGGCCGACATTTTTTTGCCTAAATATGCCAAATAGGGTATTTTTAAATAATCGGCGTGGTACAAATCATACTCAAAACTTGCTTTTCGATAAAACTTAATGGCTTTTTTTAACGCTGATTTTTTGTGGACATTTTTCTTTAAAAAATCATGATAAGATGCCTCAATTGGGTTGGGTTTCAATTGATTTATTTGGGCTGCTACTTCGGGTTTTAATATCAGTTTAAACTCCGACCGCAACAATGCAATGCCTTCTAAAACAGGCACTAACATTCGTTTTTCTTTGGCTATTTTTAATATTTCAAGCCAGTCTATTTCGTGGTTTTGACAAATCACGTAGCAGTCGGCTACCCACCGAATGGGCGCGGCTACATCGGGAAAATTGCCGTGCACTAAATTGTGCAAAACTTGGTGCGTAGGCGATAAAACGCTGGTAGTAAGTCCGTTGGGGAAATTAAATTTATTTTTGGCATCCCAAAACGGTGCATCAGCTTCGGCGGTGCGGTTCAAAAACAACAAATGCCAATGAATGTCGAAATCAAAATTGTCTTGATCGAACAAATGAGCCGCGTGTATGTAGTCGCTCATGGCGTTGTCGAAGCTCGCTATATCGTAGTTGTAGGGTTGCTTTTTTAGCACCGCAATGGCCTGTTTTACGTCTTTGGTATGCACCATTACGTCGCCGTCGGCGGTGGGGCGTACGCCCAAATCTTTGTAATAAATCAGCGCCATGCACAGTCCTTTCAAAAGCATAGTTTCAATGCCAGCGTTTTGCAAAGCGGCAACGGCCTCCCTTACTTTTTTGAGCACAAACTGGTTTTTCATCCACGTATTTCGGTAAATGCTTTTGAGATGCGGCACCAGCAAGTCGGAGGTTTGCTCTAAGTTGCGATATATCAGGGGCATCAATCGGTAAGAACCAGCGTCAAGGTTTTTAAAAACAGGTGGCAAAGCCTGCTCATTATCAAGCACTTTGTCGTCTGTTAGATGATGGAGACTGCGCCATTTTTCCCAGTAAATCAATGCTTCGTTGGCAGGAAAAAGCGCGGCTTTGAGGAGTAAAATTTGGGCAGGATTAACCGATTGAAAATGATTCATTTTGAACTACAAATAAAAAACACCTTGATTTAATCGAGCACTTCTTTGTACTGCATTCGGTACAGATTGGCATAAAAACCATCTTGGGCCAGCAGCTCATCGTGCGTACCTTTTTCTTGAATTTCGCCTTTGTCGAGCACTATTATCTGGTCGGCTTTTTGAATGGTGCTAAGGCGGTGGGCTATCACAATGGCCGTGCGGCCTTTCATGAGCTTTTCGATGGCGGCCTGAATCAATTCCTCGGTTTCGGTGTCCACGCTACTGGTAGCCTCGTCAAGTACAATGATTTTGGGGTCGTGCACGAGTGCCCGCACAAACGAAATAAGCTGCCGCTGCCCCACCGACAGCGTAGCCCCGCGCTCCATGACGTTGTAATCGTAGCCATTGGGGAGTCGTTCAATAAAATCGTGAACGCCCACCAACTGGGCAGCCGCTATCACGCGTTCGCGGCCAATGGAGTCGTCGCCGAGGGTAATGTTGTTGAGAATTGTATCCGAAAACAAAAAGACATCTTGCAGCACCACGCCAATATTTTTGCGCAACGCACCCAGTTCATACTGGTTTACGTCTATGTTGTCTATCAAAATTTGGCCTTGATTTATTTCATAAAAACGACTCAACAGATTGACAATCGAGGACTTACCAGCGCCCGTTGCCCCCACAAAAGCAATGGTTTGGCCTTGCTGCACGCCAAAAGAAATGTTTTTTAAGACGTAGTTTTCTTCGTTGTACGCAAACCAAACGTTCTTAAAATCCACGTTTCCCTCCAAGTTGGTGGGTTTTAGTGTGCCATCATTGGCGTTAAATTCGTCGCTGTCCAACAGTTTTAAGATGCGGTCGGTGCTAACAATGCCCATTTGGAGCGTATTGAAGCGGTCGGCCAACATTCTGATGGGTCTAAAAAACAGGTTGATAAAAACCACAAAAGCCGTAACCGTCCCAAAGGTTACGTCGTAACTCAGCATTTGCTTGGCACCATACCACACCACCAACCCCGTGGCCGCCGCCGCAATAATATCGGCTACTGGAAAATAAATTGAATAATACAGAATAGAACGAATGTTGGCATCGCGGTGCGTAGCGTTGGTGGCTTTAAACTTATCGTATTCAATTTTTTCGGCACTAAAAATCTGCACAATGCTCATGCCCGTGATGTGTTCTTGCACAAACGAACTCAAATTGGCCACCGCCGTGCGCACTTCGTTGAACGAATCCTTGATTTTTTCTTTGAAAACGTAGGTGCTAATCAACATAAACGGCACCGTAGAAAGGCTAATGAGCGACAGCCGCCAGTCGGTATAAAACATAACCCCAATGATGAGGACAAGTTGCAAAATGTCGCCCGCAATGGCGGCCATTCCGTCGGTAAATACATCGGCCAGCGTTTCAACGTCAGAAATGGTACGCGTAACGAGCCGACCAATGGGCGTATTGTCAAAAAACTTAAGCCGTAAACTCAATACTTTTTGGTAAACCTGCACCCGAATATCGCGGATAATGTGCTGCCCCAGCCAGCCCGATAAGTAGGTATTGGCAAACTGAATGGCACTTTGCAACAACAGCACGCCAATCATGGCCAGCAGCATCAACGACAAGCCGTTGTAGTCGCCGTTGGCAATTTGGTTGTCAATGGTGTAGCGAATAAGCAGCGGATTGACAGGCGACAACACCGCGCCCAACAAAATGATGACAATAACCCCGTAAAACTGTTTTCGGTAGGGCGTTGCAAAACTAAAAAGTCGGCGTAAGGTGGGTAAATCAAATATTTTACCACTTTTTTGTTCTTCGTTCACTGGGGAGAATTTGAGGTTTGTGCGGGGCTGCCCGCGCGGTTTGAGGTTTTTGATTGCCCATCATTTACCTGCGACAATCCGCGTTGGCATATCCGCGTTTCATTTTTTTTGCTTGATTCAACTCTTTTTACCAACAACGATTTTTTCAAGAAAGTTACAAACCTAAGCCCCAAACTTCTATCAAAGTCGGTGGCTCACCCCGATTTGCAGCTGGAGTAAGCATAGGGCATTGTCAGTGTGGACACTGACAATGGGCCAGAATATTGTCTGTGTCCACACAGACAATGGGCGACAAAGCGCTGATAATAAGCCCATTGTAAAAATTAAATTTGTTTTTTGCAGCCCAAAACGGCGCATCGGCTTCGGTTCAAAGACAACAAATGCGCCAATGCAGTTGGTTATTTACAAAGGCGAATTGGCAGGCGAAAACTGGAGAATGTAGCCCTTTTTGCCGTCGCCTTCGCTCGCTATGTAGAGTGTGCCATTTGGGGCAAAGCAGATGCCTTCGGGTTGGCGAAACGTACTTGGATTGAGTTCAATGTTTTGCAGCGGGCTGCCGTTTTTGCTTAAAACGAGGAGTCGGTGGCCTGCCGAACTGAGCAAATAGACTTGCCCCGTTTGCGGCTGAATGGCCACCCCCGACGGCTTAAAATCTTTCCAATCTTTGCCTTTTAGGCCCGCGTTTTCAAAGCGACTTTCGATTAATTTTAGCTCTTCATACACCGCGCGGCGCTTCAAATCGAACGAATAAATGAGCTTGTCGCCCTTATCGGTTGCTTTTTTGGAGGCTTCTTTTACGGCCAAATACAAGCGGTTGTTTTCGGGATTGTAGGTGAGTCCTTCCACGTCGTTTTTGCCTGGCAAATCGGTTTCTATTTCGCGGGTTTGCTTATCGCCCCATTTAAAATTGAACAATTTACCGTCGCTGCGGAGGGCGTATATTTCGTCTTTTACTTGTACAATGTCCTCGTAGTCGTCGGGTGGGCCAAAGAGGTGCTTTTTTTCTATTTTTTGCTGCGCCAAATCATACACAAATGCCTCACCTGCTTCGTCTTGCACGCACAAAAGTTGGTTTTCTTGGTAAAAAGAAATACCCGAGATTTCTTTCAAAACGGCGGGCATTTCGTACTTGGCCGTGGGCTTTGTGTAGTCGTATGCGTAAGCAGCTGGGGCTTCTGTTTGGGTGGTTTTTTCTTTTTTTGACGGGTCGCAGCTCCACATCCAGAGTGCCAAAACGGCCACTACACCACCGATAGCAGCGTTTGGCATTTGAGTTCGGTTTCGTTCCATTCTTTTTCGGGGGTTGAGTCTTCGGTAATGCCGCCGCCCGCGTAGAGCGTAGCCATTCCGTTTTCTATTTTTAAACACCGCAAATTAACAAACAAATGCGTTTCATTCCCAACATTGACTGGCCCCATGAAGCCGCTGTACAACTCGCGCGGATAGTCTTCGTGGTTTTGGATAAACTGCAACGCAGGAAATTTGGGCATTCCACACACCGCCGAAGTGGGGTGGAGCAACTCTAACATGACCGAACCCAGCTGCGAAAAACGAATCTCGTTGGTGTCCACGGTGTAGTCGGTGCGGAGGTGCATCAAATTGCCCGCAATGACCGTTTTGGGGCCTTCTTCTACGTATTCGCGCACCCTAATTTTCTTAAAACACTCAATAATATACCGACTTACCAGCGCCTGTTCTTCGATTTCTTTGTGCGTCCATTGCGCTTGACGCGCCGTAAGAAGCTGACCATCTGCACTATACGCCGACTGCGTACCCGCCAACGAAACAGTTTTAAAAATACCTGCTTCGTCCAAGCTCACCAAGGTTTCGGGGGTGGCACCGAGCCAAATTTGCCCCAAGTGTGGCAAAAAAACCAGCGACACAAAAGCATTTGGATAGGCTACGCATAGTTTTTCAAATGCCTCAACGGGGTTGAAATGAACGGGCAATTGCGCCTTTTTTGTGCGCGACAGCACCACTTTCTGCATTTGTCCCGCTTCGATGGCCGCTACCGCCGCCGCCACGGTATTTTCAAAATATTGTTGCTGATTTTTATTTTCAACAAACTGCCAATCGCTTGCTGATGAAGACTTTGACGTACTTTTTGAGAGTTCTGACACTTTTTGTTCCCAACGCCGCCGCACCGCGTGGCTTTCGGGTACGCCGTATTTTTCGATGGCGTTGGCCGCATTTTCTCCCAACCGAACGTATAAATCGGCCTCAATAAAGAGCGACTCGGCCCCGTCGGGATTCACAAAAGGACTCACCGCAAAACCACTCGGCAGGTCTTCGATTACAATTTTAGTTTTGGTAATTTCGCGCCCAAAATTGACAATCAGGTGCTTGTCTTGCTGGCGGGGCAAGCGCCACAAAGCCGCCGCCAAGCCCATGGCGCGGGCAGCCTCCCAGCCCGAAGTGGGCAAAATACAAATGGCAGATGGGGTGGATACAGTCATAGAGATGCTACAAACAATGCTACCAACACATAACACTTTGCAAAGGCAAAAGGTGTTAAGATTTTGCCTTTTTTTGTTTTTTGTGTAATTCTGCAAAACAAAACGGGATTTTTATTGAAATTAATTAATTGAAAATCAGTTACTTAATTTCAAATTAGCACATTTTCAAATTTTCAAATCCACTCAATACATTTTTTTGCTTATTTTGTACTTAAATAACCAACTCTCGCAATTTTACCAACACACACAACCAATTAAACATGAGCACAATTCAATCAATACACGCCCGCCAAATTTTAGATTCGCGTGGCAACCCCACCATCGAAGTAGATGTACGAACTGAAAACGGTTTTTTGGGTCGCGCTGCCGTGCCTTCGGGTGCTTCTACGGGCGTACACGAAGCCGTTGAACTGCGCGACGAAGACAAGGGCGTTTATTTGGGCAAGGGCGTGTTGAAGGCCGTTCAGAACGTAAACGAGCTTATTTATCCAGAACTGCTGGGAATGCCCATATTTGAGCAAAACTTGATTGACAAAATCATGATTGAACTCGACGGTACGGCCAATAAAGGCAAACTGGGTGCCAATGCCATTTTGGGCGTATCGCTGGCGGTGGCCAAAGCCGCCGCGCAAGAAGCAGGTATGCCGCTGTTCAGGTACGTGGGTGGGGTAAGTGCCAACACGCTGCCCGTGCCCATGATGAACATCATGAACGGTGGCTCGCACGCCGACAACTCCATTGATTTTCAAGAGTTTATGGTAATGCCCACCAAAGCTGACACCTTCTCGCAGTCGTTGCGCATGGGTACGGAGGTGTTTCATGCGTTGAAGGGCGTTTTGAAATCGAAAGGCTATTCTACCAACGTCGGCGACGAAGGCGGTTTTGCCCCCAACATCAAGTCGAATGTAGAAGCACTTGAAATTATTTTGTTGGCCATCGAAAAAGCAGGCTACCGCCCTGGCGAAGATATTTTTATTGCCATGGATGCCGCCGTATCGGAGTTTTACAACGAAGAAACGGGGCGCTACGTGTTCAAAAAATCAACCAAAGAAGAGTTTACGTCGGCAGAAATGGCCGCTTTCTGGGCCGATTGGGTGAGCAAATACCCCATCATCAGCATCGAAGACGGCATGGCCGAAGACGATTGGGCGGGCTGGAAAATGCACACCGATTTGCTCAAAGGAAAATGTCAATTGGTGGGCGACGACCTGTTTGTTACCAACGTAAAACGCCTCCAAATGGGTATTGACCAGGGCGTAGCCAACGCCGTTTTGGTAAAAGTAAACCAAATTGGCTCGCTTTCCGAAACCATCGATACCGTGAGCATGGCCAAGCGCAACAGCTACAAAAACATCATGAGCCACCGCTCGGGCGAAACCGAAGACAGTACCATTGCCGACTTGGCCGTGGCGTTGAATACGGGTCAAATCAAAACAGGCTCGGCATCGCGCTCCGACCGCATGGCCAAATACAACCAATTGCTACGCATCGAAGAAGAACTCGGCGAAACCGCGTATTTCCCAGGCATTAAGTTTTAATGATTGGATGTTGGATGTTGGATGTTGAATGATAGAATGATAGAATAGAAAAATACGCAATCATTCTATCATTCTTCACTATGCAATGAAAGAGTATCGAATGATTGAATATAACAATACTGACTCATTCAACCATTCAATCATTCAACCACCCAACCATTCAATCATTCAACCACCCAATCATTCAACCACCCAATCATTCAACCACCCAATCATTCAACCATTCAATCATTCAACCATTCAATCATTCAACCACCCAATCATTCAACCATTCAATCATTCAACCACCCAATCATTCAACCATTCAATCATTCAACCACCCAATCATTCAACCATTCAACCACCCAATCATTCAACCACCCAATCATTCAACCATTCAATCATTCAACCACCCAATCATTCAATCATTCTATCATTCAACCACCCAATCATTCTCCACCATGCACCGCTTCCGTTTTTTTAAAAACTTTTACGTGGCCACCAGCGTGGGTTTGCTGGTTTGGATTTTGTTTTTTGAGCTAAACAGCGTACCAACTCAGGTGGGCAATTGGTGGAAATTGCAGCAATTGAAGCGCGAAAAAGAATATTACCAAGACCAAATAGAAACCCTCAAAAAAGAAGAAGCCATAACCCTCAGCAGCGACAAGCTGCGCGAAAAATACGCCCGCGAAAAATACTTCATGAAAAAGCCCACCGAAGACGTTTTTGTAATTGTAAACGAGCAAAACGAACCGTTGGAAAAGTGAGTTATTGGTCCTTAGACATTAGTCAATGCGGGTAGCCCGCAGAGTCCATTCACTACTGACCTTTGACTGTTCACTACTGCCCTTTGACCGCTGACCATTGCCCCATGACTACTGACCTCAAAATTCTCTTCGTTTGCCTCGGCAATATTTGCCGTTCACCGCTGGCTGAGGGCGTTTTTAGGGAGTTGGTAGCCCAACGGGGGATTTCTGACCAAATAATCTGCGACTCGGCTGGCACGCACAGCTACCACATTGGGGCACTGCCCGACCCGCGCTCGCGCCGCGTGGCCGCCGACTACGGCATCACGCTCACGCACCGTGGCCGCAAACTATCAAGCGAAGATTTTGCGGAGTTTGACTACTTGATTGCGATGGACGAGTCGAATTTTGAAAATATAGAAGCCCTTTTTCGGCGCAGTACTGGCCTACAAATGCCCGAAGACAGGTTGTTTCTGTACCGCGATTTTGACCCGCAAGCCGACACCTCCGAAGTACCCGACCCTTATTACGAAGACATTGCCGCCTTTGAAGAAGTGTATCAAATAGTGGAGCGTTGCGGCCAAAACTTCTTGCAATACCTTGCCGAAAAGCATAACTTAGCGTAAATAAGTACTTACTTGTAATTGTATGTTTATCAATTTATTACTACCAAATTACCCTTTATTACAAATCAAAAATAATATAATCGCAGCGGCGAACCGCCTATTTCTGCCCAACTACTTATTTACGGTTATGGCCTACAAAGATTTTACATTAGAGCGATTGGAACTCGAATTTGGCATTAAAAATAAGCGCGAAACTATTTTTAATCAAATTCAAACTGTTGAAGCCAGCGATTGGTTACTTCAAACACTTGCATTGGGCAAAACACTGCCCATTAGGTCCGAAAAATCGCGCTCAGAGCTAATTGTTGCCCCTGTTTTAGTCGAAATCAAACACCGTAATTTAGATTTTATCACTTTTTACTCAGGAGAGCGTTTAGATGCCGACCGCCAGCATGGGCTGGTAGGAGAGTGTGATTTCATAATTGCCAGAGAAACAGGGTCTTACAGCCTTAACTTACCTCTATTGGCCGTTGTAGAAGCAAAAAAACAAGACATAGATTTGGGTATTAATCAGTGTGCGGCACAATTGTGTGGAGCAAAAATATTCAATGAATCTCGTAAAAATTCTTTACCCGTATTGTACGGTTGTGTAACGACGGGAGAAGATTGGCTATTTATGAAGTTAGAACAAAACATTTTGAAGATAGATACCCAAAAATACAACCTGCAAGAACTCCCCGTTGTTCTTGGTATTTTTCAAACCATTATTGATTTTTACAGAAAATGAAAAATAAAGTAATTTTGATTATCATGGACGGCTGGGGCATTCCGCTCAAAACAGCCGTATCGGCCGTGGACGTGGCCAACACCCCTTTTTATGACCGCATTTTGCAGCAATATCCGCACAGCAAACTCGAAGCCAGTGGCTTGGCCGTAGGGCTGCCCGCTGGCCAAATGGGCAACTCCGAAGTAGGCCACACCAACCTCGGCGCGGGGCGCGTGGTGTATCAAGATTTGGTAAAAATAAACTTGGCCGTGCAGACGGGTACTTTGGCCAAAGAGCCTGCCCTCGCCGATGCCCTGGCGTATGCCAAAACCAACGGCAAAAAAGTGCATTTCATTGGGCTGGTGTCTGACGGAGGCGTACATTCGCACATTGACCACCTCAAAGGCTTGTGCAGCATTGCCCACGAAGCAGGCCTGACCGACGTGTTCGTCCACGCTTTTACCGATGGCCGCGACACCGGCCCCAAAAGTGGACTGGGATTTTTGACCGATTTGCAGCAACATTTAGACCAAACCGTGGGCCAAATTGCCAGCGTTACGGGGCGGTTTTTTGCCATGGACCGCGACAAACGCTGGGAACGCGTGGCCAAAGCCTACAATGCGATGGTGCGGGGGGAAGGCTCAACATTTGTCATTCCGACGGCCTCTTTTGTCATTCCGACGCAGGAGGAATCTAATCCATTACTCAATGCGATTCAAGCCTCCTATGACGCGGGTTTAACCGACGAGTTTATTGAACCCATCATTGTAACCAACGCCGACGGCACGCCCGTGGCTCCCATTGCCGAGGGCGACGTGGTGCTGTGCTTCAATTTTCGTACCGACCGTGGCCGCGAAATTACGCAGATGCTCACGCAGCAAGATTTTGAAGAACAAAACACCAAAAAACTGGATTTGTACTACGTTACAATGGCCAACTACGACGATACGTTTGTGGGCGTAAAAGTAATTTACGACAAAGACAACCTCAACAATACGCTGGGCGAAGTGCTGGCCAACGCGGGCAAAAAGCAAATTAGAATTGCCGAAACCGAAAAATACCCGCACGTTACGTTTTTCTTTTCGGGTGGACGCGAAACTCCGTTTGAAGGCGAATCTCGCCTCCTCTGCAACTCGCCCAAAGATGTAAAAACCTACGACCTCAAACCCGAAATGGCCGCCCGTGATATTCGTGATGCCATCATTCCTGAAATCCAAAAAGAAGAAGTTGATTTTATTTGTCTCAATTTTGCCAACCCCGACATGGTAGGCCACACGGGCGTTTTTGAGGCCGTAGTCAAAGCCTGCGAAGTAGTGGACGAGTGTACCGAAGCCGTGGCCACGGCAGGATTGGCGCACGGCTACACCAGCATCATCATTGCCGACCACGGCAACGCCGAATTTATGATAAACGAAGACGGCACTCCCAACACCGCCCACACCATCAATTTGGTACCTTGCGTGTTTGTGGGCAACACCTACAAAGGCCAACCCAAAGACGGCAAGCTCAGCGACATCGCCCCCACAGTTTTGGCATTGCTTGGCGTGCCGCAACCTACCGACATGACGGGCGTGAGTTTGTTGTAGGGTTCTGCGTGATATTTTTTAACTTAGTAACAGGTAAATAACAAACTGGGAGTTACTTTTTTTGTAAAATACTGAAAACCAATGATTTAAAATTAAACTCAAAATCAATTAGGCCAACTTATTATTTATACGTTACTTAACCAAACAATTTGATGAAATACCTTTACACCTTTTTAGTGCTGATTTTATTATGTAGTTTGAGTAGCCATTTGCAAGCTCAAATAGAGAAGGGAGATAAGTACATTTGGGGAGGCTTTACAGTTCCGCAACGTTACTTTAATTCAGAATATCCTCTTTCCTACGCCCCCGAGGTTTCGTATCTTCATTTTTATAAGAAAGATTGGGCAGTCGCAAGTAGCGCATCAATGCGTTATTACAAGCAGTATGCTACTACTTATCAAGGACGTTCGGAAACTGACTTTTTGCGGATGTTGGTAATTGATGCAAGTGCCACTATTAGAAAATATTACGACCTCAATCTGCAGTTCTATCCTTATGTTGGAGCGGGACTGGGGATAAATTTTAATTCTGAAAAAACAGTGATAAACACAGTTCCCAATGACAACTTTGTTCGAAATCGAGCTATTTGGGGGGTAGCAGAGGTGGGTGTAATGTATCCTATCAATTCTCGATTTATTATTTCGGCACAAGTCAGTTCTCGATTTGTTCCCCTTTATTTTTCAAGGGTTGAGTTTGGATTGTCCTACGCGCTACGTCCCTTGTCCATAGGAGATAGTTTAAAACAAATTCCTGGGTATAAGGGAAGATGGCGTTTAGGAGGAGGTTACAGCGAATCGGCTGAGCGTAGAGTAGGTGGATCAAGTAATTATGACTATACATATCGTAATATGAACGGAGCATTGAACGTGAATTTGGGGAGATTTATAAATGACAAAACTTTAATTGGAGGATATATATCTACGCAAATAAGTAGGCAGTTTGGGGATGAAAAAAGAGATAATGACCGTTTGTCTCGTAGGCAGCAAACTGGTTTTAGTTCTGCTCTTTATGCCCAAAGGTTTTATGGCAAAGGCAGACTTAATTTCTTCATCAACACGGAGGCTGGTGTCTCTCATTATAAATACCATAATTATTCAGAGATTACAACCGATTCTGGTGTTGAAATCAAAGATGATGAATGGGATAATTGGGTCTTTCAAAGTAGTATTGAATATGGGCTGGCCTACTTTATTGGAAAGCACTTCATTATTGAGTCAAGATTAGGGTATTTGAACTTTTCTAAGATAAGAGAACAACCTCGAGACATCCGTTTTGTATTGCTGAATGAAACCCCCTATTTCAGTGTCCACTATGTGTTTGGTGGCAAAAAGTAAGTTTATCCTTCCAATAATTTACCTCTTTAAATAGAGCCTTTATTGCTTTACGTTTAAAACTTCCCCCCAAAAAACTTAATCTACGACCCCCAAAATAACCAAAATAGAAGTTTTTAAATTTGATATAAGTTTAAAAGCCCCCATTACCATCGCCATTAGCACCATTGAGCAAGCCAAAAATATATTGGTCAAAATTTATACCAACGACGGCCTGCACGGAACGGGTGAGGGCGCACCGTTTTGGATGATTGTGGGCG
>REAB01000134.1 GCA_004293645.1 Cytophagia bacterium | reverse complement strand
ATGTTCGGACGTAGTGGCAATGTCTTCCCAGTTTTTCATGGTTTTCAATTTTTAGTTCAGAACATATTCTATCTCAAAAACCTCTTCCCAAGTCAGCTCTAAAACATCTTTTGTTGGAATTCCCGTTTCAGTTTCGGCATTGTCGAGGGCTTCGCTAAAAGCGTCAGCCCAAATACTTTTTACAAAATCATCGTTTAAGGATGGACTATATTTCTTCCAAGATTTTATTTCGCGTCGCGCATCTTTGATGGTCAAAATCCAACTTCTTGATTGTTTTTCGGGCTGGATTTTCCATTTAACAATGTGGTGCATTAACCGCACTAATTGACTTTCCAACGCTTTTTTTTCAGAACGCGACATAGCAACGTCTTGATAATCACCGTTTTGGAACGATTTTTTAATTTCAACCACGGCGTGATGTTCGGACGTAGTGGCAATGTCTTCCCAGTTTTTCATGGTTTTTAAGTCTAATTTAAAACGTACTTCACCTCAAAAACATCTCCCTAAGTTAGTTCTACGATACCCACTCTTGAAAGCAGCGTTTCTTTTTCGGCGTTTCGGCGGGCTTTGATTTTTTAAAAATCTAAATTGTCAAGGTCTTTCTTACTGTTTTGAATCGTAATAACCTCTACTAAATCATCGCTAATTCTGTAATACAAAATTGTGTTTCTATTCACTACACATTCGCGTAAACTGGAATATTTTACAGACTTTCTATTCATAAATGGCATTATTTCAAGGAGTTGTAAATGTTCAGAGATTTGTAATAGGAAGTCTGTTTTAGCTTTGCTCGACCAGTTATCTTCTAAATATTGGGCAATATGCTCTAAATTCTCTTCTGCTTGTTTAGACATTTCCACTTGATAGTTCATAAGCCGTATTTGGCCAAAACTTCTTTGTAGGGCTTTTTTCTACCCGCCTCTAAATCTTGTAAACCAGCCTCTATATCTGCTTTCTGTTCGGCAGATAAATTATCCCAAAAGTCTTTTGAAAGGTTTTGTCTGTCTAAAAGAGCATAGATTTCGTTCAAAACACTAATGTCTTGTAGAACATCTATTTTTTTATGAATATCGGTTTTGATGTCGGTAGCGGTCATGATTTTGTTGTTTTGATTTGATAACAAATATAGCAATTTATCAATTTCCTGCAACGTCAATGGTAATGTCTTGATAAACCACGTTTTTGTTGGCTACTTGCTGGGCCAACGAGATGCCTCGTCCTGCCAATGCTTTTTTGAAATCTTGTGGCATCACTTTTATAAATTGGTCAATGTAGGTGTTCCATTGCTCCATGAGCATCAAGGCCACACCGCTGGTGGTGTATTGAAAATGTTTTTCTACAAAACTGCGTAAAATCTGCTTGTCTTCGTCGGTAAGCGTTTCGATGGCTACCATTTCTTTGTTTACTTTTTGGGCAAAGTTGCCGTTTTTGTCCCAAACGTAAGCCACGCCGCCGCTCATTCCTGCGGCAAAATTGTTGCCTGTTTGGCCCAAAATCACGGCCACACCGCCCGTCATGTATTCGAGGCCGTGGTCGCCTACACCTTCTACCACTACTTTTGCCCCTGAGTTTCGTACGCAAAAACGCTCGCCTGCGGTGCCGCGAATGTACGCCTCTCCCGAAGTAGCACCGTAAAAAGCCACGTTGCCAATGATGATATTTTCTTCGGGCTTGAACTGCGCATCGCGGTCGGGATAAACTATCATCTCAGCTCCGCACAAGCCTTTTCCGAAGTAGTCGTTGGCATCGCCTTCGAGTTCGAGGCGGAGACCGTTGGTATTAAAAGCCCCAAAACTTTGGCCAGCAGTACCTCTAAATTTGAGGTGAATGGTGCCTTTTGGCAAGCCAATGCCAGCGTATAATTTAGAAATTTCGTTGGAGAGCAAATTGCCCACCGAGCGATTTAAGTTGTTGATAGGCAGCTCAATATATACTTCTTCGGCGCGTTCGAGCGCGGGTTTTGCCATTCGAGCCAATTCCCAGTCCATGATGCCGTCCATGCCGTGGTCTTGCTCCTCTTGCTTAAACTGAGCCACGTCGAGGTTTACGGGTTCTTTGTACAAGATAGCTCCAAAGTTCAAGTTTTTGTATTTCCAGTGCTTGATGTCGTCGCGGGGTTCGAGGTGCTGCACCTGCCCCACCATGTCGTTGATGGTACGAAAACCCAGTTGTGCCATAATCTCGCGGAGTTCTTGCGCCATAAATGTAAACATACTTACCACGTGTTCGGGCTTGCCCGTAAACAAGGCACGGAGTTCTTTGTTTTGCGAGGCTACTCCCACGGGGCACGTATTGAGGTGGCATTTGCGCATCATGATACAACCCACCGCTACGAGGGCTGCCGTGGCTACGCCAAACTCCTCGGCCCCCAACAGCGCGGCAATGGCCAAGTCGCGGCCAGTGCGCATTTGGCCGTCGGCCTGAATCGTAACACGACCGCGTAGTTTATTTTTGACCAGCGTTTGGTGGGTTTCGGCCAAGCCCAACTCCCACGGCAAGCCCGCGTGCCGAATTGAACTCAGGGGCGATGCGCCCGTGCCGCCGTCGTGGCCCGCAATCAAGATGTGGTCGGCGTGGGCTTTGGCTACGCCTGCCGCTACCGTACCTACGCCCGCCTCCGACACCAGTTTGACGCTGATGCGTGCCGCGCGGTTGGCGTTTTTGAGGTCGAAAATAAGCTGTGCTAAGTCTTCAATCGAATAAATATCGTGGTGGGGTGGGGGAGAAATCAAACCCACGCCTGGCGTGGAGTGGCGGGTACGACCAATCCAGTCATCTACTTTGTGGCCTGGCAACTGCCCACCTTCGCCAGGCTTTGCGCCCTGCGCCATTTTGATTTGCAGTTCGCGGGCGTTGCTCAAATAATGGCTCGTTACGCCAAATCGCCCCGATGCCACTTGCTTAATGGCCGATGACATCAAATCGCCGTTGTCGTTGGGTTTGTAGCGCAATTCATCTTCGCCGCCCTCGCCCGAATTTGACTTGCCGCCAATGCGGTTCATGGCAATGGCCAGTGTGGTGTGGGCTTCCCAGGAGATAGACCCAAACGACATTGCTCCCGTGGCAAAACGCTTGAATATACTTTCGATTGGCTCTACTTCTTCAATCGGAATGGGTTTTCCTTTCTTAAATTTGAGTAATCCACGCAGCGTGAGTGCCTTTTGGGTTTGGTCGTCAATGAGTTTTGAATATTTTTTAAATTGCTCGTAACTGTCTGTCCGTGTGGCGTTTTGGAGCAAATGAATGGTCTGTGGATTGAAAATGTGGGCTTCGCCGCGTTGTTTCCATTGATAAAAACCACCTACTTCTAAGCGCGGATTTGGCACGGGTACTTCTGGATAAGCTATTTTGTGGCGTATCAATACCTCGCGGGCTACTTCCTCAAGTCCCATGCCGCTGATGCGCGAAATAGTACCTGTAAAGTAGCGATCGACCACGTCTTTGTTCAAGCCCAAACACTCAAACAATTGCGCACCCTGGTAAGATTGGAGCGTAGAAACGCCCATTTTTGAAAATATTTTGAGCAATTCTTTGTTGAGTGCCTTGATGTAATTGTAGAATAATTTGTCAAGTAAAGCCCCCCCCGCCCCCGATGGGGGAGCTTTTGAGTCAGACTTTAAAGTCCCCTCTGGGGGTTGGGGGCTTGTTATCATGCCCTTTTTGTTCATTTGGGCAATGGTTTCAAAGGCCATGTACGGACACACGCCCGCTGCGCCATAGCCAATAAGCGTAGCTACGTGGTGGGTTTCAAACACGTCGCCTGCTTCTACCAGAATGCCTACTTTGCCGCGTAAACCCTTGCGAATGAGGTAATGATGCACCGCCGACATGGCCAACAGCGATGGAATGGGCGCGTGGTCGGAGTCAATGGCGCGGTCGGAAAGAATAATAATCTCGAAACCGTCTTCGATGGCATCTTCGGCGTAGCGACAAATGCGGTCGAGGGCGCGTTCTAAACCTTTGCCTCCCTGGTCGGCTCGAAAATAAGTATTGACTGTTTTACCCTGAAAATGCGATTTGTCCACCCAACGCAGCTTATCAAATTCTTGAATTGTCAAGACGGGGTGTTCCAATTCAATTTGGCGGCAATGGTGCGGCGACTCGGTGAGCAGGTTTTCGGTAGAACCCACAAACGAAATGAGCGACATAATAGACCGCTCCCGAATGGGGTCAATGGGTGGGTTGGTAACTTGCGCAAAAAGTTGTTTAAAATAATGTGACAAGTGCTGACTTTGCTCCGAAAGCACGGCCAGCGGTACGTCTGTACCCATCGAACCGAGGGCCTCCAGGCTTGTTTCGGCCATGGGAGCCAGCACCATGCGGAGGTCTTCGGACGTAAAACCAAAGGCCAATTGCCGCTTCAAAAGAGCTTCGTCATCGTAGGGCGCAAAAGGCCGTTGCGAGGGTGCGAGGTCGGCAATTTTTATTTTATTTTCGTCGAGCCACTGTTGGTAAGGCTGGCGCGAGCAGATGTCAGCTTTGAGTTCCTCATCGGGAATGATGCGGCCCTGCTCCATGTCCACTACAAACATTCGACCCGATTGCAAGCGGCCTTTGGTTACCACGCGTTTTTGGTCAATATCCAAAACGCCTGCTTCTGAGGCCATTATGACGGTATCGTCGTCGAGTACCCAATAGCGCGAAGGGCGCAAGCCGTTGCGGTCGAGGGTAGCTCCAATTATTTTGCCGTCCGTAAACGAGAGCGACGCGGGGCCGTCCCAGGGTTCTTGAATGGCGGCGTGGTATTCGTAAAATGCCTTGCGCACGGGGTCCATTTGTTCGTTGCCGTCCCAAGCCTCTGGCACGAGCATCATCATAACGTGCGGCAGCGAGCGGCCTGACAAATAAAGCAGTTCGATGGCGTTGTCCAAGTTGGCCGAGTCGGAGCTGGAAGCGTCGCAAATGGGCAGCAGCATTTCCATTTCTTCTTTCGAGAAATTTTCTGACCAAAAAGATTTTTCGCCCGCCCGAATCCAGTTTACGTTGCCTTTTACGGTGTTGATTTCGCCGTTGTGGGCAATGTACCGAAATGGCTGGGCCAGTTTCCAAGACGGAAATGTATTGGTAGAAAACCGCGAGTGAATAATGGCGAAAGCCGAAACGACTTCCTCGTTGGTCAAATCGGGGAAATAATAGTTAAGTTGATTGGTAGTGAGCTGACCTTTGTAGGAAATGGTGCGGCTCGACAGCGACGAAAAATAAAAATGTTCGTGCGCGCCCATCACCTGCTGCCGAATCATGCGGGTGGCATATTGGCGCAATACGTAAAGTTTTCGTTCAAATTCTAAATTGTCGGTTACGGTGTCGGGTTGTTGCACAAAAACTTGCTCCACGTGTGGCTCTACCGACAGCGACCCCTCGCCGAGGGTGTCGTTGAGGGTCGGGACTTTGCGGTAGCCAAGTAGCGTAAAGCCTAATTTTTTAATTTTGAGGTTTAAAATATCCCGACATTCTTTGCGCTCGTTGGCATCGGCAGGAAAGAAAATCATACCTACGCCATACGTGCCCAAAGTGGGTAGTTGGAAGCCCAATTTAGCGCATTGCTCCACAAAAAATACGTGCGGAATTTGAATGAGAATACCCGCGCCGTCGCCCGTATTGGGGTCGGCTCCGTAAGCTCCTCGGTGGTCCATGCGTTCGAGCATGGTGATGGCATCGGCCACCATTTGGTGCGATTTACGGCCTTTCATGCTGGCTCGGAAGCCGATACCGCAGGCATCATGCTCAAACTCGGAGCGATACAGCCCTTGCTGGACAGGTTCTGACATTACTTACTGATTATAGGTTTTGTTGTTTTGGCAATGCCCACAAAATAAGGCATTGGGTTGCTAAGATAACAAGTAAATCTTTGGTGTAAAGCAATTTGTTCAAAATTTTGTTCCGTTTTTTGGAAATTATCAAATTATTGATGATTATTCTTAAAATTTTAACAATTGAAAAAAAACTTTTTTGACATCGGTTTTTTTCATGCGGAGGCACGAAGCATCTTACAGCCCATCGGTTTCGAGATGCTTCGTGCCTCCGCATGAAAAAAAATACCTTTTATTGCTCATCTTGCACCCGTTTTTGTTTGCAACATTTTACCAATTTTGGCGTTAAATTGCAGTCTAATAAAACGGTTTTACTAACTTAGCCCGTTCGTATTTATTTGCAATTGTATTATGTCTAAGCATAACCTATTTAGTGGAATTATTTTTGTGGCAATGGCAGGCTTTTTGGTGGCCTGTAATTCCACGCAAGCCCTGTACAAACAAGGCGTTCGGAAATTTGAAAATGGCGAATATGACTTGGCCATCAAAGACCTCCGCACTGTGGCCGATGCCAACTACGAACCTGCCCGCGCCAACTATCTGTTGGGCGAGTCTTTTAGGCTTTCCAATCGGCCTGAGTTGTCGGCTACTTATTATCAGAAAGCACTCGAAAAGGGCGAAACTACCCCCGAAGTGCCTTTTTATTACGGTTTTGCGCTCAAAGCAGCGGGCAAATACCAAGAAGCCATTACGGAGTTGAACAAATACGTAACCAGCAATCCCGCCAACAAAGTTTTTCTTGAAAAAGCCAATCGGGAGCTATATACGCTCAAGTCAATTGCAGTTATTGAACAAAAAAAGACGTTTTATAAAGTAACCAATTTGGGCAAACTCAACACCGAAGGCGCGGAGTTTTCGCCTTTTGTGCAAAACGAAGACTTGATTTTTGCGGCTTCGCGCAAGGCTACTGTTTACAAAAATAACGGAATGCCCATGACGGGTATTTACAAAGTGAAGTTGGCCGAAAACTACGAAGAAACGGGCGGTACTGCCGAGATTTTTAGCTCCGCGTTGTTTTTGGAAGAAGTAAACGAAGCCAATGTAGCCTTTGCCAAAGACGGCAAAACGGTGGTTTTTGCGCGGGGCAACACGGGCAAACGAAAAGGAAGTGCCGACGTAGATTTGTATTTAAGCCGTTTTTCGGGCGGTAGTTGGTCAGACCCGCGCATGATTCCCGTTAGCGACTCGGCGGCTTGGGACGGCAGCCCCGCCTTCTCGCGCGACGGGCGCACCCTCTATTTTTGTTCTAATCGGCCTGGCGGTGTGGGTGGTATTGATATTTATCGAACCAACATGGACGCTTCTGGGCGTTTTAGCAAACCAGTAAATATGGGAAAAGACATCAACACGCCTGGCGATGAGATGTTTCCGTACGTGGCACCCGATGCCAAACTTTATTTTTCGTCAGACGGCCACCCAGGTTTGGGTAAATTAGACGTATTTGTGGCCACGCGCTCGCAGGGCGTTATTACCATCGAAAATCTCGGAACGCCCATCAATACGCGCTTTGATGACTTTGGGCTGGTGTTTGCCGACGACGAAAAACGCTTCGGGTTTTTGTCGTCCAATCGAACGGGCGGTAAAGGCGACGATGATATTTATTTGGTAGAAGACGAAAGCGTGGGTTTGGACTCAACCCAACTGGCCGAACTTGAAAAATTGCCCCCCAACGACCCGCGCCGCCGCGCCATTGTGAAGCCCGAACCACCCAAGGTGGTCAATTATTTTTTGGCGGGCCTTGTTTCTTCTACCGATACGCCCGCGCTGCCGCTCGACTCGGCCATTGTCAAACTATTGGAAGCCAACAACGACAGCTTGCTGGCCGAAGGCGTAGCCAAAGAAGGTGGTATTTTTGGCACATTCCCACTTCAAGAAGGAAAAGATTACACCATTTTGGTAGAAAAAACGGGCTATTTAACCAAAAGAGAGCCGTTTTCGATGGCGGGGCGGGCTATTCCACCCGTGTTTAGAACCAAACTGACAATGGACACGACTTTCAAAGTAGGTATTAAATTAGACCGATTGGCCACCAACTTGACGTTTGTCCTCGAAAATATTTACTACGATTTGAACAAATATAACATTCGACCTGACGCGGCCGTAGAACTGGATAAATTGGTGCAGATTTTGAAAGACAATCCTTCTGTAAAAATAGAATTAAGCTCGCACACCGACTCCCGCAGCCCCGATGCGTACAACAATACGCTGTCGCAAAATCGCGCCCGCTCGGCGGTGGAGTACGTTATCACGAAGGGCATTGTTGCCGACCGCCTCACGGCCAAAGGCTACGGCGAAACGCGCTTGATTATCAAAGATGCCAAGACCGAAGAAGAACACCAGAAAAACCGCCGTACCGAATTTACTATTTTGAGTTATTAAGTACTTACTTGTAATTATAGTAATTTTTTGTAATTGTCCGCATCGGCGCGGGGCCGCCCGTGCGGTCCGATGTTTATCAATCTATTACTACCAAATTACCCTTTATTGCAAATCAAAAATAGTATAATGGCGGCGGCCAATCGTCGCAGCAGCGAACCGCCTATTGCTGCCCAACTACTTAATTGGAGCAAAGTTTGCCCTAACTTTTTTGTTTAATTGTACAGCCCATTTTTGTTTTACAATTAGTACTGCTCTCATTCTCTTTGGGTTGATACTTTACAAATTTGTGTAAGTTCAAAGGCCGTCGTAGCAATGCCAAGCTTGGCGTTGCCACGACGGCCTTTTAAATCTTCAAAAGTATTGACTATCAATTGGTTATGGATTTAAAAAATAGCCAAAACAAAGGAATAACATTTTTTTATTACCTCAAAAAGGGGAATTAAGAGATGAAAAAAGCGGGGGTTTTAGCTTTCGCGCTCCATCAAAAACTGCACAAAGTCGAGCAGGGGCTGTTTGCGTTGTGGTGCCACTTGGAGGTTGTTGAGGGCTTCAAAACCTTGTTTGAAATAGCCTTCTATTGTGGTTTCAGTAAGTTGTCTAATATTCAATTGGTCGTAGAGTTGCGTTACGGCAGATATTTTTTCGGCTTTGTCAAAGGTCTTGGCATTGAGCCACTTGTCGAGGTCGGTTTTGGTGCTACCCGTGGCGCGTTCGAGGGCTTCAATGAGCAAAAATGTTTTTTTGTTGGCAATAATATCTCCGCCTACTTGTTTGCCAAATTTTTCGGGGTCGCCATATACGTCGAGCAAATCGTCTTTGAGCTGGAAGCCCAGTCCCATGTTTACGCCTGCGTCGTAGAGTAGCTGAGTGGTGGTTTGGTCAGCGTTCGCTACGATGCCGCCCAGTTCTAAGGCAAAACCCAACAAAACGGAAGTTTTGAGTCGAATCATGTTCAAATATTCGGCTTTGGTTACGTTTTGTCGGGTTTCAAAATTCATGTCCAACTGTTGGCCTTCGCACACCTCTGCCGCTGTTTTGTTGAACCGCCGAATCACGTGTGGAAGTTGTGGAGTAGCTACGTCGAGCAGCAATTCATAGGCATTTACCAGCATGACATCGCCCGACAAGATGGCGATATTGGCATTCCATTTTTCGTGCACCGTGGGTTTGCCGCGCCTTATGGGTGCTTGGTCCATGATGTCGTCGTGCATGAGCGTAAAATTGTGAAACACCTCCACGGCCACGCCAGGTTTGAGCGCTTGCTGCCAATGGTCGGTAAACAAATGCGCCGACAATACGGTGAGCAAAGGCCGCAAGCGCTTGCCTCCCAGCGACATAATATACTGAATAGGGTCGTAGAGTTCGGCAGGGTGCGTGCCGTAATTGGTTTGTTCAACTTGGGCCGTGATGGCGTTTAAGAAAGGCTGGAATGTCATGCAATAAAAAGTAGGCCGTGAGTTGTAAAGCCAAAAATAAAAGAACTTATTCTGAATAACGGCGGGTGGCGCAAAAAGTTTTTAGAAAACAATCTACAAAGCTGGGTTATTTCCTAAAAGAAGAAGCTTAGTTTTGAAGTGTAAAGTATCTTTCAACTCCTTCTATTAAACGCATTGCCAGCGGGTTTAGATACCAACATACTTGTAAGAAAATGATACGTTTTGCTTTTCAACCTCATTGTTTGCCAGTAACATTAAAGCATTAAGCGTTTGCAGGAAAGTAGAAAAAAGCCATCATGGAGCAAGCAGTGCCGCAAAAACAGCCCATAATGGCCAAATATTTGTAAATTTGTAAAAAAAATAGGGCTGGAATGAAAGAATGGATATTGAAGTACTTGAAATTGAAAGGGTATGAAGTTGTAAAAATAAAAACCAAGCCAAACCCCGACATTGACATGGACAACGAGGCGGCGTTTGTGCCGTTATTGAACGAATGTGAAGCCTTCACGATGACTTCAAAGGCGCGTTTATTTGCGTTGAATCAGGCCGTTAAGTACATTGAGCAGCGCAACATAGCGGGCGATATTGTGGAATGTGGCGTGTGGCGGGGCGGTAGCTCTATGATGAGCGCGTTGTCGTTGCGGCCAAACACCAGCCGCGACATTTATCTCTACGATACTTTTGAAGGTATGAATGAACCCACCGAAAATGACGTAAAGATAACGGGTGAAGAGGCTTTTGAAACCTGGCAAGACCGCGATAAATGCGAAGCTGATTTGGCAGACGTGCAAACCAACATGGCCCGCACCCATTATCCCGCCCAAAAAATTCATTACGTAAAAGGTAAAGTAGAAGACACTATTCCGCACACGTTGCCCGCCCAAATAGCCTTGCTGCGCTTAGACACCGATTGGTACGAATCTACCTATCACGAGCTGACGCACCTCTACCCGCTTTTGGCCAAAGACGGCGTACTTATCATTGACGACTACGGGCATTGGCAAGGGGCGCGCAAGGCCGTTGACCAGTATTTTGCCGAAAATAACATCCAAATTTTACTCAACCGCATTGACTACACGGGTCGGATTGCCATTAAGGGGTAAACCCTGCGCTGCCCAAAACCACCGATTGACCTTGACCTGCCTCGTACTTCGGGTGAATGTAGGAGTTTTGAACCAATATTTGGGCAAATTAAAAGTGTGCAAAAGTGGCAATACCAACAACTGACTGCGATTGACGGGGTACAAAACAAAATCGGAATTACTGGCGTAAACCAGCGCGATGCTCTGCGAAATTGAGTCGAAATAAACCCTACTTGGTGCGGGAGTAGTTGCGTTTTTTAACAGAGTTGGAGCGAGTTTTTGCGGCACAAAAATCTTTTTCCCAATCATTATGTTGGTGTAGCGGTTGGCACTGTGGTAATAAGCCCCGCCCACGTGCGATGGAAACAAAGCCCAACTGCCTACTGTGGCAAAGTTGTGGGCATCGGCACGCAATTGCCGCGACAAATTGACCAAACGCGACATAGTGAGGTAATAACTAACTGTCCAGAAGCTCATTACGGCAACCAGTGCCAGTTGCCACCTGCCAAGATGGCCAAAACGATGCGCCAACAACAAGCCCACCGTTCCCACAAAAACCTGCGAATTGGTGCGGTAATGGTCGGGAATTCCGAAGTCGTAAAGGTGTGGATTGGTGCGTTTGAGGCTCGCCAAAAAAGCCGTTAGCAACACAAAGCCAACCACGTGCCACAAAAAAAGATGCCCTGGTTCAACCGTTCGCCGATTTTTCCAGATTAATCTAACTTGTGATGCAAGATTGGGTTGCTTTAAGGTTTGGAATAAAACCCCGCCCGCAAACAAAAATCCGACCGTAGTTGCTACCATTTTGGTAATGCCGCCGCCGTATTGCCCAAATTCAAACAACGCAAAACAATAAGTAGGCACGTACAAAACGACGTTGGCGGCCTTGAGCCAAAGCGATGCGGGCACGTTAACTGTATTTGCGGGTGGGGGGGCATCAATGAGCAAATGAAACGCCAAAAAGCAAATCATTGCCGCCAACCAACCCAACGTGATTTTGGACTTGCCTTGCCACAACAAAACGCTGATTCCCAGCGGCCAAGCCACCAAACCACCGCCCGTACAAAGGCTGGCCAACACGGCCAAAATGAGGCTCAGAACAAAAAAAGAGGGCAAAAAAACCAACGTATAAACGCTCGCCAGCGTAAACAAAAGGGCATAATGATTGGCCAATCCATAAGTGGTAAAAATATTGTGATAAGCCTGCGGTTGCCACAGCAACAGTGCCAATATGGCCAACCAAGCCACTTTGGGGACATTTTTTTGGCTCGGAAGTGCTTTCCAAAATAAAACTGGTAGTGCAAAAAGTGCCACATTACCTACCCAAATCAACCATTGAAAATGGAGCTGGCCAGTTAGTGCGTAGTTAAGCCAAAACACCAAGTGCGACCAAACGATGCGGTGTTCGTTATGGCGCGAAAATAAAATGCTGAGTTTTTTGGTGAAGCCCAGATTTTGGTCTGAGATTTGATTGATAAACTGAAAGCCCCACAAAAAGTCGTCGTAATAGGGTACATTTGAGGCGTATTTGGCCACGAAGTAAAGCAAAAGCGTGCCCGATGCAATAATTATAAACCACGAAATGGCTTTGATAAAATGGTTAGAAAATAGCATATCAACTGGTTTTTCAACTATTGGGCCAAATTAAACACAATCTTCCCACATAATGGGTCTAATCGTTCGTCAGAGTTTAAAATCAAGTTTGGGTTTTTATGTGGGTATTGGGCTGGGGGCCATCAATACGCTCTTTGTTTCTACCCAATACCTCACGCCCGACCAACTGGCTATCTCGCGTATTTTGCTCGAAAACAGCCTTATTTTTGCCGCTTTTGCCCATTTGGGTACGCCTTACATCGGCGACCGTTTTTTCTCGCATTTTCGCAACGATGCCGAGCGGCATCACGGTTTTTTGGTTTTTTTGCTGCTTTTTCCTTTGCTGGGTATTGCGCTTTTGTTGCTGGGCTACTGGTTTTTTCAAGATTTTGTAAACGATTATTACCGTCCTAAATCGCCCACAATTATTCCATATTTTTGGCTCAGTATGCCGCTCACCGTTTGCTGGATTTATTTGATAGTACTCGAAACCTACTGCCGAAACAATGCCCGTATTGCGGTGCCTACTTTTATTCGGGAGGTGGCATTTAAGCTCATTAATATCTTGCTCATTTTGGCCTGCGGTTTCGGGTTCATCAGCTACGATGGCTACCTCTATGGCCTCACCGCTGCGTTGGGGGGAATGGTGGTGTTGCTGCTGGGCTACGTGTGGCACTTGGGCAAACTCTATCTCAAATGGGAACCGCAATACTGGAACAAAAAGCTGATTTTAGAAATGGCGGGTTTCGGCGTAATAGTCGTTTTGGGCGGCGTGGGGGCTAACTTGGTGCTGTTTTTAGACCGCAACATCATTGCCAATCGGCTTGGCACCACCGAAGTTGCCATCTTTACGATAGCCATGTACATTGGTGGAATTATCGAAGTGCCCTCCAAGGCCATTCGCTCCATTTCGGGGCCTATTTTGGCGGCTGCTTTACAAAAAAACGACACCCAGCAAGTACGCGAATTGTACCAAAAATCGGCGCTTAATTTGCTGCTTATTGGCGGTATTACGTTTTTGTTGGTGGTTTGCAACATTGACAGCCTGCTCGGTATTTTGCCCAAAAGTGAGATTTATTCGCAGGGTAAATGGGTGGTGGTGTTGATTGGTTTGGCAAAATTATTGGATATGTCGTTGGGGCTAAATATTGAACTCATTACGTATTCCAAATATTTTCGGTTCAATACCGTGTTGGTGTTGCTGCTGGCGGGGTTTGTGGTGTTGGCCAATCGTTTTTTGCTACCCCGATACGGCATCAACGGCGCGGCCATGGCCACGGCGGCCACCACGCTGCTGGGCGCGTTCATAAAAAGTGGTTTTGTGCAATGGAAATACAAACTGCTGCCCCTCTTGCGCCGCGACTGGGCGGCGGTGGCAGTGCTGGCGGCGGTGGGGCTATTGGGCCATTTGATTCCCAGTTTTGGCAATAACACTATTTCAAAAATTGCTGAAATTGGCGTAAAATCGGGCCTAATGTTGCTCTTTTTCGCCTTTTTAGTCATTCGTTT
This sequence comes from Cytophagia bacterium, assembly GCA_004293645.1. Lineage (GTDB taxonomy): Bacteria > Bacteroidota > Bacteroidia > Cytophagales > Spirosomataceae > REAB01. Next base: position 2,117 of record REAB01000134.1, on the reverse strand, counting down.
TCGGGTTTCCGACGATTTGTTTTATATATATCGAAACCAAATTAAACCTTTATTACCTCCGCTATTTCGACGCTAACCATGGCTTTTCCTTACCTACAATCAGTCAGCAAAAAAACGGGCGTTACGCCCGAGCAAATGCGCCAAATTTATGAGTTAGAACATGATTTTTACCAAAAAATTGGGCAAGAAAGCTCGTTTGAAGAACGCCAAAAACTGTATGAACACGTTTACGTGGCAGTAGCTCAGTTTTTTGATACCGACCAAGCCGCCTACTTTGAGAAATTGGTGGCGGTGAAGAAAAAAATTGCTTTTCAGTTTAAAAAAGAATTGGCGGGCAAGTCGGTGCTGGACGTGGGCTGCGGCAATGGCAGTTTTTTGTACGCGCTTGCACAAACCGACATTCCGACCCAAGATTTATACGGACTTGACATCAAAGCTCCGCTTTTTCCGAACGACGAAGCTGGCCGCCGCATCAACTGTTATCAGCGCAATATCATTCGGTTTGAAGTGCCGCAGCAGTTTGACACCCTTATTTTGGACAATGTGTATGAGCATATTGCCCCGCAAGACAAAGGTTTTTTCTTAGAATCGCTGCGCAAAAGCCTCAAACCCAATGGAAAAATTATTATGATTATTCCGCACCGTTTCTTTGGCCCTACCGATTTTACGAGCATCATTGACAACACCATGACGGGCAAATTAACGGCGCATTGCGTACACCTCAACGAAACCACTTACGGCGACATGGTACAAGATTTGGCCAGCATTGGGTTGTCCAATTGTTATACTACCGTGCCGTTTATTTCGCTTTCGCCGCTTCGCAATTGGCTGCCTGGCCTGCGTTTGCCCGTTTCGTGGTTTGTGGCGCTCGAAAAAAGTTCTTTTTTGATGAAAATCTTGCGTTCTGTGCTACTCAAGGGCCGTTGTTTGTTTCGCATGGAAGTTATCATTATTGCCCAAAAACTCCCCGCGCGTACTTAACATTGTCGGGATAACATTCTTGAATGGTTTTACCCTTGGGCACCGACCACTCAATTTGCGCCCAACCACGGTACTGCACCTCGTCGAGTACGCGCTTAATGCGCGGCCAATCGAGCGAGCCTTGGCCCAGCATATTGTCATTGTCTTTGAGGTGAATTTCGCAAATAAGCCCCTTGCTTCCAAGCAGTATTATTTCGGAGTAAACATCGTTGCCAGCATCGGAGGCGTTGCGGGGGTCGTAGTAAACTTGGACGTTGGGCGAACCCACCGCTTCTATTATTTCGAGGTGTTCTTTGGCTGTCAAATAAGACTCAATGCCCAAAACAATACCTTTGGCTTCGGCTTTGGGAGCTACTTGTTTGAGACGTTCAATTACTACCTTTTTGCCCGCAGGGTCATTTCGGAGGTCGTTTTTGGAGAAAAAAGCCAACAGAACTACTTTCACGCCCAGGGCTTTGGCCGCGTCTATGCTGCCGTTTATCCAGTTTACGGTTTGGGGATTTTCGAGGGCTTTGAGAGGCACACTATTGATTATTTCAATGGCCAGACTCGCTATTTTTACGCCTGTTCGTTTGGAAGCCTCGCGCATGGCTTGCTGGTTTTCGGGGCGCAGCAGGTAAGTTTCGTCTTCTCTTTTGTTGTAGCTCAGTTGCACGCCGTCCAAGCCAATTTCGCGGGCGTAGTCAAACACGGCAGGCGAGCAGGTGATACCCAGCGACCAGTCGCAAGCCCCAATTTGGTACGGTTTGTTTTTGGCTCTTGCCAATTGGGGCAAGCCCGCAAGAGATGCCGCCGCAAGCAGCGTAAGTTGTTGGAGCGTTGGCGACGGTTCATGTTTTTTTAGGTTAATGGTTTTAGAATTAATATTTTTTGTGCGTCAAACTACTCTTTTTTACCACAATTTCCACTATTATTTTCCAAGTTAGCCAATCTTTTCGTTCCATCAAGGTACGATGATGATATTGTTTTGGGGGTGATTTTATTTATATTTACTCCCATGAAACGCGACGACTCACTTTGGAAAGCAATATTAGAAGATATTTTGGCATCCTTCACGATGCAGTTTACAGTTTTAGAAAAAAAAAGGAGGAGAGTGAGCAAAAAGAAGTAATTTAGTTTTTCTACAAATCAAAAGA
>REAB01000154.1 GCA_004293645.1 Cytophagia bacterium | reverse complement strand
CCGTGCGCGGGGCCGCCCGTGCGCGGGGCCGCCCGTGCGCGGGGCCGCCCGTGCGCGGGGCCGCCCGTGCGGTCCGATGTTTATCAATTTATTACTACCTGTTGAGTTTTTATTCCATCGTTGCTTGACCAATTTTGGCCCTGACCTACTTGATGAGGCAAGGAGACACGTCTGCGGTGGTTGTTTTTGAAAAAAAGAAATTCTAATTTTGAAAAATATCAGCAAAAAAGGCATTCAAACCGTGAAGCAAGCCGTTTTGACATTGGTCAAAATCATGGGTTTTGTGCCTTCCCAAAAACAGCCTTTTCCAGGCATCAAAATATTAGCCCAATTCTTAGAAAGATTCTATTTCATCAAATTGGGCGCAGAGGTCGCTCAAATAAAACCCCTGACCTCTCTCTTTTTTGGAAGGAGAGGGGAGTGTCAAACAACAATATGAAAAATTATCTTTACACCCTGGCTATTATTGTGGCGGCTACGTTGGCCCTATTTTTCCCTGCTTATTTTACCAACATCGGCACTTTTCAGCTTAAAACGCTCATTGTGCCGCTGCTACAAGTCATTATGTTTGGGATGGGCACCACCATGAGTCCCAAAGATTTTGAGGCCGTCGTGAAGTCGCCTAAGAGTGTGGTGGTTGGTTTGGTCTGTCAGTTTACGGTTATGCCTTTGTTGGGTTTTACGCTGGCCACGGTGTTTGGTTTTGAGCCAGAAATTGCGGCGGGCGTTATCTTGATTGGCTGCTCGCCCAGCGGTTTGGCCTCCAATGTGATGGCCTACATTGCCAAAGCCAACGTCGCGTTGTCGCTCACCATCACGTCGTTGGCTACGCTGATGGCTCCCATACTTACGCCACTGCTCATGAAAATACTGGGCGGGGAGTTTATCGAAATCGAATTTTTTAAGATGATGGTCGAAATCTTGAAAATCATTATTTTGCCCATTGGCGTGGGGCTGTTGGTCAATCGGATTTTTAGAAATCAAACCGCTTTTTTGAACAAATACATGCCGTTGGTTTCGATGGTGGGCATTGCTTTGATTATCTGCATCATTACGGCCGCTGGCCGCGACAGCCTTCTCAAAGTGGGCGGTGCGTTGGTGCTTTGTACGCTCATTCACAACCTCACGGGCTTTATGCTGGGCTATTGGGGAGGGCGTTTGCTCAAACTCCCCGAGCAAGATTGCCGCACGGTAGCCATTGAAGTAGGTTTACAAAATGGCGGTTTGGCATCGGGCATTGCCCTGCAAATGGGAAAAGTAGCCACTGTGGGCCTTGCGCCCGCGCTTTTTGGACCTATTATGAACGTAAACGGCTCGCTGTTGGCCAGTTGGTGGAGCAAAAAAAAGGCCGACTAAAAAACTTTACAGCAACGTGTGGAGTTGGGCATACTGCAACAGCATGATGGTTTTGGCATCTCTGATTTGGCCATTTGCCATCATTTGAAGCGCGTCGGCAAAGGCTACTTCCAGCACTTCAATATTTTCGTGTTCGGATTCATGGCCGCCACCTGCCCCAATCTTCATTTCTTTGGTATATTCGGCCACAAAAAAATGCAGGATTTCGGTTACTGAGCCAGGCGACATATAGGCTTCAAAGATTTTTTTAACCTCCGACACCCGATAACCCGTTTCCTCTTCGGCTTCGCGTTTGATGCAATCTTCGGGGTTGTCTTTGTCGAGCAGGCCCGCGCAAGCCTCAACGAGCATACCCGTTTCGTTGCCATTGAGGTAGGTTGGCATTCTGAATTGGCGCGTCAAAACCACCGTTTGGGCCATTTTGTTGTACAGCAATATTACCGCGCCGTTGCCTCGGTCGTAAGCCTCGCGGGCTTGGCGTTGCCACTCGCCCGTGGCGGTGCGGTAGTCAAACGTAATTTTATTGAGCCGATACCAATTGTCCGACAGCACTTCTTGCTGTACAATTTTTACGTCTGGATTCATAATAATTGATGCGTAGCCCGACGGTCTGTTCGCTCAAAAAAGCAACCAGACCGTCGGTTGTGTTTTTTAGTGCATAATTCCGCCCGTGCCGTTCACGTGGCCGTGGTCCAATTCATCGGCGGTGGCATCGCGTATTTCTATGATTTGCCCTTTAAACGCCATTTCACGGCCAGCCAAGGGGTGGTTAAAATCCATCACCACCATTTGGTCGTTGATTTCTACTACTTGGCCTACCAATCGGCTGTCGTCTTCGTTGGTCATCGGAATCATGTTGCCCACTTCCAAAATACCTTCTTCTATCTTGCCGTCCACCATGAACACGTCAATCGGAAGCTCTACCACTGCTTCGGGGTCGAAGTCGCCGTAGCCTTCTTCGGGACTGAGCGTAAACTCAAAATCGTTGCCCACCGACAGCGTTGCAATGCGGTTTTCAAACTCCTCGGGCAGGCCACTCATGCCAAAGATAAAATACATGGGGTTGTCGGTCGAGGCAACTTCGATGAGCTGCCACTCGTCAGTTTCGTTCTTAATGTTCAGTTCGTAGGTCAAACCTACTACTTGATTGGGGGCAATTTCCATTGATTGAATTGGTTTTTTTGGCAAAAGTACAGGTTTCGGCTTGCTTTTGTGCTAAAAAAACGTTTTTTTGTGATCCTAAATCAACCTTTAACTCTTTTAAAATCATGGAAAATCTTAGCTCTTACGCAGCAGTACCCACCAACTACGCCAGCTTTGGCCGTCGTTTAGTGGCCATTATCATTAGACAATTTAATTATATAAAAAATAATAATAGTTTAATTTATATCAATCAAGAAATTCTAAAATTGTGCAAAGCTGCTGCGATAAAAAAGAGT
>REAB01000133.1 GCA_004293645.1 Cytophagia bacterium | reverse complement strand
ATTGCGTAATACAAAGATATTAAAAAAAATACACCCAACAAACTGTTTTGCGTATTTTTGGAAAATTATATTCCGTATCAAATAAAGTTACAGTTTAACTATAATTCACAGAAATCGTCCGTGAAGACACGGACAATGGCACCTGCTCTCCGCCGCATTTTCGCCCACTAACCACCGATTTTGACGCACAAAAGCCCTCTGCCATCACCATCAATTTTTCTATTTCTTCTCGTATTCCTTCTTGAAGTCTAAATATTATCTATTATTTTGCACGGGGAGTTTTTTAAGATAGGAAATTTGTTTTTGCAGCCTAAATTTGCAGAAACTTTTAAACTCCCCATTTTTATTACTCCGTTTTTGTTACACACTCACCTTCATTCATTGAAAAGCTGTGCTAATTCACTTGTAAATGGTTGGTTAGCAATGCGACGCTGTTATTTTTGAAATTGATAAACATCGGACCGCACGGGCGGCCCCGCGCCGACGCGGAGCATTACAACAAATGACTGCAATTACAAACAATTACGCGAAGTCTTATTGCTCAAAAGTTAAAATCGCAAATTTTTAAGGGTTTCAAATATGAAAATTGCTTATCTCAAATCAACATTAACCGCTTGGGGGCTTTTGCTTCTTGCCTTTACCGCCCCAGCCCAAACCGTAGCCACACCCTACGCCCAAAGCATTACTACCCAAGACCTCGAACGCCACCTGCGTGTACTGGCCGACGACAGCCTCGAAGGCCGCGATACGGGCTCCAAAGGCCAGAAAAAAGCCGCGCAATACGTGGCCGCGCACTTTCAAAAAATTGGTTTACAAGCCATTGTGCCGCAAGCCGATGGCTCAAAGTCGTACTTTCAACCCTATAATCTGTACAGCAAAAAGTGGGGCGAGGTGTATCTAAAAACCGAAAAACGCCGCTACCAACGCGCCGAAGATTTGTACGTGAGTGGCTTACTGAATGTACTGGCCGAAGAGAAAACGGCGGTAGTTTTTGCGGGATACGGTATTGAGGCAGCCAATTATGACGACTACAAAAACCTCAAAGTGCAAGACAAAGTGGTGGTGGTTTGGGAAGGTGAACCCAAAAAAGCCGACGGTAATTTTTGGATAACGGGCAACAAAACGCCCTCAAAATGGAGCAACGACAACATGGCCTGGAGCAGAAAGATGAGCCTTGCCCGCCAAAAAGGCGCAAAATATGTCATACTGGTGTCGGAACTGCAAGGGCAGGCGTTTGCCAACGAAATAAAAAAACGCGAACTGATGGGCATGCGGTTTAACCGCCAACAAATGAAGCCCTACCAAGAGAGCATCAGCGGCAATGCCGCCATTACGGTGTCTAATTTAGCAGCGGCAGATTTGTTGGGCACTACCGAAAAAAAACTCGCCAAACTCCGCAAACAAGCCCTCAAAACGGGCGGAAGCGTGGCTGGCAAACTTCCCGAAAACACCGTAACCATTAAAGCTGAACGCAGCGATGATATCATTGAAACCGAAAACGTAATGGGCTTTTTGGAAGGCAGCGACAAAAAAGACGAAGTGATTGTGATTTCGGCGCACTTGGACCACATTGGCATTTCGGCCAACGGCGAAATAAACAACGGGGCTGACGACGATGGCTCGGGCACGGTGTCGGTGATGGAGCTGGCCGAAGCCTTTGCCAAAGCCAAAGCCGAAGGCAACAGCCCGCGCCGTAGCATTTTGTTTATGACCGTAACGGGCGAAGAAAAAGGCTTGTGGGGGTCCGAATATTACACTTCCAACCCCGTTATTCCGTTGGCACAAACCGTTTGTGATTTGAACATTGACATGATTGGCCGCGTGGACGAAGCCCACAAAAACGACCCCAAATACGTCTATATCATTGGTTCAGACAAACTTTCGTCGGAGCTGCACGCCATCAGCGAAGATGCCAACGCGCAACACATCAGCTATAAATTAGACTATACTTTCAACAATCCCAGCGACCCAAATCGCTTCTATTACCGCTCCGACCACTACAATTTTGCCAAAAACAAGGTCCCCGTCATTTTCTATTTTACGGGTGTGCACGAAGACTACCACCGCCCTAGCGACGACGTGGACAAAATTATGTTTGACAAACAATCGAAAATTGTGCAGTTGGTTTTTTATACGGCCTGGGAACTCGCCAACCGCGAAGCACGTATCAAAGTAGATAGCAACAAACCTTAACTTTTTCATCAACAAAACCCTTTCTGAACTTCTATGAAATACCTTCGTGCTGCGTTGAGTCTGCTTTTTGCGGGCGGTCTCACTTTTATGCTTAATCGCCCGTTGGGGCCTGTGCCTGCTTTGGGGCCGTTTTTTAGTCCTTTTACGGGCTTTTGGCAAAACGCCGAAAAACCCGTGAACACTCCGCCGTCTGACATAAAACTGCAAGGTTTAAAGGGCGAAGTAACCGTCCAGTACGACGATAACCACGTGCCGCACATTTTTGCCGACAACGACGAAGACCTCTACTTTGCGCAGGGCTACGTGTTGGCCAAAGACCGCCTCTGGCAAATGGATTTTTACAGTCGCGTGGCGGCGGGGCGTTTGAGCGAAGCGTTGGGGCCGCTGGCGTTGGAGTTTGACCAGTACAACCGCCGCCTCCAACTGCCCGAAGGCGCAGAAAAAGTGTTGGAAGTTTGCCTCAAAGACCCTATTTCCAAGATGATTACCGAGTCGTACGCGGCGGGCGTGAACGCCTATATTTCGCAACTGACCTACAAAGATTTGGCCATAGAATACAAACTCTTGGGCTACCAGCCCGAACCTTGGACTCCGCTCAAAACAGCATTGGTAGAACAAGTGATGAAAAAAGACATGAACGGACGCTCCGACGACTACCGCATGAGCAATATGTTGGCCAAATACGGCAAAGAGGTTATGGACGACTTGTTCCCCAATTATCCCTCCGAAGAGTCGCCCGTTATTCCGTCTGGCACAAAATGGGATTTCAAACCACTGGCGGTGCCAAAAATTCCTGAATTGATGCAAGCTACGTTGGCCGCTCATTTAAACCTCGAATCAGAGAACCCAGGCATTGGCTCCAACAACTGGGCCGTGCACGGTTCGCGCACGGCTACGGGCTTGCCCATTTTGGCCAACGACCCGCACCTCGGCCTCACATTGCCTTCTATTTGGTACCAAGTACAGTTGGTGTCGCCCACCGTCAATGTATATGGCGTGTGCGTACCTGGTTGGCCTGGCGTGGGCATTGGGTTCAACAAAGATGCCGCTTGGGGCATTACCAACGTAGGTTCGGACGTGTTTGATTTGTACCAAATTAAATTTAAAGACAAAACCCAAAAAGAATATTGGTACAACAACGGCTGGAAACCGACCATCATGAAAGTAGAAACCTACGTTGTAAAAGGCTTACCAGAGGCCGTAAAAGACACCGTTTATTATACCCACCACGGAGCGGTTTTGTACGACGAAGGCAAAAAATCGTTTTCCAAAGAAATACCCGTTGGCCACGCAGCACGCTGGTCGGGCTTGTTTACGGGCAACTCGCTGTTGGCACTCTATCACGGCAACCGCGCCAAAAACTACGACGAATACCGCGTTTTTTTGAGCAATCTCGAAGCGCCTGGTTTTAACGTTGTGTTTGCCAACAACCAAAACGAAATAGGCATCACGGCGCAGGGAAAGTATCCTTTGAAGTGGAAAGGACAGGGCAAATACATCATGGACGGCTCAAATCCTGCCAACGACTGGCAAGGCTGGGTTCCCAACGACCAAAACCCAAGCGTACGCAATCCGCCGCGTGGTTTTGTGAGTTCGGCCAATCAGTTTTCTGCCGACCAAACTTATCCGTACTATTTAGGCTGGAAATTTGCGCCGCCCTACCGTGGCCTGCGCATCAACGAACGCTTGGCCAATATGCAAAAAGCCACCGCCGACAGCCTCAGATTGATGCAAAACGATAATTTTAACCTCGAAGCACGGCAAAATTTACCCGATTGGCTCAAAATTTTGGAAACTGATGCAACGGTCAAATCCAACCCTGCTTACCTCGTGTTGGCCAAATGGAACCTCAAAAACGACCCCGACCAAGTGGGGGCAACCATTTTTGAACGCTGGACCCGCGAACTCCGCACCGCCATTTGGGAAGATGAATTTAATACATTGGACGAAAAAGGCACGCCCATGATGTACCCTACCCGCGACCGTACCTACCAAATGATAAAAAACCAACCCACTGCCAAATGGTTTGACAACGTAAAAACGACCAACAAAGCCGAAACTTTGAACGACGTAGTAGTGGGTAGTTTCAAAGCTACCCTCGACTCGCTGACCCTCAAACACGGCCCCATAAACCCCGAAACTTGGGCTTGGGGCAAAGCCAAAAGCACCGACATCAAGCACTTGGTGAGCGCGTTGAAGCCTTTTTCGAGAATGGACGTACCCAACGGCGGCGGGGCAAACATTGTCAATGCCACCACCGAAGATGGTAAGGGCCCATCGTGGCGAATGGTGGTGCAGTTAGACAAAACGTGGCCCAAAGCGTATGGCCTATACCCAGGCGGGCAGTCGGGTAGCCCAGGTAGCCCATTCTACGACAACATGATTGACAAATGGGCCAAAGGCGAGCTAAACGAACTGGTATTTTTGAAATCGAAAGGCGAAAAACACCCTAAAATTATCTCAACCACCAAGATAGTGAAAAGTGAAAAGTGAAAAGTGAAAAGTGAAAAGTGAAAAGTGAAAAGTGAAAAGTGAAAAGTGAAAAAATAAGATTCAAGTATCTGATAAACAATGATTTGTCAAAAAATAATTTTCAAATTGCCCATTTTCAAATTTTCAAATTACTGATATGCTTTATATCCTTATTCTCGTCATTTCGGGCATTGCCCAGTTTTTTGGCCCTTGGTGGGGTTTGCCCATTGTTTGTTTTGCGCTGTGCTTTTGGCGGTCAGATTCGGCCAAAACGGCTTGGGTCGTCTCGGCATTGGCGGCGGCTACGCTTTGGTTGGGCTACGCTATCTTCTTACACTACGTTACGCAGGGCGTGATGACCACCAAAATAACACAGTTGTTTTTGCAAAAATTACCCTACGATGCCGCCCTTATCATTGTTACAGGTGTTTTGGCGGGCATTGTAGCGGGCTTTGCGGGTTTGGCGGGTTTTTATTGTCGGCAGGCTTTTGCCAAAACTGCTTAGTGTATCAATAAGCCTCACTATAGCCTTCTGGTTTCTCCCTCTCCTAAAAAAGGAGAGGGCTGGGGTGAGGTTAAAAAGCATCAATGAGCAGTCTGAAAAGCCAAAATCTCTTCTTTGAGGCTAAACAAATAATCAATGTCGTCGTAGCCATTCATCAAACATTGCTTTTTGTAGGGGTTTATGTCAAAAGAAGCGGCCACGCCGTTGGCCAGCGTAATGGTCTGACTCAGCAAATCTACTTTTATTTCGGTTTGGGGTTCTTGCGCAATCAATTGGAAGGCTTCGGCCAAAAAATCGTCCGAAACTTGGGCGGGTAGCACAAAATTATTGAGAGAATTGTTCTTGAAAATATCGGCAAAAAAGCTCGAAATCACCACCCGAAAGCCATAGTCGTGAATGGCCCAAGCGGCGTGCTCGCGGCTGCTGCCACAACCAAAGTTTTTGCCCGCTACCAAAATTTGCCCCGAATAAGTACCATCATTGAGTACAAAGTCGGTTTTGGGACGAGCAGCATCGCCGTCGGTAAAACGCCAATCGCGGAAAAGATTTTCGCCAAAACCCTCGCGGGTGGTGGCCTTCAAGAAACGCGCGGGAATAATTTGATCGGTGTCAATGTTTTCGATGTTGAGCGGCACGGCGCTCGAAGTCAATACGGTGAAGGTTTCTTTTCCCATTTTTAATGCAGCTAAATTGATGCCCAAAGTTATACAAAGAGGCGGTAAATGTCGAACAATTTTTAAATTGGCCAATTGGTTTTGTATTTTTGGCAACCATTATGCCCCCAAAAAATGAGCAACGACGTAAAAAGAATATTGATTGTGGAAGACGATTCGCGGATTGCCCAAAACATCAGCAAAGGATTAACCGAAAAAGGCTTCGAAACCGAAGTAGCCTACGACGGCCTCATTGGCAGCAAAATAGCCCACAACAGCCACTTTGATTTGGTAATTTTGGACATCAACCTGCCCTCCTTAAATGGCTACGAAGTGTGCCGCAACATTAGGCAACGCGACCCCAACGTACCCATTTTGATGCTCACGGCACTCGGCGAAACAGAAGACAAAATAGAAGGCTTTGGCGTAGGAGCCGACGACTACGTGGTAAAACCGTTCGATTTTAGGGAACTATTGGCCCGCATCAACGTCTTTTTGAAACGCGCCCACGCCGACCAAGACCAAGGGTTTGTGCTGCGCGTAGCCGACCTCGAAATTAACACCAACGCCAAAACCGTAACTCGTTCGGGGCAATCTATTGACCTCACGCCCAAGGAGTTTGCCCTGCTCGAATACTTGGTTCGCAACAAAGGTCGCACCATTTCTAAGGCTGAAATTGCCCAAAAGGTGTGGGACTCCAACCACGACAGCGGCACGAACGTGGTGGAGGTATATATCAATTTTTTGAGAAAAAAAGTGGACCGTGATTTTGAGTCAAAGTTGATTCATACCAAGTCGGGAATGGGCTACGTATTGAAAGAAGAAGCATGAAAATACGCACCAAAATAGCCCTGCAATTTACGCTCATTATTGCGCTGATTTTGGCCGCTTTTGCCGCGTATTTTTATTACATTGACCAGCAAAACCGCAAAGACGAGTTTCAAGCTCGCCTGCGCGACCGCGCCCTTACCACGGCCAATCTGCTCATTAAAGTAGCTCCCATCAACAAAAAATTGCTCAAAATTATTGACAAAGAAACCTTGTCGAGCCTCTATGCCGAAAAGGTGCTGATGTTTAATGCCGATAACAAAGTGGTGTATGCCAGCTACGAAGCCGACAGTCTGGTTTATTACAAATACAACGCCGAATTGCTCAAAAGCATTAGACAAGAAAAATACGTAGCAACCACCAACGACAGCCTCGAAGTGGTGGGCGTGATGTACACCAATGAAGAAAAAGGCGATTTTGTGGTCATTGCCTCGGCCGAAGATTATTTGGGTAAAAGTCAGCTACAAAAATTACGCAAATCGCTCATTTACAGTGTTTTATTTGGCATTTTGATTACCATAGTATTGGGTTTTGTTTTTGCGGGGCAATCGCTCAAACCCATTGCAAGCATCAACAAAGAGATTGGCAGCATTACGGCCTATAACTTGCGAAAACAACTCAACGAAGGCAATCGGCAAGACGAAATTGCGCAATTGGCCATCAATTTCAACCAAATGCTGCAACGCTTGGAGCAGTCGTTTGACTTGCAGCGCAGCTTTGTTTCTAACGCCTCGCACGAGCTACGCACGCCGCTGGCAGGGCTAAAATCGGAACTGCAAGTAGCCCTCGAAACCGAACGCACGCCCGACGAATACCGCCGCACGCTGCAATCGGCCTTGACCGACACGCAGCGGCTTATTCAACTCACCAATGGTTTGTTGCAATTAGCACAGTCTGAAAACAAAGAACGCGGCCTGAGTATGCAGCCATTGCGCCTCGATGAGCTTATTTTTGAAACCCAAGAAGAAATCCAAGCCCAACACCCCGACTACCAAGTGTTGGTGGATTTTGACGAAATACCCGACCAAGAACAGTCGGTGATGGTGGTGGGAAGTGTGCCTTTGCTCAAAACCATTTTTGGCAACTTAATAGACAACGCCTGCAAGTATTCGGCCAACAAACGCGCCGAAGTACGCATTGGTTTTGACGAAAAAAACTGCGTAGTGCGGGTCATAGACACGGGCATTGGCATACCCGACGAAGAAATCAAGCGCATTTTTGAACCACTCTACCGCGCCAAAAACGCCACTTCTTTTCGGGGCTACGGCATTGGGCTGTCGGTGTGCCGCCGCATTGTAGATGTGCATCGGGGCAGTATTGAACTCAAAAGCAAACTGGGTGCGGGCAGTACTTTTGAAGTAACGCTTCCGCACGTGTGAGGTGGCTCTAACAAGTATTGGAGTAAATAAAATAGGCCAAAAGATAGGTACTGAGCATTCAACGCCAAACTACTCATAAGTGGGGCGTGGGAATATTAGAGGTTAGTTTTTTCAATTTGTACAATTGTCGTAATCCTTATTTTTATTATTTAGACGCTGGGCAACGCATCAAATCAGTATCTTTGTTCAGGATTATTCCATCGCTTCATTGTAGTTTTAAGGTTTACGCAAAATAAGCAGACAACATTCAATCAAAAAACCATGAAAAACTGGCTTCTTTTACTGTTTTTAGGAACAGCTTTATGCTCCAAAAATACGCTGCGAGCGCAATGTCGCCCCGCTACTGCCGAAGAAAACCAAGCCTACGATCGGATAGTTCGGGTGTTGCAGCAGCAATTTGCCCAAAAATTGCCCAGCACCGATTGGCGCGTTTTTGACGAAAACCACTCGATGGGTAGCTTAGAAGTAACCAACGAATATGCCGGGGGATTGCTGCATTTTTGCACCGACCGCTATGATTTGGTGGTAGAAAAAGCCAAATTGACCAACGCCCGACAAGAAAAATTAGAATCTTTGAAGCCCGATTCAACCCAACAAACGGCCTTCATCGTACCGCGCGACAGTATTTATCGGCTCGTAACTGAAAATGCCAACGCCAGTGCACCCTCATCAGAAACTTACAGCATCAATGTAGAAATGAACTTGGCCAACTACCGACTGCAAGAAACTGAAAGCGCCCGTTTGGTGGAGTCTTCCAAAAATATGGAAGTGGTTGGCGTAAAAACAGCCTTGCAAGTGCTGCTCAAACCAGAGTTTAAAAATGTAGCGGCGCGGCAAGAAACGGTGCTTTTGTTGGGCAATTGGGACAAGCCTCAAACCGAGCAAAACGGTGATATTCGCTATCGGTATGGTTTCAAAAAAGGGGGAAAATTGATAGAAAGCCTCGTAATTACCATTACGGCCTCGTTTGAGTTGGCGCAGCAAATTGTAAAAAACACCGATTGGAAAGCCATTAATGATGCCCTTGTGAAGTAAAACCTATGCCATTTTTCGCTCGTTGCGGCAGCGGTCGGAGCAGTATTTTACTTCTTCCCACACTTTTTCCCATTTTTTGCGCCACGCAAAAGGCTTTGCGCAGGTGGCACAGATTTTGGTGGGCAAATCGGATTTTTTACGCATTTTCATGGTTTACGGCGGGAATTGTTTGGTGATTTTTGGCCAAAGCGGCCACGTTTCCCAGCACAATGATAGCAGGATTTCCGATGCCACTGGCTTGTACCAACTGTAAAATATTGCGCACGTTTCCCGTTACCATTTGCTGCTGCGGCAGCGAGCCGTTTTGAATAATAGCAACGGGCAAGTCAAAACGCCCCAATTGGGCATAAATCTCCACAATTTCGGGCAGTTTGTTCATGCCCATCAGCACCACCACCGTCGCCGACGACTGCGCCGCCAGTGCCAAATCTTTGGAAAGTTTGTGGTCTTTGGTGGTGCCCGTTATTACCCAAAAACTTTCGCTCATGTCGCGATTGGTGAGCGGAATACCGCTCAAAGCAGGTACGGAGTAGCTGCTCGAAAGCCCTGGAACAACCTCTGTTTCAATGCCGTGCTGCTCGGCACACGCTATTTCTTCGTAGCCACGCCCAAACACAAACGGGTCGCCGCCTTTGAGACGTACCACTTGGCCATATTGAAAAACGTAATCAACAATCAAAAAATTGATGAGTTCTTGGCTGCAACTCGACACGCCAAAACGTTTGCCCACCGATATTTTCAGACAGTCGGCGGGGCAATGGTTTAACAAATCGGGGTGGGCTAAGGCATCGTATAATACCACTTTAGCCCCTTGAAGAGCTTTTACACCCTTCAAGGTGATGAGTTCGGGGTCGCCTGGGCCCGCGCCTACGAGGGTAAGTTTCATATTAGCTGTCTTTTCCAAATTCTATCAATGACAATTGCGCCTCGTTACCTTCGAGCAGCGATTGGGCCCGGTGATCTTTGACGTTTTGCAAAAACTGCTGGGCTTCTTCCACAAAATAGCGGGCAAAGGTTTCGGTTGGCTCATTTTTGTTGATGCTCAAAACCAATGCTTTAAACGCGCCTTCTTCGTTGTAAAAATGATGTTTGGCTACAAAATTTTTGTCAAAATCGTTGATAACGCCATGCTGACTGTTGCAACTGATGCCTTCGGACGTAAGGGCAGCTTTGGCGGCCGTTACAAATGTGTTGTAGGCGTGATAAATGGCATCGGCCCAGTCGCCACTTTGAAGCGTTTCGGCTGCTTTGGCTGCTTTTTCGTCGGCTTCTATGAGCGTGGTAGCCACCAAATCTATGATAACGCTGGCACATTCTCCTACGCCAACTGCCGTGGCAAAAGGCTCATCGTGGTCCCAGTCAATGTAATCGGTTTGCTCGAAAGTGGCGGGGTCGGCCAAGGGTTTCAGAAAAGAATAAAAATATTTTTCGCCCTGCCGCAGGTAATAATCGTTGTAATATTCGCCTTCTTGGGCGTTTTCGTCAAAATCTCTCAGTAAGCGGCGCAGGGCTTCGGGGCCACGTTTGCTCGGTATTTTTACTACTTTATCGCCCGCCGTGGCTTCATTTTTGCCATTAAAACCACCTCCCAATAATACTTGCAAAGCGGGCAAAACCAACTGGCCGTTTTTGATAGAACTACCGTGGAAGCCAATATTGGCAATGCTGTGCTGGCCACAGCCGTTCATGCAGCCACTGATTTTTATTTTGATGTCGTTGTTGTAAATGGTTTCAAAAAACTCCTCTTTCATCATTTTTTCGAGGGCGCGCGTAATGCCGTAGCTGCTCGAAATGGCCAAATTGCAAGTATCGGTGCCTGGGCAAGTGGTGATGTCGGCGGTGGTGTCAAAACCTGGCTCGGCCAAGTCCAGTGCGTTGAGGGCTTCGTACAATGCGGGCAAATTTTGTGGCTCAATGTTGCGAATCAAATAACCCTGATTGGCCGTAACGCGAATGTCGGAAGCATCGGCGTATTGACGCACTACTTGGGCAAAAGCCCGCGCCGTGTCGGAGTTCATGTCGCCCAACAACACCCGAACAGCCGCCGCGTACCAACCTTTTTGCTTCTGCTCAAAGACATTGGTTTTCAACCAGTTGTTGAGTCCTGGGTCTTGAGTATTGAGTATTGAGTATTGAATATTGCCGAGACCGCCCGTGCGGTTTTGAGCGGCTAATTCTTTCCTTTCCCCTTTCCCCTTTTCCCCTTTCACCTCTCCTTCTACCCAATATTCTTTATTTTTGAGAGCGGTTTGTTCTTCGTTGATTTTCTCCATCAATGTTTCCAAACCCAGTTCTTGCAACAGGTATTTGGAGCGTGCTTTGTGGCGTTTGGTACGCTCGCCGTAGCGGTCGAAAACCCGCAAAAATGCTTCGATGAAGGGTATCACTTTTTGTTCTTCCAAAAACTCGTAGGCTGTTTGTGCCAAATAAGGCTGCGCGCCCAAGCCTCCCCCAATCAACACTTTGAAGCCACGAAGCCCCCCTTCTACCCTTGGAATCAGTCCTACGTCGTGCATAAACGCAAAGGCTGAGTCTTTTTCGGACGACGACACCGCTATTTTGAACTTACGACCCATGTCCTGACAAATAGGATTGCGCAAAAAATACTCAAAGATGGCGTTGGCATAGGGCGTTACGTCGAATGGTTCTTCGGGGTCAATACCTGCTTTTGGTGAGGCCGTTACGTTCCTGACGGTGTTGCCACAGGCTTCGCGGAGCGTAATTTGGGCATCTTCCAGCTCGGCCCAGAGCGCGGGCGAGTCGGCCAATTTTACAAAGTGCAGCTGAATATCCTGGCGCGTGGTAGCGTGGAGGTTGCCCGTGGCATATTTGTCCGAACAGTCGGCGATGCGCACGAGTTGGTCGGCAGAAACACGGCCATAAGGTAGCTTGATGCGAATCATTTGGACACCCGCTTGCCGCTGGCCATACACGCCCCGCGCCAACCGAAATTTCCGAAAAGCGTCGTCCGACATTTTACCCGACTCAAAAACAGCAATCTGCTGTTCTAATTCTGCAATGTCGCGCTGCGCGGCATTGGATACATTTTGTGAAAAAGTTACTGACATGATTTTTATTTTTTTATGCCAACATACAAGCCCCAACAGTTACGTTGGAGGTTTCGTCAATCAGAATAGCGGCTCCTGTGGCGCGGTTGTTTTGATAGGTATCATAGGCCAAAGGCTGTGCCGTACGCAAAACCACCTTGGCTATATCGTTGAGTTTGAGGGTTGCGATGCCTTCAATTTGTTCATAATTATTTACGTCAATGCGGTATTCGATGCCCCGCACTGAGCAGCGCGTGCGCGTCGTGCCGTGTTGGAGGGTGTATTTCCCCCCCACTTTGAGTTCTTTGCGGTCGTCCATCCAACAAATCGTAGCTTCCACATCTTGGCTCAAAACAGGCAGGTTGTCAGATTTGGCCAGCAAGTAGCCACGGCTAACGTCCACATCGGTTTCTAAAAGTATCGTTACCGACATACCCGCGCGGGCTTCTTCGATTTCTTGCCCATACTGCTCTATTTTGGCTATTTTGGCCGTTTGCTCAGACGGAAAAACCGTGATGGCATCGCCTTTTCTAAACACGCCGCTCTGAACCAAGCCCGCGTAGCCGCGATAATCGTGGAGATCTTCGGTTTGAGGGCGCAGCACGTATTGCACCGAAAACCGCGCATCGGTTAAATTTAGCGCGTTCAACACATCTACGCTTTCGAGGTATTGAAGCATGGTATGGCCTGTGTACCAAGGCATTGCCAACGATTTGTCCACAATGTTATCTCCCGCCAACGCGCTTACTGGAATAATCTTTAGCTTTTTGATGCCTAACTTATGCGCCAATTGCTGATAATCTTGGGCTATTTCCAAAAAGCGGTCTTCGGAATAGCCTACCAAGTCCATTTTATTAATAGCCACCACGATATGTGGGATATTCAACAACGAAGTAATGAGCGAGTGGCGGCGGGTTTGCTCAATTACACCCTGCCGCGCATCCACCAAAATAATGGCCAAGTCGGCGTTGGACGCGCCCGTTACCATGTTGCGGGTGTATTGAATATGGCCTGGCGCATCAATGCTAATAAACTTCCGCTTATCGGTCTGAAAATATTTGTAGGCTACATCAATCGTGATGCCTTGCTCGCGTTCTGAACGGAGGCCGTCGGTGAGAAGCGCAAGGTCAATTTCACCGTCGCCACGGGTTTTGCTGGCGCGTTCTACGGCCTCCAACTGGTCGGCTAAGATGTTTTTGGTATCATAAAGCAGGCGTCCGATGAGCGTGCTTTTGCCGTCGTCCACGGAGCCTGCGGTTATAAATCTTAAAATATCCATTGGTTCAATTTTTTAATATCGAGTGCAAAATGTAAAGTATTGCATGCAGGATGTCGAGTAAAAATCAGTCATTCGAAATTCTGTATTCTAAAAATACCCTCCCTTCTTCCTGTCTTCCATGGCCGCTTCGGTTTGTTGGTCGTCAATGCGGGTTTCGCCGCGCTCGCTGATGCGCGTCGCTTTGATTTCGGCCACCACCCGTTCAATCGTATCGGCTTCTGACTCAACGGCTGCCGTGCAGGTCATGTCGCCCACGGTACGAAATCGCACAGTTTTGGTAACGATTACATCTGACTCGTCTTTAAAAATAAAGTCGGCATTGGCCAGTAGGTTGCCGTCGCGCAGAATCATTTCGCGTTGGTGCGAAAAATAAATACTCGGCAACGGAATGCCCTCACGCTCCATGTACGACCACACGTCCAGCTCAGTCCAGTTAGAAATGGGGAAGCAACGCACGTTTTCGCCTTTGCTAATTTTCCCATTAAACAAGTTCCACAATTCAGGACGTTGGCGTTTGGGGTCCCACTGTCCAAATTCATCACGAAACGAAAAAATACGCTCCTTGGCGCGGGCTTTTTCTTCGTCGCGGCGCGCACCACCAATGCAAGCGTCAAACTCAAACTCCTCGATGGTGTCCAAAAGCGTATGTGTTTGCAACCAATTGCGGCTGGCGTTTTTGCCCGTAGGCTCGGTCAATCCTTTGGCCTTGATGGTGTCTTCTACTTGGCGCACAATGAGTTTAGCCCCAACTTCATTGGCCAACCAATCGCGGTATTGCGTAGCTTCGGGAAAATTGTGCCCCGTGTCAATATGCACCAACGGAAAAGGGATTTTGCCAGGGGCGAAAGCTTTTTGGGCAAGGCGTACCAGCGTAATCGAATCTTTACCGCCCGAAAACAACAAGGCGGGCCGCTCAAACTGCCCCGCTACTTCGCGCATGATGTAAATGGCTTCGGCTTCGAGAATGTCCAAAGACAGCCCCCTAACCCCCGAGGGGGGAATATTTTGTTCAATAACTGTCATATATATGATTCGATAAACTCATTTTATATTTCCTTTAAAACTGTATTTAAGCCCCCATCGGGGGTTTGGGGGCTATGCAACCCACACTCTTTTTTACTTTCATCTTCCCACCACCAGCGACCTGCGCGGAAGTCTTCGCCCTCACGTATGGCGCGGGTACAAGGCGCACAACCGATACTCACAAAACCCTTGTCGTGCAGGGGGTTGTAGGGAATGTTGTTGGTTTTGACGTACGTTTTTACTTGTTCAAAATTCCAATTCAAAAGTGGATGAAACTTAAATAACTGGTACGACTCGTCCCACTCCACGGCCTCCATTTGGGTACGATTGGCCGATTGCTCTGCGCGAATACCCGTTATCCATATTTTCACGCCTTTCAAAGCCCGATTGAGCGGTTCTACTTTACGCACATAACAACATTCTTTGCGGTTTTCGACCGATTCATAAAAGCTGTATGGTCCTTTTTCATTCAATAATTTTTCTACCGCTTCGTGTTTCGGAAAAATCACTTCGAGCTTGGCATCGTAGCGATTGTTGGTACGTTGGAGGGTTTTGTAGGTTTCCTCAAAAAGCCGCCCCGTATCAAGCGTAAAAATCCTGATGGGCAGGTTATTGGCCAAAATCAAATCTGTAATGACTTGGTCTTCGTAGCCCAGACTACTCGAAAATGCCACTTCGCCAGGAAAAACCTCTGCCAAAAGCCGCAACGACTCTGTTTCGGTTTGGTTTTGCAGTTGTTGGCGTAAATCTGAAATGGTATGTGTCAATGTTATGTTCATATTTAATTCTATCGAATTTATATTTTACTGTTCAGATTTTTATAACATGTTCTGTGTCTTAGCTATTAGTGTCTTTTCAAAATTACCAGTTGCCAATTCCTCACCGAAAAATGACTGACTTGTAGTTGCGTAGTAACGTGTAAATAATAACGCGGTAAAATTGGAACGCAGATGACGCGGATTTTCAAATCGCAACGGCGGATCGTGCGGATTTATTTTTTTTTGTTTATCCGCGAAAATCCGCGTTACTCCGTAT
>REAB01000132.1 GCA_004293645.1 Cytophagia bacterium | reverse complement strand
TATTCTGAAAGTTCAAATACTCAACAATAACTGGGATAATTGCTGGAATATTAAAAATGCAGCATAATCAGTCTATAATTTACACTAACAAAAATAACAACATCAATGTGCAATGTGTCATAATTATTGGTCATGTTTCAAAGTATAGACCTAAGTTGCAAGAGCAGCTAAAATCGCGTAAAGTGGGCTTAAAAAAGACTAAATTGGGCTAAATAAGCCCATTTTCAAATGAGTCTTACGAGTATTTTATGTGCAGGTCTATACTTTGAAACATAACCAATTATTTGGTCATTATTTTCTTAAAAGCTTCTGAGGCCTTCTCATCTGTGAGTTTCAATCCTGATTTGTAATGAATATACAATTTGTCAGAAGCCCGACTTGATAACCACCGATTCAACATGTGTACATCCTTGATATATCTACCATACTCTTCGGCAGTCATATTGAGCAGCAGAATATCAAAGCAATACATATCCAATGTATTAAGCACCGAATGTCCCAAACCATAACGACTTGTAGCCCGTTTTCTAATGTCTTGCTCAATAACCACCATTCTATTATCCGAAAATTTGGTTACGTCCTTAAATTCCTTAAGCCAAAGTTTTACTATCTCCAATGTATCCTTACTGTTGTATTGGGCATACTTGACAGCACAATTGCGCAAAATATCTTTCGTTTGCTCTATTGACAGCAATCTTTTAAGTAATTCTTGCTGTTTTTGCTTATAATATTGTGCTTCCTGCTCTAATGTAATATCATTTTTTAGGTTACTCTGTTTTGTGCCTACTGAGCTATTCGACTGGCCAAATGTAAGAGACCGTAAAAATGTAACCATTATAAAAAGGGCGATGCAAAATACGCGCTGATTGTAGTTTTGACGATAATTTGTTTCTATCATTTTAAGAATTATTTACAATCGATTTGATAAGAATAAAACTTAGAACTGTTGATTGATGCTACTGATGCCCAAACCTCACCACCAGTTAAAGGGTCAAGATAAATAAATTGCTGAGATGCTGCATCGTAACCAGTTACAAGTACATTATGACCAGTACTAGGATCCGAGGTTGGAATCCCAATCATTACAGGCTTGCCTGCTTGAATGGACGATATTATGTCAGATACCGGCAATGCTCTTAAAAAATGTTCGATTAATGGTTTTACATTCTGTAAATCAACACCTTGAAAAACTGCCCATTTCCCAGTAGTTTGATGATAGTAATTGTTGATTCTATTTACATTATCGTTGTCTATTTGGCAAAGATACTTCAAAATTTCGGCCATAATAGTAGGTACGCAAAGGTTTGGGCCTACTTGATTCTCAATAGTACGTGGCATATTGGGTACACGGATCGGGCCAGGGTCTGGCGGACTCGGCGGACTCGGCGGCGGTGTACCACCACCGCCAGGTCCAGGGTCAGGGTCAGGATTACCTGGATATAGAATACCACCACATGAGCCAAAATCGACAATGTAATCATTTAGTGTGTAAGTATGCCCATTTATATGTACTACACTTTCGCAAACAGTACTCTGAGTTCGATTATGCGCCCAAGCTACACCCAAGATTGCAGGATCATCTTCTGGCTCATATTGATATTCGTAGTAGCAAGTAAACGTTTCGCAATTTTGAATACGATAAACGGAAAACGGCAATGACGGATCATCATTTACCGTTGGTTCAAGTACGTATTTCTTTTTCTTAAATATCTCTTTCAACTTTACTTTTCGTAAAACATTAAAAATGGGAATATTTACTACCACTCCAAAATAGGGTAGATTGTTAGTTGAACTTTGATTTACTTTATTACGAAAAGGGACATCAGGCTGGGCATTGACATAACTATACTTGAGCACGAAAAAAATGAGTGCAAGTTTGTAGAAGTGGACTTTCATGACTTTTAGATATTTAGAAGTGAACGATAATTTGTGAAACTGAAAATATTCTGTGCAAGACAGGATATCAAGAAATCAAAACAACATATTACATTAAATATTTAATGTGCCTTATTAGTTGATACAAAATTATAGGTTTGTTCTTCTTTGTACAAGAACTTTTAATAAGAAAAATACAACTTTTATGCACAAAAAATGCAACTTTTAGGCTTGAAATTGGTACTAATTCTTGTTAGAATCGTTTTTTGATTTAGCTTGAAATATATTTCTTAGATTCAACAAATAAATGCAACAGCTTGCTGTTATAGAAAAAGGCACAGCTTGATGGGTTTTTGCCCTCGGGCAAAAACCCATCAGGCTGTGCAGCGTAAATATTTCGTCTTATCTTTGGGTTCTCACACACCAAAAAGATGGCACATTTAACGATAGCACAAAGGTACGAAATTGCAGCACTACGCAATCAAAATTTCTCACAGAGCAAAATTGCCAATAGTATCGGTAAAAATAAATCTGTGATAAGCCGAGAATTAAAGCGAAATTGCGATGCAAGAAATGGCTTGTACAGGGCAGAATTAGCACAGAAGAGGACGGATTTGAGGCATGAAAATAAGCCTAAAAAAGTGTATTTCACAACAGAAGTTAGCGAATTTGTAATCAAGTATTTGAAAGAAGAATATAGTCCAGAACAGATTGTTGGCTATGCAGAAAAGGAAAAAATAAAGTGTGTATCTATCGAACGTATATATCAATTTGTTTGGCATGACAAAAAGCAAGGAGGAGGTTACTACAAGCACTTAAGAACTCATGGAAAGAAATACAGAAAGAGGGGACAAGCTAAGGATAAAAGAGGGCAAATAGTTGATAGACGGGGCCGCCCGTGCGGTGGATATTAGCCAACGTCCAGTTATCGTTGATACTAAAACACGAATAGGAGATTTGGAGATGGACTTGATAATTGGCAAAGACCACGAGGGAGCTTTATTGACCATTAATGATAGAGTTACTGGTATGTTAAAAATGGCCAAAATAGACAGTAAAGAAGCCGCCGTAATAGAAGCAAAAGCAGTTGAACTATTAGAAGATTGGAAGCCCTTATTGCACACCATCACAACGGATAATGGGAAAGAGTTTTCCAATCACAAGAATATAGCAAAAACACTTTGCATCGCCTTTTTCTTTGCCAGACCATACCACTCATGGGAAAGGGGAGCAAATGAAAATCTGAACGGTTTAGTTAGGCAATATTTCCCTAAAAAATTTGATTTTAATCTTATAAATGAACAACAAGTCAATCAAGTAGTTGATAAACTAAATAACCGACCCAGAAAAAGATTTGGATTCAAAACTCCAAACGAAATATTTTTACAAGCAATCCAAAATAACGGGCAAGTTGCATTTATGACTTGAATCCGCCAATTAAATTATTCCATTGGCATTTATTATTTTAGCTTACATTTGGAATATAAACAAACACCTTTTTATCAATGACGAACTTACAAAACTTCGGGAACGCACTCCGCAAGATAAGGCTTGAAAAAGGGCTTAAGTTAGAGAACATCGCCGACGAGTTGGGCATCACTACTGAAGCATACCGTAAAATAGAAAGTGGCAAAACCAAGCCTAATACCAATAGGTTGGTAGATTTAGAAAAGGTATTTAAAATGGATTTGGTAGATATGTTTAGTTATTGTAACGATAATTATAACATCACTAAACCAACTCATAATATATCGGTTGTTAATAACGGCACAATTGAAACCCGTGAAATTTCGCCTGATGAACGTTTAGCGTTCCAACAAATATTAGCCTGCAATCGACAACTTCTCGAAGAGAACCAATCTCTGAGGGAGCAGAATCAAAGCCTGCGGAAAGAATTGGAAGAAGTCCGTACCAAGTAACCATTCATTCTGCCGTCCGTTAATTGGCAATTACATCTCCTGAAAAAATAGCATGAACTGGTACCACCTCTCTAACGAATCACAAATAGATTCTCCTTCTTTGTTGGTTTATAAAGACCGCGTGGCCGCTAATATTGAGCAAATGATTGACTTGGCGGGCGGGCCAGATTGGCTCTTTGTACACGTAAAAACCAATAAAACCCCCGAAATTGTACAACTAATGCTCCAAGCGGGCATCAGTAAATTTAAATGCGCCACCGTAGCCGAAGCCGAAATGGTGTGCAACGCGGGTGGCAAATTTTTGCTTATTGCGCACCAGTTGGTGGGTCCAAAAATAGAAAGGCTGCTCAAACTCCGTCAAAAATACCCCGACGTACACATTTCGTCGCTGATAGACAACGTAGAAACGGCTCAACAAACCAATGATTTGTTTGCCCAATACCACCAGCGGAGGTGTTTTTAGATCTCAACAACGGCATGGACAGGTCGGGTTTTGACGTACGTTGCAATGACACTTTTGGTTTTTATCAATTTATAAACCAACAAACCCACCTCCGCTGCCACGGCTTGCACGTTTACGACGGCCACGTCCGCGATGCCGACTTTGAGGCGCGTAAAGCTAAGTTAGACGCTGGTTTTGAGGAAGTTAACGCACTTTTGAAGCAAATAAAAACCGCTGGCTTGCCCAATCCAATGGTGATAGCGGGTGGTACGCCCGCCTTTACGCCCCACTTGCGGCGCGTTGAGGCGGTCAATAATCTGTGCTTTAGCCCAGGCACCTGTGTACTCTGGGACTGGGGCTACGGCGACGCGCTCGTTGAGCAGCCTTTTGTCTATGCCGCGCTGGTTTTGACGCGCATCGTTTCAAAGCCCACCGCTGGCATTGTTACCATTGACATGGGCCACAAAGCCGTCTCTGCCGAAAACCCCATTGACAAGCGCATTCGTTTTTTGAACTTAACTGATTATGAACTCATCAGCCAAAGCGAAGAGCACGGCGTGTTGAAGGTGTCAGATTGGGACAGTCTAAAGGTGGGACAAGTACTCTACGGCGTGCCGTACCACATTTGCCCCACTGTCAATTTGTACGAAGAAATGCAGGTAATTGAAAACAACACCGCCACCCAAACTTGGCAAATAACAGCCCGCAAACGGAAGATTTCGGTGTAAACTTTTTGCTCACAGGTTGCTCAGATTAACACAGGTATTAAAAAAATCTGTGTTAATCTGCGTAATCTATGAGCAAAAAAACAAAACTAATTACATTCTTGCCTTCACAATGTTGGTAAACTCCCGCGATTTGAGCGAGGCCCCGCCAATCAAGCCACCGTCCACGTCGGGACAGGCAAACAGCTCAGCAGCGTTTTTTTCATTGCAACTACCGCCGTACAAAATGGTTGTGTCGTCGGCGATGGTGCTGCCGTAGTGCGCCGCAATGTGCGCCCGCAAGGCCGCGTGCATGTCTTGTGCTTGCTGCGAAGAAGCCGTTAAACCCGTACCGATGGCCCAAATGGGTTCGTACGCAATGACCACGTTGCCAAATTCTTCGGCATTCAAGTCAAACAAACTTGCCGTCAATTGAGCCTTTACAATGGCCTCATAATCTTGATTTTGCCGCTCATCAAGCGACTCACCGCAGCAAAAAATAGGTACTAAACCCTCGGCCAAGGCCGCTTTGGTTTTTTCGGCCAGTAGCGCGTCGTTTTCGCCAAAATATTGCCGCCGCTCGCTGTGCCCCACCAGCACGTAGCCAATGCCCAACGAAGCCAACATGGGCGTTGAAACCTCACCCGTGTACGCCCCAGACGCTTTTTGGTGGCAATTTTGCGCCCCCAGCCCTACCCTACTGCCTTCGGTGAGTTTGCCCAAAAGCGGCAAATATACCGACGGCGGACAAAGCACCACGCCTACTTCGCCGCGTACTTCGTCGTTTATCATGCCTACTACCTCAGTGGTCAAAGCCAGGGCTTCGTCGAGGGTTTTGTTCATTTTCCAGTTGCCAGCAACAATTCTTTTTCTCATTTTCTAATGCGCCTAATGAATGTTTGTTTGTGTCGGTTTAAAACTGCCTTTGCTAAGACGCTGCAAATTACTAAGAATTTAATAACCCTGATGGGCATTTTTTTGGTAATTGTTTTGTTAATATTGTGATAATCAGAGAAAAAAAGTAACTTTACTTACATCACTTGTTTTTTAACGTACGGCCAACATGAAACGGAACTTGAAACGATACGGCATTCTGAGCGTTATTTGCCTTTTACCATTCTTTATATTTGCCCAAAAGCCAAAAAAGGAAGAAAAATTTGGCTTGTTTTTAACGGGCAATCGAAAATTTACGACCATTCAGTTTCAGATGCACGCCAACCTAATTATTGTACCCGTGCGCATCAATGATTCTGATACCCTCCATTTTATTCTCGACACGGGCGTTAGTTCTATCATCATTACCGACCCCAAAGCCCTCAAACATCAAAAACTCAATATGACGCGCGAAGTCTTGCTGGCGGGCGCGGGCGAAGGCCAAGCCCTGACGGCCTCGGTGGCCATTGGAAATACCATCAATATGGGCCACATGAAAGCCACTTACCAAAATATGGTGGTACTCAAAGACGACGTGCTGAAACTCTCAGAGTTTGTGGGAGTTCCTGTGCACGGTATTTTTGGGTTTGATATTTTCAACAATTTTGTGGTAACGGTTGATTTTGTAAACCGAGAGATTATGTTGGAACAACCCAATCACTACAAGTACCGCCCCCGAAAAGGCGATAAATACCCGCTCATTATCGAAGAAACCAAAGCCTACACCGACATGGTGGCGTTGGTTTCTAATGGCCGCGAATTGCCTATTAGAATGTTGATAGACACGGGCGCAGGCCACGCACTGCTCATTGACAAAACACCCGAAAACGAGATTCAATTGCCCCAAAAAGTGATTCGGGCGCAGTTGGGGCGCGGTTTGAACGGCGTCATCAATGGTAATTTAGGTAGAATTGATAAAGTACGCTTTGGCCGGCACGAACTTAAAAATGTGTTGGCTTCTTTTCCCGATAGTGTGTCGTTTGGCGTTAAATTTAGAAACCCCGCGCAACACACTGTACGCCAAGGAAACATTGGCTGCGAATTGCTGCGCCGTTTTAGAGTAACGTTCAATTATCGGGACCACTACATGGTCTTGAAACCCGTTCGGCAGCGCCTCCGCGAAGCCTTTGAACACGACATGAGCGGCGTTGAACTCCGCGCCAGCGGTACCAAAATGCAACGTTATCACATTGACCGCGTCATCGAAAACTCGCCCGCCTTTGAGGCAGGATTAGAAGAAGGCGACGAACTGGTTTTTGTAAACAACAACATTGCTTCCGAACTCAGTATCAGCGAGATATACAAAATATTTCAACGTGGCGAAGGCAAACCAATTGAGCTTTTTGTGCGCCGTAAAGACCAGATTCATTTTGCCAAATTTGCGCTCAAACGCATGATTTGAGCGTTCATTGCCTAATTAACCGCCCGATAAAACAACGTCGAGCAGTTTTGTTTTGCCAACACCGTTTGGGCCATTTGTTGCACTTGTTGGGTCGTAACGTTCACAATCTTAGCCGTTTCTTGGTTTACCCAGTTGGCATTGCCCGCGTTGGCGGCGTAGGCCAAGCTCATGGCGCGGTTCAAAAGTTCAATCTCCGAAAACACCAACGTGGACTCTGCTTGGTTTTTCACTTTGGCCAGTTCACTTTCGGCTACGCCATTTTCTGCCAATTCTTGCAACACTTCTTCTACGGCGGCGTTGGCTTCTTCGAGGGTTACGCCCGCGTTGATTGTTCCTTGCACTATCAACATACCTGGCTCTAAAGCGGGCGGCATACTGGCATTGATGCCGGCAAAAAGCGACCGTTGTTTCAATAATTTTTGGTACAATCGCGCCGATTTACCGCGCCCCAGCACGTCAGATAGAAGGTCGGCGGCGGTGTAATCTGCGTCAAAACGCGCTGGAATGTGGTAGGTTTTGAAAAGCGCGTTGAGCGGCACTTTGGCCTCAGTTTCCAGAAATCGCGCTTCGGTTTGGCGCGGTTCACGGGGCAAACGCCTGACGTACTGCGGCCCAGCGGCAATAGGTCCAAACCATTTTTCGGTCAGGGCTTTTACTTGGGGCAGGGTTACGTCGCCTGCTACGACCAAAATGGCGTTGTTTGGCAAATAATATTTGTAAAAAAACGCCCGCACATCGTCGAGCGTGGCATTTTCGATGTGGCTAATTTCTTTGCCAATGGTAGCCCAGCGATAAGGGTGTACTTGGTAGGCCAACGGGCGCAATTTGAGCCACACGTCGCCGTAGGGTTGGTTGAGGTAGCGTTGTTTAAATTCTTCAATCACCACTTTACGCTGCACTTCGAGCACCTTCGGGTCGAACGAAAGGCTCATCATGCGGTCAGATTCGAGCCAAAAAGCAGTTTCGAGGTTTACCGACGGCAGCGTAATGTAATAATTGGTGATATCGGGCGAGGTAAAAGCGTTGTTTTCGCCGCCTACTTTTTGAAGGGGAGCGTCGTAGGCAGGAATGTGCTGGGAGCCGCCAAACATGAGGTGTTCAAACAAATGCGCAAAGCCCGTTCGGTTTTCATCTTCGTCGCGCGAGCCAACGTTGTACAAAATATTGACTGCTGCCATGGGCGTAGTGTGGTCTTCGTGCACATACACTTCGAGTCCGTTGTCGAGCGTGAATTGTTCGTAATGAATCATGGTTTAATGAATAGTATGGGGCAAATGTAAGAAAATACCCTTAGTTTTATCGCATCAAATCGACAGCCAATAATTACCAGTCAAATGTATTCCTTTATTTTGAAAAGCGCATTTTTTTCTTTTTTTGCCCTCTTTTTTTCGGCAAAAACCGCTCACAGTCAGCTACTTTATGACGCGCCCACGCAGCAATTGGTGCTGCAAGCCGTGGACCACGTGTACGGCTACGAGTTTCCCGCAGTAGAGCCTTTGGCCCAGCAAATTAAGGCCAAATACCCCCACCACCCCGTCAATGCCATGCTCAAAGCCTTGCAAATGCAGTGGCAGTATTTTCCCGTCAAAGACAATCCCAAGGCCCTCAAACTCTATTTTCAGTTGCTGCAAGAGTGCATTGACAAAGCCAGTTTGTTGCAAAAAGATGAAAAAACGCGCCCAGAAGCCACATTTTTTCTGATGGCCGCCCACGGCTACATTGCGCTGGTACACAACTACAACAACGATTTTTTGAAAGCAATGGGCGAAGGCAAAAAGGCTTACAACTACGTCATGGACGGGTTTAAGTTTACCGAAATCAACGCCGAATTTTATTTCTCAACGGGGGTTTACAATTATTACGTCGAAAAATACCCCCAAGAACACCCCATTGTGAAGCCCTTGATGTGGTTTTTTAAGGACGGTAACATGGCCAAAGGCTTACAACAAATGGACTTGGCCGCCCGCAAAGGTACATTTACCCGCACCGAATCGGCATTTTTTTTGGCCAGAATTTACCTCAAACACGAGCAACTCTACAACCGCGCCGCTACGTATTTGGCCGCCTTGACGCGGAAATATCCCAACAATCCCATTTTTGAAATGCGCGAAATTGAGGCTTTGATTTTGGCAGAACGCTACGCCGAGGCGCAACCCCTATTGGAAAAATTGAAGCGACTGAAAACCCCACTTTTTGTACTGTCCACCAACGTTTTTGAAGGATTGATGCAAGAAAAATCATTAAAAAACGACGCAAAAGCCAGTGAGTTTTACCAAGTAGCCCTCAAAATACCGTTCGACGATGAGCATACCAAAGAATACCACGCTTTTGCGTACGCGGGTTTGGCCCGCGCCGCTGCCCGCGCCAACGACCGTAAAAAAGCGGTTTTTTATTACAAAAAAATGCAAGGCGTAGCCGAATACGAAAGCCTCATCAAAGAAGCAAAACTGTTTTTGAAGTAAACGCCTGATCACTGCTTTTAAACGGTGCCGTTGCCTGTGTCTCCACAGGCAACTTACGGATTTTGGTTATGCAATAAACCCACAAACCCAATGGCCTTTTTTCCTAAATTACCCACTTATCTTTTTCTGTTTTTGGTGGGCTTCGGAGCGCATCAAGCTACCGCCCAGCGACAAATCTTTACGCACGACGACACCCTGCGCGGTAGCATAACCCCCGAAAGAGCCTGGTGGGACCTGACTTTTTATCGGCTACGGGTGGACGTAAACATCGAAGACAGCACCCTGCGCGGCCAAAATGAGGTGCAATACCGCGTGCTAACGCCGCACCAAACCCTGCAAATTGACCTGCAACGCCCGCTCAAAATCACCAAGATTACGCAAGATGGGCAACCGCTCAAATTTAAACGCGACGGCGACGCTTTTTTCGTAGAATTGACCAAAAAACAAGAAACGGGCAAACGCGAAGCCATCGTAGTATTTTACGAAGGTCGCCCGCACGTAGCCAAACGTCCACCCTGGGACGGCGGTTTTACGTGGAAATACGACAGCCGCACCGACCTTTTTGCCGCTACTTCTTGCCAAGAATTGGGGGCCAGCGCGTGGTGGCCGTGCAAAGACCACATGTACGACGAGTGCGACAGCATGAGTTTTAGTGCCACGCTGCCCGTGCCGTATATGGCCGTGGCCAATGGCCGCCTGCGCTACGTGAGCAAAGATTACAACCGCCAGCGCACGTTTGAGTGGTTCGTAAAAAATCCGATTAACAACTACGGAGTCAATCTAAACATGGGCAGCTACGTGCACTGGTCGGAGGTGTACCAGGGCGAAAAAGGCCCGCTCGACATGGATTTTTATTGTTTGCCCGAAAACGTTGAAAAAGCCAAGGTGCAGTTTAAGCAAGCCCACCTCATGATGAAAGCCTTTGAACACTGGTTTGGGCCGTATCCGTTTTATGAAGACGGTTACAAGCTCGTGGAAGTGCCGTATTTGGGCATGGAACACCAGAGCAGCGTTACTTACGGCAATGGTTTTCAGAACGGTTACTTGGGCCGCGATTTGTCGGGAACGGGCTGGGGCTTAAAGTGGGATTTTATTATTGTGCACGAGTCGGGACACGAATGGTTTGCCAACAACATTACCTACCGCGACATCGCCGACATGTGGATTCACGAGAGCTTTACCAACTACTCGGAGAGCCTTTTTACCGAATACCACTACGGCAAAGAAGCGGGCGCAGCTTACGTGCTGGGCTGCCGCAAACTCATCAGAAACGACAAACCCATTATTGGCACGTACCACGTAAACAGCAAAGGCTCAGGCGATATGTATTACAAAGGCGGCAATATACTGCACACCATCAGGCAGTTGGTGAACGACGACGAAAAATGGCGGCAAGTGCTGCGCGGTTTGAACAAAACATTTTACCACCAAACCGTAACCTCGCAGCAAATCGAAGATTTTATGAGCCAACAAACGGGCATCGATTTGAGCAAAGTATTCGACCAATACCTGCGCGATGCGCGGTTGCCCGCGTTGGAATATAAATTTGAAAACAACCAAATGGCCTATCGTTGGACCAATTGTGTGCCAGGCTTTGACATGCCGATTAGATGCAAAATGGCGGGTAAAAAATGGCAACTCCTCTACCCCAGCACCAACTGGAAAACAACACCTCAAAAAAACAAAATAGCCCCCGAAATTGACGTTCATTTTTACGTGCAACCGCTGGCCGTAGCAAAAACAGGTAGTTAGTGGAGCCACTGACCACGCTCCTTATTTTAGCCGTTCCAATGCGGCAAAGTGCTGAAACAATGTCGTTTAGTTAAAGAATTTGTATCTATCTAAAACCTCACCCTAAATCTTTGCCCGCTCAACGATAACTCCATAGAGCACTTACCGCAAGGCTGGCCGTCCCCCATCTCTTTCATGGTTTGGCTTTCAGCCACCACGAAACCTTAGTTATTTGCCCCTTTTTGTCTGCCAAAGAATTGTCCATGAGCAAACAAATGACGAAATGTCATCTGGCAGAAAGATTCTGTCGCACAGACTTAACAAAGTTCGCTGAAACGTTTGCAAGTATTGCTACTTTGTTATCGTCAAAATCAGTTTTTTGTATAAGGCTTACAACGAATTCATATGATTTTCTTTCTTCCGCCTCTTTAATTTTTCTACTCTCAGCTTTCACCGATTCAGCGTTTCGAGCAATCAAAATTTCCAAAGAAGCCTTTTCGTCAGGTGTCATTTTGCGACTGTCTAACTCGTCAATGGCAACTTTGAGCCACTCTTCGTCCCAAAATTTAGGGAATTGGGTAGGTTGGGTTACTGTATGTATCGTTCTCATTGTATAAATCAGTTTTTGTAAATCTGTTTGGCAGTCAGATTCTTGTAAAGTAAATTTGTCTAATTCTACTGTGACAAACGTCATTTGGTCGTCAAAAAGTTCGGCTTTTTCGTTTCGCAGGTTTGCGAGGGTATGAAAGTCGTCATAAGGTAGAATATTGTTAGCTAAAATAGCTACACAATAGATTTTTGTCAGCGTACCATAGTCAAACTTTCCGCGCTTTACCATTGCATTGAATTTGTGTAAAGCGTAAAAACGGTCCGCCGTCGCGGTTCATACGTTGCACAAAATATGGTGCATCACCATACTGCATTTCTACAATGAACTGATTGTCGTTTTCATCAGTACAAGCCAAATCAAAAATTCCACTTCTGCCATCTTGGGTGATACCCTCAAAGGTATTTTTATCAAATTTGACTTCTTTTATAGCTGTTTCTGATTTGATAAGTGCTTGCAAAGCCTTACGCAAAAACAGCGTATTTGTTTCATTGCCAAAAGTAGCCTTGAATCCATAATCCGAAATTATCGGAATAAATATTTGGTCGTTTGTGTATAATGCTTCCATGAAGCGAAGTTACTCAATACCCAGTGTTTTGCAAAAACTAATCATTTTCGTGTAATATATTTCAAAAAACTATCAGAAACTTAGAGCCAATTGATCATAAACAACATTGATAGTATTCGTAAAGTCAGATACCAAAGTCTTTACTATATACCTTTATAATCCTTAATTTTTCGTTTCTAATTTCATTTTTAGTTTCAACGAATTTGTAGCCGTTTAGAACCAGTTGTTTTTAAGATTAAGGCAGAGTAAAAATAGTATCATCTGATACTTATAACTTTGAAACTGGCGCGCCAGCACACCCTTGGACAGGTAACGGAAATCACTTTTTTAGAAATATGGGGACTATTTTAGGCGCTGTCGTGAACGGTGGGACAGGCACACCTTATGATATTATATTCACAGGATATGCCAAAGTAAGTCCTGGCTCAAAACCAAAATAAAAAAACACAAATAAATAAGATGAAAAGAAAAATCATCAAAATAGTCAGTATTCTGGCAGTAGTTTGTTTTATACAAATAGTGATTATTGGTGGTGGGCAGAACCCTTTTGTATTAAAAACTGATGAGCAATGTCTTAGTATCGCTAAACTTGAATTGTTGAACCAAGTAAAGCTGAAACGAAATATGGCCTGCTTTTCTTTTTGGAAAATTGAAGGTTTCAACAGAGAAGAAAGGGTATATAAATGGGTAAAAACTTGGAAAAATCGTTCCGACACTATTTTTGTATTTGCGATTATTGGACGAAGTTATTGGGGAGATAGAAATTCTTATATGTTTGGGAACTCGTACACAACTGGAAATGAAGACTTAGTTAGTAAATTAAGAATAACGGAGATGAGAGACACGATGCTTCCTGCTTATAAATTCAATGACCAAGAACTAAAAATCATTGAAAAGTATAAAGATTATAAACTATGTGATTAGATATGACGCGCTGGGGCGGGTAGTATAAACAGGTGAAATGACCCAAAACAGCAGCAGCGCATTGCAAACTCAGTTTGAGACCGTGGCCACGCCCGAGGAATTCATTCTAAAAAGCTGTTTTTTTCTGCTTAACACTTTTCTTTTTCCTCCGTAAACTTTACCGTTAGGCTCTTTTGTTCATACACAAACAACTCATCATGTATGACCAACGCAGAAGGCCCGCCTGCCAATGTCCTCCCGAAATTGACGTTCATTTTTACGTGCAGCCGCTGGCCGTAGTGAAAATAAATAGTAAATCAGACCGTTATCATTCTAAAAAAAGCATTTTTATTTTATTCTTTCTCATTCACAATTTCCTCACTCAACTCCAATGCAGTTATTTTTTCGTCAAGTCGGTACAGGGCAGCCTTTGATTATTTTGCACGGCCTTTTTGGCTCTTGCGACAATTGGCTTACCATTTCTAAAACCATTGCCGACCAGGGCTTTGCGGTCTATCTACTCGACCAACGCAACCACGGGCGTTCGCCCCAAAACGATGATTTCAATTATGGCCTCATGGCCGCTGATTTACAGGGATTTATCGCAGAACACCAACTCACAAAACCGATTTTGGTGGGGCACTCCATGGGTGGTAAAACAGTGATGCAGTACGCCATGAACTACCCCAACACATTTCATAAATTGGTCGTTGTTGACATGGCCCCCAAATTTTATCCCGTACATCACACCGCTATTTTAGAGGGTTTGGCCGCCGTGCCGCTCGCTACGCTGGCCAGTCGCCAAGCCGCCGATGCCATACTGGCCCAGTACGAACCGAACGTAGGTGTGCGACAATTTTTGCTCAAAAACCTCTACCGCACCGATGCAGGTGCTTTTGGGTGGCGCATCAATTTGCCCGCTATCACCACGCACATCGAACTGATAGGCCACGCGCTTCAAAACCAGCGTATTGTGTCAGAACCTACCCTATTTATGCGCGGCCAAAACTCAGACTACGTGCTTGATACCGACATTCCCGACATCTTGAAGCTCTTCCCAAAAGCCACCATTGACACCATAGCGGGGGCAGGGCATTGGGTACAGGCCGAGCAGCCCGAAGGTTTTGTAACTTCTTTGATGCGGTTTTTACAATAAAAATGTCCCCAATTGTGCGTCAATTGGGGACATAAATAACAAAATACAACAAAGAAAAACTGCTTACAAAGCAGGAATCCGCAACACTTGACCTGGATAAATCAAGTCTGGGTCGGTAAGCATGGGCTTGTTGGCTTCAAAAATAATGGGGTATTTCATGGGGTCGCCATATACTTCTTTGGCAATTTTAGAAAGCGAATCGCCTTTTTCTACGGTGTGGTAAGTAGCGGGGGTTTCTGGCTCATTTACTACCATGTTGTTGTCCACCGACTCCACGCCTTCTACGTTGCCTACTGCCAACGCAATTTTCTCGGCATCTTCTTGCTTATCTACTTCGCCTTCCAAAATAACAGCGTGGCCAGCTACTTTCACCACAATTTTATTGTAGGGAAGTCCTAAGGTTTTAACGTGTTGCAACAAAGCACCAGCTTTCAGTTCGGCAACTTTCTCTGGAGCAGCGGTTTCGGTTTCTTTGCCAAACAACTTGGCACCTACTCCCTTAAAAAATGACATAAGACCCATGATAATAAATTGGTTTTGTTGAACAAATAAATAAAATTACTGGGTCAAAAGTATCATTTTTTGGCTTCTATACAAACAACTCCGCATTATTTTCGCATAAAGTTTAAATATAGAGTGTTTTCAGAATGATGCAAAACAATAAAATAATTTGAGTGCGTGACAAAATCGGGGCAATAAATAAAAATGGGGAGTTTAAAAGTTTTAGTAAATTTAGGTTTACGAAAACTAATTTTCTAACTTAAA
>REAB01000057.1:54676-98793 GCA_004293645.1 Cytophagia bacterium | reverse complement strand
AGTCTTTTGATTTGTAGAAAAACTAAATTACTTCTTTTTGCTCACTCTCCTCCTTTTTTTTTCTAAAACTGTAAACTGCATCGTGAAGGATGCCTAATAATCATACGTAAATTGGAAACGGTCGTTGAAGAAACCCAAATCCAAACCAATATCCAACTGACGGGTTGTTTCCCAGCCGAGGTTGGGGTTGGCAAGCGATACTACAGCGGCACCAGGAGCTACATTATTTCCAAAAACGGCATTTACGGTGTTATTAATGCGGGCGTACTGTGTGTAGTTACCGATGTTGTTGTTACCCGTTACACCCAAACTTGCTCTCAATTTCGCAAAAGAGATTTTACTAACATTCTTCATAAAATCTTCATCAGACACTACCCAACCTGCTGATACCGATGGGAATGTACCCCAACGGTTGTTAGTACCAAAGCGAGAAGAACCATCACGACGAATTGACGCAGTGAAAAGATACTTGCCTTTGTAGTTGTAGGTCAAACGAGAAAGTAACGAAGTCAGTCTCCACTCTTGTACGTTGCTGAAAGTGATAATACCGCCACGGGCTACATTAATAGCTCCTTGAATGGTGGGCAGGCGGTCGTCTGAGTAAGTATCTGCTTGAATACGGCTTGATTCACTTCGGAAGCTCTGATTGGTGTAACCTGCTAACAGTTCAAAGTTGTGGTCTTTGAATGATTTGGCATAGGTTGCCAAGTTTTCATTCAACCAGCCAAAGTTTTCAGTAGCTTCTCGTATCGAAACCGCCGTAACAGGTATCGCCGTATTGATGGCACTTGTAGCAGTAGAAGGGTTAAAGAAGAAGGTTTTTTCATTGAGCAACTCAACGTTGAAGGTGGACTTCAAGGTCAGACCCTTGATAGGACTATATGCAATGTGAGCATTTGATAGAATGTTGGTTTGCTTCCTTTCATTGGTCAACTCATTGGCCGCACGCACCCAGTTGGGATAAGCAAAGATATTGCCCGTACTTGATGGGAAACGGTTGAAAAGCGTTAGCTCACCCGCATTATCTCGAATGGGCATCACAGGCCACGTATGGATGGCATTAAATAAAATACCTGTACCACGGTCGCCATCGGTACGGGGGGTATTGTCAAATACATACTGGGGAGCGATGTTCAACCCAATCGTTACTTTGTCTGACACTTTGTATTCGCTGTTGAGACGCAGTGCGTAGCGTTGGTATTTGGTATTGATAACAACGCCTTCTTGGTTGAATACCCCTGCAACCAACGAAGTACTTACCCGATCTTTGTTGGAAGTCAATGTCAGGTTATAGCTTTGCAATGGCGCACGACGAAGCACGGCATCGTACCAGTCGTTGTTTTGGCCTTCATATTGGGACGGATTTTGAAATTCGATAGGCACGGGCTGTTTGGCATCTTCGTAGTATTCTTTTTTAAATTGAGCAAATTCAACCGCATCCATCATCTCAAAACGCCCCTTTTTGGGTTCGATCTGGGTACCCGTAAATACGTTAAAGCTCACGTTTGTTTGACCAGATTTGCCCCTTCTGGTCGTGATAAGTACGACACCATTGGCCGCACGCGAACCATACAGCGAAGTAGAGGCGGCATCTTTCAAAATCGAAATGTCTTCAATTTCGTCGGGGTTTAGCGCACCAATATTACCCGTAATCGGAAAACCATCCACCACGTAGAGAGGCTCGCTACCGCCCGTTACCGACAGTTGCCCTCTGATACGAATATTCATCCCTTGCCCTGGCCGACCTGTCGTTTGGTTGATTTGTACCCCAGCCACTTGCCCTTGCAGCTTTTGGCCTATTTGCGATACGGGCATATCTCTTATTTCTTTGGCGCTAATGGTCTGAACAGCTCCTGTTACTTCTTTCTTGGTTTGGCTGCCATAACCCACCACGACCACTTCGTTTAGGATTTTGTCATCTACCTTTAGGGTGACATTGATGGTTTGTTGGCTGCCTACTGCCATTTCTACTGGTAAGTAGCCAATGTAACTAAATACCAACGTAGCACTATTGCTGGCTTCTACTTTGTAGGTGCCGTCTGCTTCGGTAGTGGTGCCGCGCGTGGTGCCTTTTACCGTTACGTTTACGCCTACCAGAGCCTCACCGTCTTTGGTAGTTACTTTACCTTTTACCAACTGTTGGGCAAAAGAAGCAGTGGTGACGAGTAATAGCAACAATGTGCAGATACTCAGTAGCAATTGTTTTTGGGGTACTGTAAATCTTTTTTTCATAATACAATAAATTAAAAGGTTTGAAAAAATAGATAAAACTTAAACACGAGAAACAATCTTGATATTACACAAATATTAATTTCTATATTCATAAAATAGCCCACTAATCTAATAAAGGAAACTGTTTGCTAATCCTACTGATTATCATACGGTTATATACATTATGAAATTATTATTTTTACTATCAGAGCAAGTGAAGCACTTTTTGTCATTTCTTTTTTGTCATTCTGAGCGCAGCGTTTTTGTCATTCTGAGCGCAGCGTTTTTGTCATTCTGAGCGCAGCGAAGAATCTTGTAGCAGCGGCTTTAGATTCCTCACTTTGTTCGGAATGACAAAGAGCATTTTTGTCATTCCGAGCGTAGCGTTTTTTTGTCATTCTGAGCGCAGCGAAGAATCTTATAGCATCGGCTTTAGATTCCTCACTTTGTTCGGAATGCGGTAGCAACGCCATGCTTGGCGTTGCTACTTTGTTCGGAATGACAAAAATCTGTTCGGAATGACAATACGGGAATTTACTTCAAAAACTGCGTTAAATTTTGTTGGGTAACCAACTGAAACGGAATGAGTAGCTGCTTTTCGTAGGTTTTTTGGGTGGCTATTTTTATGGCGGTTTCTACTGCACCCGCGCCTTGCTTTTGCGAATCTTGAAAAACGGTGGCATCAAGGGTGCCTTTTTTGACGGCTTGAAGCGCGTCTGGAATGGCATCTATGCTCACTACCAGCACTTTATCTTTCAGGCCAGCGTCGGTGAGGGCTTTTACAGCACCCATGCCCATTTCGTCGTTTTGGGCAAAGACGGCGTTTATTTTTGTACCAAAAGACTGAATCCAGTTTTCCATCAAATCCATTCCTTTGGCGCGGTCCCAGTCGGCGGCTTGTTGGGCTATGAGTTTGATGTTGGGGTATTGTTTCAGAATTTCTTGCGCCCCTTTTTCGCGTTGAATCTGAGCGGTTTGCCCCATAAAACCATGAATCATGACGATGTTGCCTTTACCCCCCAGCTTTTCGGCAATAAACCGCAAGGCTATTTTGCCCGACTCGGTGTCGTTCGAGCCCACAAAAGCGGTGGGTTGAGTGGTGGTTTCGGAGTTTACGTTCACAATCGGAATATTGGCCGCCAACGCCTTGGCTACGGCGGGCGAACTGGCCTCTACTTCGCAGGGATTTAAGATGATAACGTCCACATTTTGGGCAATAAAACTCTCTATTTGCTCGGTCTGCTTCAACGCCGACTTTTCGGCATCTACAATGATGAGTTCTGCGCCCATTTCTTGGGCTTTTTGCTGCATGGCATCGCTCAAATTAACGATGTACTCACTCTGCATTCCGAGCATCGAAGCCCCAATAACGAGCTTTTTGGTGTCCGTTTTTTGAGAATTATCGCCTTTGCCACAATTGGTAAGTAACAAAGCAAGGCAAATTAAAAGAGGAGTTAGCGATTTCATTGTGCGTATTTTTAAAGGTTATTTTTTCTGATTCCAACTGTCGAGCAGCACCGCCCCAATAATAATAATGCCCATCACAACTTGCTGATAATAAGACGTTACGTTGAGCAAATCTAAGCCATTATTGATGGTGCCAATGAGCAAAACCCCCACGAGCGTACCCGTCATTGTGCCCACGCCGCCCGTGGTACTGGTGCCACCAATAACCGCCGCCGCAATGGCATCGAGTTCAAAACCCGCGCCCGCGTTGGGCTGGCCCGTGGTGATGCGCGAGGTGAGCAAAATACCCGCCAGACCTGCCAACGCTCCCGCCAGCACATACACGGTCATTTTTACTTGATTGACGTTGATGCCCGCTGCTCGCGCCGCCTGCTCGTTGCCGCCTACTGCATAAATATAACGCCCCAGCAGGGTCTTGTTCAATAAAACAGCGCAAGAAATAAAAACGACCACCAAAACAACAATGGGAAACGGAACACCCAAAATTTGGCCACCCCCAATGAAGTTAAATGAATCGGAAAGGTTGGATATGGGGCGGCCTTTGCTCAAAATAAGAGCCAATCCGCGCCCAATGGTCATGGTGCCGAGCGTTACAATGAAGGGGGCAATTTTGCTTTTGGTAATGATAAACCCATTGAAAACACCCATCAAAATACCTGCCAGTAGCCCCGCCAAAATAGGCACTACCACGGGGTAAGAATCGGGGTGGGCCAACATGGCTGCCACCACGCCTGCCACGGCCACCATCGAGCCCAGCGACAAATCTATACCGCCCGTAATGATGACAAACGTAACGCCAAAAGCCAACAGGGCATTGATAGAAACCTGTGTGATGATGATGGTAAGGTTGGCAACCGTCAGAAATTGGGGCGTAACCACCGACAAAACTGCGCAAACCACCACAAAAGCCGCAAAAATGCCGTACTGACCGAGGGCTTTAATTAATTTGGAAATTTGAAAATGTGTCAATTTGAAAATGTACTAATTTGAAAATGTACTAATTTGAAAATGTACTAATTTGATGTACTAATTTGAAAATGTACTAATTTGAAAATGTACTAATTTGAAAATGTACTAATTTGAAAATGTACTAATTTGAAAATGTACTAATTTGAAAATGATAAAATTAGGCCGCTTTTGTCGTCCTTCGTCGGCGACAAATCATTACTTTATTCAAAACTCATTCTTAAAAAGATTTTTTACGCACAAATTGTGCAGAAATGGGGTGTCAAAATGAAAGAAGCCATTGCACCTCATATACCCATCACGATTTTATTTTATGATAAATTTTGCCGCGCATTTTATGACCCCAAAATTAAAAAATCTGACAAGGTTGCGCTTTCTCAACAGAAGGTAAATTGGCGACTACGCGCTGCAATAATAGGTTACCCGAACGATAAAACTGAGTTTTATCGGGTAGTACAGGACGAAAAGATGCTTTTAAAATTAGAAAACAAATAATATGTTACGATTTGTAAAAATAAGTGTTGTAATCGCCCTGTTGTTAAGCTTCGAATCTTGCATTGAGCCTTACGATGTGCGTTACAATTTATCTACTGACGTACTAACCGTAGATGGCTTAGTAACCGACCAAGGTGGCTCGGTCATTGCCATCAAAAGGTCGCGGTCAGAGTCGTTCATTTACACTGTTCCTGTAAAAGGTTGTACCGTAGATATTTTGACGGGAGATGGCAAAAAAACTAACCTAAAAGAAACAGCACCAGGGATTTATGCGACTCCCGCTGATTTTAGAGGTATGCTGGGACAAACTTACCAACTGCTATTTAAGACCCCCGAAGGCCAAAATTACCAGTCGTCGGTGGAGTTGATGCAGGCAGCTCCCGACATCAAAAAAGTGTATCAAGAATTTAACCAAAGAGGAATTTTAGACAGAATGGGTACGCGGGTGTTGAGTTCTACGTTCGATATTTTTGTGGATTTTGACGACCGCGCCGACCAAAAAAATGCCTACCTCTGGAAGTGGGAACTCTTTGAAGCCCAAGAAATATGTATTACGTGCGAAAAAGGCATTCTCAACTCTCGAACGCTCCAATGCGTCAATGCTTCCACTCCCTTTGCCTACGACTACCAATGCCAGGGCAATTGCTGGGAGTTGTTTTATAGTACCGACATCAATATTATGTCCGACGTGTTCTCGAACGGGCGTACCATTACGGGGCGGCGGGTAGCCCAAGTGCCTTACTATTCAGACCTTGGCGCGCTTGTCGAAGTACAACAATATGCCGTATCAAATGAGGCATACCAATACTATTTACTGCTTCGTGACCAAACCCAAACCACTGGTACACTGGCCGATACGCCACCCGCGCCTATTGTAGGAAACGTAAGAAATATCAATGACCGTTCCGAGATTGTAGTGGGTTATTTTGGGGCAGCGGGTGTCAAAAAAATGCGCTATTGGGTAAACAGAAACGGTTTTTCCCAACAAGGTGGTGTTAAAACGCCGCTACTCGGACGGGCCACCAATTTGGAACCTACTACCCCACCCGCTCCGCCTACTTTCGAGACTCGCCCGCCCCTATACCCGTGTATCGCAAGTCGCAACCGCACGCCCATACGCCCGCAAGGTTGGCGATAATCAGACTTTTTTTTATTTTTAAATTTAACCATTTCTCTTATCAATTATGCCAAGAAAAATTTGTTTATTCCTTGTATTGGGTGTGTTGTTAGGCACACTATCAAATGCTACCCGCGCTCAGAAATCTAAAAAACCGCTCGTTGTTTTTGTGGCTGGCGACCACGAGTACGGCGGCGAGCAAACGCTCCCACTTTTGGCGGCCGAGTTGGAAAAAAATTACGGCTTTCGTACCAAAGTTATCAAGTCGTATCCTGACCAAAATGCCGAAAAAAATATTCCAGGGCTTGAAGCACTCGAAGAAGCCGACTTGGCAGTTTTCTTTTTACGCTGGCGGCAGCTTCCACCCGACCAACTGGCGAGCATCGAAAAATACATGAAAGCAGGCAAACCCATGATGGCTTTTCGTACCACCACGCACGCTTTCAATTATCCCAAAGGCCACGAGTCGGAGGCTTGGAACGCCTTTGCCGAAAAAGCCTTTGGTGCCCCTCCAGGCTGGGGCGGCAAGGCCAACCACACCCACTGCGGCCACGATTGCAGCACCGACGTGTCTATCATTGCAGCAGAGGCCAAAAATCCGCTATTGACGGGTGTTGCGCCTACTTTTCACGTGCGGTCGTGGCTCTACAAAGTGCAGCCCGACTACCCCGTTGCGGGCGCTACTTGGCTGCTCATGGGCAAAGCTGTTAATCCAAACAAAACCGATTTTGCCGACAACCCCGTGGCTTGGACTTGGAAAAACAGTTTTGGCGGCAAGGTATTTTTAACCACCATGGGCCACCCCGAAGACTTTCGGGTGGAGTCTTTTCAACACTTGATTATCAACGCCATTCACTGGGAAGTAGGCAAGAAAATTCCTAAAAAGTGGAAAGGAAAAATGGATATTCAAGTGCCCTATCGCGGCATTGTGCAGTAATTTGAAAATATTTAACCCCTACAAAAGCACCCTGTTGACCATGTTCAGCAGGGTGTTTTTGTAGGGCATTTTCGTTACGGTAAACTTTTTAAAACCCAGTTTAAAATGCCTTCTTTGAGGGCATAAGTAGAGCAGCGAAATTGCTGTATATCAAACGATTGGAGTACGTAGTTGATCAATACAACACCTACCACAATCATCTCCACGCGCAGTTCAATCATACCCGCAACGGCCATTCGTTCGGCGCGATTGCGCGAGATAAGCACCTGGTACTGCCGTTGAAATTCGGTCAAATCTAACTCAAAACCCGTTTGGGTGGATGGCGGCAACTGGCCCAAGCGGTGCATAAAATCAATGTCTATGAGCGTATCAAACGCCCCCGACGACCCCACCAGCGTTTGAGGCGCGTACTGGTGAACGGCGTTGTGCAACGGCAGCAGTTGCTCGCAAAAATAAGCGTTCATGCGGGCTACTGCTTGCGGCGAAATGGGGTCGGTGGTCATAAATTTTTCTATGAGCCGCTGCCCGCCTATTTCAAAACTTTGCTTCCAAAAAATGCGCTCGGCGTTGGCAATAATAAACTCCACGCTACCCCCGCCAATGTCCATAATCAACGACGGCGCTTGCCCCAAATCCAACGCTTGCTGCACCCCGCCATAAATCAACTCGGCCTCTCGCTCGCCCGAAATGACCTCTATTACAAAGCCCGTTTGCTCAAAAATAGTGTCGCAAAACGCAGCTTGGTTACTGGCGTTTCTGATGGCACTTGTGCCAATGGTCTTTACGTGTTGCGGGGCCACTTGATATTGCTCTATTTGCTGGCGGTATTGTGTTAATATGGCCACGGCGCGCTCCACGGCATCGGGGGCTATAATGCCCTCATTGATACCTGCCTTGCCAATTTTGGCGGGCAAATGCGCCTTAAAAAGAACGTGGACTTGCTCCAAAATAACCTCCACAATGAGCAAATGAAAAGTGTTAGTTCCTAAATCAACAACGGCAAAACGCATAAAATGAGTAACAGATTGGAAGTTTATGAAGCCAGCGTAACATCGCTAACCAAGAAATAAAAACGAATAATAGAGATATAAAGCGGTAGTTTTGTGATTTGTCAGCATCAGAATTTATTCAGTAAAACATTGATAAACAAACAATTAACCCCATATTGAAAACCACAAACCACAAAATAAAAACCCTAAATCAAAAATCATCAATTGCAAACTATTGATTTTGTAATTGTAAGTATTACCTTTGCAGTCCATTTGTAAAAAAAAGAAAAATCATTGCTATATGCTTATCGTACAAATTAAAGACAACGAAACAATTGACAAGGCACTCAAACGCTTTAAGAAGAAGTTTGAAAAAACCCAAGTATTGAAATCTTTGCGTTCGCGCTCGGCTTTTCACAAGCCTTCGGTAAGACGTCGCCAAGAAA
This sequence comes from Cytophagia bacterium, assembly GCA_004293645.1. Classification (GTDB taxonomy): domain Bacteria; phylum Bacteroidota; class Bacteroidia; order Cytophagales; family Spirosomataceae; genus REAB01. The sequence continues at coordinate 90,165 of REAB01000057.1, read as the reverse complement.
TGATTCGGGCAACCTACCGTCAGAAAATGCAAGAAAACGAAGCTAATTAGCATTCAGCATTTCTAAACTGAGGTGTTACATATTTTGAGGCGTTGTAAATATTTACAACGCCTTTTTGTGCTTCTAAACGTTGGCCTTCCGAAAAGGATTAACGTTTATTTTCTCCCAAACTTTACCCGTTACGTAGGGGTCGTTGTCGAGCCACTGGCGCATTTGCGCCTCGTCTTCAAACTCGACCAGCATCATAGAGCCAATCATCTGATTGTCTGGACTTAACAACGCCCCGCCCACTACAAAATGCCCAGCGGTTTTCAGTTCTTGCGCCCCTTGCAAGTGGTCGGGTCGAGCGGCCATGCGGCGGTCGAGGGCTTGCGGGTCGGTATAATCGTAGGCGTGAATTACAAATAGCATGGTCTTGAGTATTTGGTCTTGGGTACAATAAACACTTACTTTTTCTTTAATTCATAGATATTTTTCCACCTTGCCGTTGCCTGTGTCCGCACAGGCAACCTGCGTCCCGTATGCGTCCCGCATAGGCAACCTGCGTAAACCCTTATTAGTTATAACGCTTTTTAGCAATTCATTTCTTTTTCTTCAATTCATAGATATTTTTCCACTGCGTAGGCTGGTATTTTTTTGCCAATTCGGGTAGTCGAGCAAAGATTTTGGGCATTAGGTGCGCCTTATCAATGACATAAGTGGGTGGGTCGGCCGTAAAATTGTCGAACACGCTAATGACACTGGCGTAGTTGTTTACATTTTCTAAGTCGTAGCGAGCCAAATTCCAATTGAGATAGGCCGTAGCGGGAAAATTGTCGCGGTATTCGCCCTGGTCTTGGCCTACTACTAATATTTTTTGTTTTTGAATAACCGCAGGCAACGAAGCCGATTTGGTGCGGAGGTTGTTGAGTTGTAGTACATTCCAGTTGGGAACAATATTGACAACGCCTTGGTATTGTACCAACAAAATACCGCCTACAAGCATCAAAAGGATGATTTCGGCGAGCCAGCGTTTGCGGAACAACAAGAAAAAATTGGTCGTAAAAAATACAATAGGTGGCACAAAAATAACAAACTGCATGGGTGCTAAATAAGGCATCAGCACCACCGAAAGCGCGCCCGTCAAAATCCACAACAGCATAATTTGCTGCACGCGGGTTTGATAATTGACAAAACGCCCGTACGCAACCATTCTAAAAAAGCCCAACACCCCAAACAAAGAAGGTAAAAAAAGCGACACCAGCACCGCTTGAAAATCGTTGAGGTTGTATTGCCGCACCTGAATAGCCGAAATGAGCAGATTGCGGTTGAGGTCGTCGAGCGAATCTCGGAAAAAGAATAGCAGCAACGTGAATGAAATAGGAAAAATAAACCCAAAAAAAGCGAGCGTATGTTGTCTAAAATTTGCCCCCGAATACAGCAACAAAGACAGAAAAATCCAAAATATGAATACAAAAACGGGTAAGTAAAAAAGCGTAGCAATGCTCAAATAAAAACCCACTTCAAACACCTCATTGGTGGCACCTTCGCGCTGCATTTGTTTGATGAGCGTACCAAAAGCAACCAACAAAAACGTATTGGCCATCAGCACGGGCGACAAAGTGCTGTAATCGAACGATAGATTCATAAAAACCAAATACAGCATACCTGGCACATAGTTGCGCTCAGTAAATAGCTGACGTTGACCAGACACGTAGTTGAAATAAAACGCTTGAAGCAACGTCAGAACTCCCGCTATAATTTGATAGGCAAGCTGCGAACGCCCAAAAAGCGAATCAATGCCCCAGTAAACGAGGGCAGAAAGTGGGCTGAGGCTGTCCCAAACGTCGCGGTAAAGCATAAAACCCTGCCCCATTTTTTCGCCTACCAGCATCCATTGCAACTCTGGAATGAGCAAAGGTAGCGGCTGAAATAAAAGCGGCAGCCGCATCAGCGCCAACAGCACCAACAAGCTAATCAACTGATAAACCGCGTTTACTCTAAAGAAACTTAGCATCTTTTTTTATATATGGTGTATGATGTATGATGTATGGTGTAGCATCTGCAAAGTTTTGCACACGCCACATATCATACATCACATATCCTACATTTACACGGTTATTCCCACTCAATGGTAGCGGGCGGTTTGGATGAAATATCGTAAACTACTCGATTCACGCCCTTTACTTTGTTGATAATTTCGTTTGATACATCGGCCAAAAAATCGTAGGGTAAATGTGCCCAGTCGGCGGTCATGCCGTCCACCGATGTTACGGCTCGCAGTGCCACCACGCGCTCGTAGGTGCGCTCGTCGCCCATTACGCCTACACTTTGCACGGGCAGCAACATGGCACCTGCTTGCCATACTTGGTCGTAAAGTCCTTTGGTTTTTAGGCTATTGATAAAAATGGCATCTACTTCCTGCAAAATGGCCACTTTGTCGGGGGTAATATCGCCCAAAATCCGAATAGCCAAGCCAGGGCCAGGAAACGGGTGGCGCTGTAAAATACTGGGCGTAATGCCCAACGCCCGCCCCACGGCCCGTACTTCATCTTTGAAAAGGGTGTTGAGGGGCTCCACAATTTTAAGTTTCATAAAATCGGGCAGGCCACCCACGTTATGGTGCGACTTGATGGTGGCCGAAGGTCCTTTTACCGAAACCGACTCAATAATATCGGGATAAATAGTGCCTTGCCCAAGCCATTTTACATCTTCAATGAGGTGGGCTTCTTGGTCAAAAATATCAATAAAACCTTTGCCAATGGCCTTGCGTTTGGCTTCGGGGTCGGTGAGTCCTGCCAGTGCAGTATAGAAGTGCGCTTTGGCATCTATTCCTTTGATATTCAAACCCATATCTTGGTAAGAATGAAGCACGGCCTCAAACTCATCTTTGCGCAACAGGCCGTTATCTACAAAAATACAGTACAGATTTTGGCCAACGGCGCGGTGTACCAACGTGGCCGCCACCGTCGAATCTACCCCACCCGACAACGCCATCACGACTTTATCATTGCCCAGCTTTTGTTTCAGTTCGCGCACGGTACTGTCCACAAACGACTCCGAAGTCCAGTTTTGGGAGCAACCGCAGGTGTCCACCACAAAGTTTTGCAACAGGGTTTTGCCTTCGGTCGAGTGGGTTACTTCGGGGTGAAACTGAATGCCGTAGGTTTGCTCGCCTTTGATGTGAAAAGCGGCCACTTTGACCGAATCGGTAGAGCCAATTATTTCAAACGAATCGGGAATGCGCGTAATGGTGTCGCCGTGGCTCATCCAGACTTGCGTTTCGGGCGAGATGCCGTCGAATAAAGTAGCCCCCAAACCCCCGATGGGAGCTTTAATAGACAATTTTGCTCTTCCGTATTCACGGTGTTTGGAAGCGTTTACTTCGCCTCCCAGCTCATGCGCCATGAGTTGTGCGCCGTAACAAACGCCCAAAAGAGGCAATTTTTGGCGGAACAAATCGAAGTCAATGCGCGGCGAGTCAGCGTCGCGCACAGAGCAGGGACTACCCGATAAGATAACGCCTTTGATGGCGGGCGTAATGGCAGGAATTTTGTTGTAAGGGTGGATTTCGCAGTAAACATTCAGTTCGCGGACGCGGCGGGCGATGAGTTGGGTATATTGCGAACCGAAATCGAGAATCAGGATTTGTTCGGTCATAAACGTGTTTCTAAGGAACAAAGGTAAAAAAAAGGAAGGAATTTGCGGTGTCTATTTTACAGGCACGCCAAAAAACAACAGCGGCACTCCCAAAAGGGAAGGCCGCTGTTGGTAAAAAAGGAATGCTTTTAAAGCACCAAACCATCGCGTTTGAGCATGGCATCTGGCTTGGGTTCACGACCCCTAAAACGCTTGTACAATACCATTGGTTTTTCGGTGCCGCCTTTCGATAAAATATTTTCTCTGAACGACTGCGCCACTTCTTTGTTGAGTAAGCCCCTTTCTTTAAACGCCTCAAAAGCATCAGCATCCAACACCGACGACCACATGTACGAATAATAACCAGCCGAATAGCCGCCCGCAAAAATGTGCTGGAACGCCGTACTTGTGGCCGTGCCAGGCACTATCGGAAACAAATCGGTTTGTTCGGCTATCTTTTTTTCTACTTCCACCACCGACTCACCCGTGGGTGCGGCATTGTGCCAAGCCATGTCGGTAAGACCCAAATTAACTTGGCGGGTTAAGCCAGTTGCCAACATAAAATTGGAAGAAGCCTTTATTTTTTCAATCAATTCGTTCGGAATTACCTCGCCCGTTTGGTAGTGTTTGGCAAACATTTTCAAGATTTCTGGCTCGGTGCAGAAGTTTTCCATAAACTGACTGGGTAACTCCACAAAGTCCCAAGATACGCTGGTACCACTCACGGTTTCGTATTTGACGTGCGACAACATGCTGTGCAGCGCGTGGCCAAACTCGTGAAAAAGCGTTTCGACCTCGCGGAAAGTCAGCAACGAAGGTTGGGTGTCGGTTGGTTTGGTAAAATTACAAACATTGACTACGTGAGGCCGTATATCTTTGCCACCCTCAAAGTGCTGCGACAGCGTGGTATTGTTCCAAGCACCCGCGCGTTTGCCCTGGCGCGGAAAATAATCGCCGTACCAAACGGCCAACAACGCACCTTTTTCGTCAAATATTTCGTAAGCCTTCACGTCGGGGTGCCACACGGGTATGGTTTTGCTTTCCTTAAAAGTGAGGCCATAGAGCTTGTTGGTAAGCGTAAATAGCCCGTCCAACACGTTTTCGAGTTTAAAATACGGCTTCAAGGTTTCGTCGTTGATGCTGTATTTTTCTTTCTTGAGTTTTTCGCTGTAATAGCCTGAATCCCAGCGTTGTAATACATCGCCTTGAAAGCCATTTTTCTTGGCATACTCGGTCAATTCTTTGAGCTCGCGCTGGGCGGCGGGTTTGGCATAGCCGAGCAAACTGTTTTCAAATTCGAGTACTTTTTCGGGGGTTTCGGCCATGCGTTCTTCCAATACGTAGTTGGCCCAAGTCTTGTAACCCAACAGTTTGGCTTTTTCGTAACGCAGTTTTACTATTTTTTGGATAGCAGCTTGATTGTCGTTTTTGTCGTTGTTAAAACCTCGTTTATTAAAAGCCATCCAAAGTTGTTTGCGCAAATCACGGTTGTCGGCGTATTGTAAAAACGGCCCATAGCTGGGTGCTTGCAACGTAAAAACCCAACCCGTTTTGTTCATTTTTTTGGCGGTGGCTTTGGCGGCTTCTTTTACAAAATCGGGTAAACCTGCCAAGTCTTTTTCGTCGGTTACTTCGAGGGCAAATTCGTTGGTTTCGGCCAAATTATGCTCGCTAAATTCAATCGAAAGTTGCGAGAGTTCTTTGTTCATTGCCCGCATTTTTTCTTTGTCGGCGGAGCTGAGGTTGGCCCCATCGCGGGCAAAGTTTTTGTACGTTTTTTCGAGCAACATTTGTCCTTCGGTGTCAAGTTTGAGTTTGGCGCGTTGGTCATACACGGCCTTCACGCGAACAAATAGTTTCTCGTTGAGCGAAATATCGTTGCCGTATTCGGTCAAAAGTGGACTCACTTCTTTGACTGTTTTTTGAATTCCAGGCGTGGTTTCTGCGCTATTTAAGTGAAACAAAATAGGGCTAATGCGGCCCAACAAGTCGCCTGCCTGCTCCAGCGCTACAATGGTATTCTCAAAGGTAGGTTTGGCGGGATTGTTCACAATCTGGTCAATTTCTTTACGTCCCTGCGCCATGGATTCTTTGATGGCAGGCACAAAATTTTCGACCTTGATTTTGTCGTAAGGGGGTGTTTGGTGCGGCGTGTTGAAGGGCTGCAACAGTACGTTATCGCTCATAATGGGTACATTGGTTTGTGAAAATGCCAAGCTGCTGCTTAAAAGCATACTGGCTAAGATGGTTTTGTGTTTCATTATTTTGGTTGGTTTGTTGATTTTGTAATCCCCAGCCTGAAGGCGGGGGTTGAGGGATTGGTAACAAATGATGGCGCGAGGCTCTGCCTCGTGCAGTTTATTGGCAGGCTTCCAGCCTTGATAACCTACCCAACGGCCCGAGGCCGAAAAATAGGAGGCACGAGCGAAACACTCGCGCCATCGAAGCTATCGGAATCTGATAACCTACCCAACGGCCCGAGGCCGAAAAATAGATGGCACGAGCGAAACGATCGCGCCATCGAAGCCATCGGAATCTGATAATCTACCCAACGGCCCGAGGCCGAAAAATAGGAGGCACGAGCGAAACGATCGCGCCATCGGAGTTGATGGATATGCCCCAGCCTGAAGGCTGGGGTTGATGGATTATTTGCTTTTTAGGTAGCCCATTGAGTTGAGCCACTGTTGGCAATGTCCAGGCCAATTCTGCACCGATCCTTTTTTATCTTTGGCTAATCCAAAGCCATGCCCGCCGTTTTCATAAACCAGCAATGAGGCTGGAATGTTGAATTTTTTGAGCGCGCTGTAATACAAAATACTATTCTCTACGGGTACGGCTTTGTCGTCGGTGGCGTGTACGAGCAATGTGGGGGGAGTTTGGGCAGTTACTTGTTTTTCGTTTGAGTAAAGCTCGAGCATTTCGGGGGTGGGTGTTTTGCCGAGCAGCCGCTCAAAAGAACCTGCGTGTTTACTTTCGCCCGCAGTAATAACGGGGTACATCAAAATCGAAAAATTGGGCTTTGCTTCGGCCCCGCCCACGCTCCAGCGCGTGCTGAGGGTGGCGGCCAAATGCCCGCCCGCCGAAAAGCCCATCACGCCCACGCGAGCAGGGTCGAGGTTATATTTTTTGGCATTGGCTCTAATCAACGTCATGGCTTGCAACGCATCTTGCAATGGCACTTCGTGGAAATTACTCCACAGTTTAACGTCGGGCAGGCGGTATTTTAGCACAAATGCCGTTACGCCAAAACTGTTGAACCATTTGGCAATGTCAGTACCTTCGTGGCCAGCGGCTTCAATCCAATAACCCCCGCCTGGGCATATCAGCACCGACGCGCCGTTGGGTTTGGCAGGTACATAGACAGCCATATTTGGTTCTTTTACGTCGCTGATGCGCAGAATACCATCTTTGCCTGTTTCAATTTTTTCTTGAACGGCGGTATTTTTCAAATCGTTCGGAATTTGCCCCTCAGGCCAAAGCGAAATGGTAGTTTGGGCCATAGTTGCCAAATAAAAAACACTTAAAAATAAAACTGTGAATGAGAAGCGCATGGTATTTTTGAAAAGATAAGGTTTGGTAAAATCATGCGTAAAGTTTCATTATTATTTTCAAATCAACAAATACACTACCCGCCAAAGTCATAAGCGTACAGTTTTTTGATTTTCTTTTTGCGCATTTTCTTTGCCGACACCACCAGGCGCAGGTCTTTAAGCGGGCGGTTTTTGGCATCGCGCGGTTGGGCGGCTATGCTGTCTATGATGGCCAAACCGCTCACTACTTGCCCAAAAACGGTATAATTGCCATCTAAATGCGGAGAACCACCCAAAGTTTTGTAAACATCACGTTGGACAGCGGTGGGTGGTCGTGCGCCTGGTATGCGGGCTGTTTGGGCGTTGAGGCTCGAATCATTCCAAACCGCGCCCTGCACCATGTAAAACTGGCAAGCCGACGATTTTTTCTCGGGGTTGCTGTCGCGGGCGGCCGCCAAAGCTCCTTTTTTGTGAAATAGTTCGGGCAGAAATTCAGCCGAAATTCGAGGCATATCGCCGCCGCCATTTCCCAGCACCTCCCCTTTTTTGGCTCGTTTGGAATTGGGGTCTCCACCTTGAATCATGAATTTATTGATGACACGATGAAACAACAAGCTATCATAAAAACCCTGCTTAACGAGTGCCAGAAAGTTTTGCTTGTGCAGCGGCGTTTGGTCGTGTAGTACGGCTTTTATATCGCCATAAGGAGTTTGAAAAGTAACGAGATAATCTTTTTTCTTGGTTTGAGCATTTGCCGTTAAATTGAGCAACAATAAAGCGAGCAAGTAGATAGATTTGTGCAATTCCATTCTTTTTATTTTTTGTTGACAAAAATATCTTACCAAATTCTTTTTTGCAATTTTTTGAAAGTAATACTTCTAAAAGGTAAGTGTAATACTTTTATATTTGCGCTGTTAATCAAAAAAACATTATATAACATGACCAAACAACCTATTACGGTAGCTTACGGCGACGGTATCGGTCCCGAAATTATGGACGCTACGCTTCGTATCATTCAAGCGGCGGGGGCTGCCATTGAAACAGAAGTCATTGAAATTGGCGAGAAAGTATATTTGGGGGGCAACTCGGCGGGTATTGCCCCCGAAGCCTGGGAATCGTTGCGGCGCACCAAAGTATTTTTGAAAGCACCCATTACTACGCCACAAGGCGGCGGTTTCAAGAGTTTGAACGTAACTACTCGCAAGGTATTAGGTTTGTATGCCAACGTGCGCCCTTGTATTTCGTACCACCCCTACGTAAAAACGAAGCATCCCATCATGGACGTGGTGATAGTGCGCGAAAACGAGGAAGACCTCTACGCGGGCATTGAACACCAACAAACCGACGAGGTGGTGCAGTGTTTAAAAATAATGTCAAAGCCTGGTAGCGAGAAGATTGTGCGCTATGCTTTTGAGTATGCCCGCGCGTATGGTCGCAAAAAAGTAACCTGCTTTACCAAAGATAACATCATGAAAATGACCGATGGTATGTTTCACAAGATGTTTGACGAAGTGGGCAAGGAATACCCTGATATTGAGCAAGAACACTGGATTATTGACATCGGCGCGGCCAAACTCGCCGACACCCCCGAAATATTTGACGTGATTGTGATGCCCAACCTGTACGGCGATATTCTCTCGGACGTGGCCGCCCAAATTACGGGTTCGGTAGGCTTGGCTGGTTCGGCCAACATCGGCGAAACCTGCGCCATGTTTGAGGCTATTCATGGTTCGGCACCACGCCGTGCTGGCCAGAACTTGGCCAATCCGTCGGGGCTTTTGCTGGGCGCGGTACAAATGCTGGTACACATTGGCCAAGCCGACGTAGCCGAAAAAGTACACAACGCATGGCTCAAAACCCTCGAAGATGGCGTGCATACTTACGATATTTTTAAAGAAGGAACGAGCGTCGAAAAAGTAGGAACGCGCGAGTTTGCCGATGCCGTTATTGCCCGTTTGGGCCAAAAACCCGCTTCTTTGCCCGCCGCCGACTACAGCCAGGCCAAAAGTGCCACTTTCAACATTAAAGTAACGCCCACTGTCCCCGCCAAAAAAGAACTCGTGGGGGTAGATGTGTTTTTGCACTACGCCGACCGCGATGCCAACAAGCTGGGCGAACTCGTAAAAAATTTCAAAGCAGGCAACATGGAACTAAGCATGATAACCAACCGAGGCGTAAAGGTATGGCCAAACGGCTTTCCCGAAACCTTTTGCACCGACCATTGGCGGCTGCGCTATAAATCAGAAACGTACCAACCTTCCAGCTATTCTGACGTTATCCAACTCTTAACTGCCATTCACCAGGCTGGGTTTGACATCATCAAGACCGAAAACTTAGTAACCATGAACGGCGAGGCCATGTTCTCGGCGGGTCAAGGTCAATAATTTGTTTTTTATAGAATGCGCTCAAATATCGCCCTGTGCTTGCAGGGCGATATTTTTTTGCTTTGTTTTTTCTAAATTGCCCCCCAATCACGGCTTTCCCCATGAAAAACTTATTCTCTCTTTTGCTATTGTTGTCATTTTCGGGGTTTGCTCAAAAAAACAAACCTGTTCAGACCATTGGCGAACTCACCGATTCGCTGCAAAAAATAATGGCAAAAGAGCGTATGCCAGGTTTAATGCTCACCATCGCCACCCGCGACTCGGTGCTGTTTGTGGGTGGTTTGGGCTATGCCGATGTTCAAAAAAAACAGGCCGTTACGCCCACCACGCTGTTCAGAATTGGCTCGATTACCAAAACTTTTACCAGTTTGGGTATTTTAAAACTCATTGCACAAAACAAAATTCAGCTGGGCAACGAACTCAAAAGCATTATTTCGGAAGTGCCTATTCAAAATGACTGGCACAATAAATACCCCGTGCGGGTGGTGCATTTGCTCGAACACACCGCTGGCTTTGACGATATGCACCTCAACGTGATTTATAATTTGACACCCACCGACCCACGCGGCCTCGACGTGGCGAAGGTCTTCAAAAAATCGTTGGTGTGCCGCTGGAAACCAGGTGAACGCATGGCTTACAGCAACCCAGGCTACGCAGTGGCGGGCTATTTGCTCGAAAAAATAAGCGGCAAACCCTACGAGCAATTTTTGTACGAAAACGTGTTACAGCCCATCGGCATGACGCACTCAAATCTCAACCTCAGGCCCGACAAAAAAAGTGTTTATGCACAAGGCTATAACTGGAAAGGCTCAGATTATGAACCCGTTACACTTTTGCCCATCTACGCGGGTGCGGCTGGCACCATGAACGCCTGCGCCGAAGACATGGCCAAATACGTGCAGTTTTATTTAAACAATTTTAAGGTGAATGGCCAAAAAATATTGCCCGAGTCGGCGCTCGACGAAATGGAAAAAGTGCATAGTACACTGGCGGCCAAGGCGGGTATTAAAAATGGCTACGGTTTGGCAAATACAACAAAAGGCCACGGCGGCAAGGCGTTGTTTCGGGGCCATAACGGCGGTATTGATGGCTTTATTTCGGCTTTTGGGTACAACCGCGAGCTGGGTGTGGGCTACGCGCTTTCTAACAACGGCGGCCAAGGTGTGGATAAATTAGAAGAACTCATTCAGCAATTTTTGACGCAACAGCTTCCTGTGCCTTCACCTGTTAGTATGACTTTGGACACCAAGGCCATTGAGCCATTTTTGGGTTATTACGCCCTGGGCAGTCCACGCAACGAATTATTGGCATTTATGGAGCGGTTATTAGACGGAAAAAATATAAAATCGACCAATAACACCTTGACAATCAGTAATATATTTGGCAGCGAAACGGATACCCTCGTACAAACGGCCCCGCTCACATTTCGGAAGAAAAACTTCAACGTAGCCACCTATGCATTTGTAAAAAACAGCGAAGGAACAACCGTACTGGTGCAAGAAGGCAAGTATTTTGAACCCGCCTCGCTGGGCATAACTTGGCTCAAAATTAGTCTGTTGATTTTGGCGGTTTTGTGCATGGTTGGGTCGTTGGTGGTGGGCGCAATCGGGCTTATTTTCGCAGTTCGACGGTCTATTACGCGCAATGACGCTTGGGTGCGGCTGCTGCCCGCCATGGCTACGTTGTCGTTGTTATTCAGTTTAATATTGTTGGGTAACTTAGAAGAAAATTTACCAAAAACAGCCACCATAAACAGCTATACAGTCAGTATTTTTGCAACAACGGCGTTGTTTGCCGTGTTTACGTTGGTGGGTTTTTACCGCCTCAATCGCCAATACAGTAGTTATGAAAGTGCTTGGCTACGCGGTTTCTTACTCGTTACGTACGGGCTAATGTCCTGTTTATCAGTGTATTTGTACACAAACGGCTGGATTGGCATTCAACTTTGGGATTTGTAGCAACGCCAAGCCTGGCGTTGCTACAAATCAGAACTAAAACGGCAAATTGTCGTCGCCCGCCAAATCTTCTGAGATGGTCATCAAAGGTGGCGGACCAGTTTTGGGGCCTTGCGATGCGGCCCTTGCTGGCTGCGGTGCTGCCTCCGACTGCCCGCCGCCGCTTTCAATTTTCCAGGCTTTGGCATCGGTGTACCACTTGCCGTTGTACTCGCGGCTTTCGAGGTCAAAAAACACCGTTATTTCGTTGCCTACTTGCAGGGCTTGCTCGTCTATTTTGTCGCCCCAAGCCGAAAGGCAAATCTTTTTTGGGTATTGCGCGTCGGTTTCAATTACAAAATCTTGTTTACGCCACTCCCCGTTTTTGCCCTGCCCCGTTTGCAGGGGCAATAGTTGAATTACTTTTCCTTTTATGTCCATGATATTAATTGTTTGAAGCCACAAAATTAAGCATTATTTGTTTCGTTGTTTTTCTATTGTTTTCTGCCATTTTGTCCGAACATACTATTCTTGTCCGATTTTTGTTAATAAAATAGGTTAAAAGGCTAACTTTGTAGCTCGGAAATAAAATATTCTAAACAAAACGTAAAGTGCTAAGTTAGCGTAATTTTGTTGCTCACAGAAAACACAGATTTCGCAGATTCAAATTCTCTATGTTTTTGCGCGGTTTGTGTGAGGCACAAAAATTGCCAATAGACCTTGAAAAAATTTTAAAAACGAAAGAAAAAAAATTCTAATGATAAAGTTTCTCACAAAAAGTATAACAGGGCTGTTTGGCACCAAGTCGGAGCGCGATTTGAAAGAGCTAATACCGTACGTAGGCAAAATAAATGCCGAATTTGCCAAACTCAAAAATAGCTCAAACGACGAACTACGCGGCAAAACTGCCGAACTCAAAGTCTATATAGCGGGGCAATTGAGCAGCATTGACAATAAAGTAGGGGCGCTGCGCCAAAGCATAGAAGCCAATCCCGACATGGACGTAGATGCCAAAGAAGAGATTTTTAAAGAAATTGACAAACTGGGCCTGGAACGCGACAAAGAACTGGAAAAAGTGCTGTTGGATATTCTGCCCGCTGCTTTTGCCATTGTAAAAGAAACCGCCCGCCGCTTTACCCAAAACGAATCGCTGCAAGTAACGGCCTCTGACACCGACCGCCAAATGGCCGTTACCAAGCCGCACATCACCATCAGCGGCGACACTGCCACCTGGAGCAGCACTTGGAACGTAGCTGGCCACCCCATTAAGTGGAACATGGTGCATTACGACGTGCAGCTCATTGGCGGCGCGGTGCTGCACATGGGCAAAATCTCTGAAATGGCCACGGGCGAGGGCAAAACGCTGGTGGCTACGCTACCCGCTTTTCTGAACGCGCTGGCAGGCCAAGGCGTACACATTGTAACTGTAAACGACTATCTGGCCAAGCGCGACTCCGAATGGAACGCGCCGCTATTTGAGTTTCATGGCCTTCAAATAGACTGCATAGACCGCCACCAGCCCAATACCCAGGCCCGTCGGCAGGCGTACTTGGCCGATATTACCTACGGCACCAACAACGAGTTTGGCTTTGATTACCTGCGCGACAACATGGCCCACACGCCCGAGGAACTCGTGCAGCGCAAGCACCACTTTGCAATGGTGGATGAGGTAGATTCGGTTTTGATTGACGATGCCCGTACGCCGCTCATTATCAGTGGCCCCATTCCGCGTGGCGATGAGCAAGATTTTGCCGAACTCAAACCACGGGTGGCGCGTATCGTAGAAGTCCAAAAACGTTTGGTAACTGACTTGCTCAACGATGCCAAACGCAAAATTGCCGCTGGCGACACCAAAGAAGGGGGCGTTTCGCTGTTTAGGGCGCACCGTGGTTTGCCCAAATACAAGCCACTCATTAAGTTTTTGAGCGAAACGGGCATGAAAACCATCATGAACGAAACGGAAAAGATATACTTGGCCGAAAACCAAAAATTGATGCCCGAAGCCGACGCGCCGCTGTATTTTGTGATTGAAGAAAAAAACAACAGCGTGGACCTAACCGAAAAAGGCTTAGACTACATCACGGGCGAAGGCGAAGAACCACAGTTTTTTATCTTGCCCGACCTGGCCATTGACCTCAACGCCATTGAAAAAAACACGAGCCTAACCGACCAACAAAAACTCCTCAAAAAAGAAGAGGTTATCCGCGATTATTCCGTCAAAACCCAGCGCGTACACACCGTGCAGCAGTTGTTGAAGGCTTACACGTTATTTGAACGCGACGTGGAGTACGTCATTATGGACAACAAAGTAAAAATTGTAGATGAACAAACGGGGCGCATCATGGAAGGTCGCCGCTGGTCGGACGGGCTACACCAAGCCGTAGAAGCCAAAGAAAACGTAAAAGTAGAAGATGCTACCCAAACCTACGCCACCGTTACGCTCCAAAACTACTTCCGAATGTACCACAAACTGTGCGGCATGACGGGTACTGCCGAAACCGAAGCGGGCGAATTTTGGCAAATTTATAAACTCGACGTGGTTAGGATTCCGACTAATGTAGCCGTAACCCGCAAAGACGAAGAAGACATGGTGTATAAGTCGGTGCGCGAAAAATACAACGCCGTGGTGGACGCAATTGGCACGTTGGTGGGCGAAGGCCGCCCCGTGTTGGTGGGTACAACCTCGGTCGAAAACTCCGAATTGTTGAGCCGTATGCTCACGTTGCGCAAAGTACCGCACCAAGTGTTGAACGCCAAGCAGCACCAACGCGAGGCCGAAATTGTGGCCGATGCGGGTAAGCCTGGCGCCGTAACAATTGCTACCAACATGGCGGGGCGCGGTACGGACATTAAACTAACGCCCGATTCTAAACGCGCGGGCGGACTCGCCATTATTGGTACCGAACGCCACGAAAGCCGCCGCGTGGACAGGCAGCTACGCGGACGCGCAGGTCGTCAAGGCGACCCAGGCACGTCGCAGTTTTTTGTGTCGTTGGAAGACGGCCTGATGCGCATGTTTGGCTCCGACCGCATTGCCAAAGTAATGGACAAAATGGGCTTGGAAGAAGGCGAGGTGATTCAGCACTCGATGGTTACCAAATCTATTGAACGCGCCCAAACCAAAGTAGAAGAAAACAACTTTGGTACCCGCAAACGCCTGCTCGAATACGACGACGTGATGAACATTCAACGCGAAACCATCTACAAACGCCGCAAAAACGCGCTCTTCGGCGACCGCCTCGCCATTGACATTGCCGACACCATGTATGACGTTTGTACCGACTTGACAAACAACACGGAAGGTAGCTACGAAGAATTGGAACTCGAAGCCATCAAAACGTTTGGCATGGAGCCGCCCTTCAACGGCGACGACTACAACCGAATGAAAAGCGAGCAACGAATCAAACGCCTTTATGACGCAGCCGAGCAGCATTACATAGCCAAAAACAAACAACTCTCGGAGCAAACCAGCCCCATCTTGAAGTCTATTCAGGCCGAGCGTGGCACGCAAATTCAAGATGTGATAGTGCCATTTAGCGATGGCCTCCGCATGACCCAAGTGGGTGTAAATCTCAAAAAAGCCGTTGAAACCGAAGGCCGAGAACTGACCCGCGAAATGGAGAAATTTGTGGCACTGTCGCTCATTGACCAAGAATGGAAAGAACACCTCCGCGACATGGACGACCTCAAACAATCGGTTCAAAATGCGGCCTATGAGCAAAAAGACCCCCTATTGGTTTACAAATTTGAAGCCGTGGAGTTGTTCAAACGCTTTATGAGCAAGGTCAATTTTGACACCATTGGGTTTTTGATGAAGGCGCACATACCCCAAGAAGAAGCCGCGCCGCAAGTGGTGCAACAGCCCGCACGCCGCCCACAGCCGCAGCCCAAACTCCAAACCAACCGCGCCGACGACGACCAAGACACCGCCCAAGCAGGGCCAAACGGCTACGCCCGCCAAATGGCCACCGCCGAGCGGCAAGCCCCCGTAAAGGCCGTCAAAATAGCCGACCGTAACCAAAAAGTAACGGTGCAATACCGCGACGGACACGTGGTGAAAGACGTAAAATACAAAAAAGTAGAAAACGACGTAGCCAGCGGCCAATGTGTGGTTGTTGAATAACAAAGTTCTGTTTTTTAGCACAAAAAGTAAAGCCGCAAGAAATCTCTTGCGGCTTTACTTTTTGTGCTAAGTACTTACGAGTAATTGTTTGTAAGTACTTACTTGTAATTGTTTGTAATTATAGTAATTTTTTTTAATTGTCTGTTTATCAATTTATTACTACCAAATTACCCTTTATTACAAATCAAAAATAATATAATCGCAGCGGCCAACCGCCTATTTCTGCCCAACTACTTGTAACCAATAATTCAAACCAAAATTCAAGTGCGTTATTTTGCCCACCAGAGTTTTAGTTGCATGGTATTGGCTCCGCCCATTTGGGTGAGCGCGGCTTTAAAATTATCAGTATTCAAGTTTTCTTCGCTCGATGGAAACGGCAATCGCGTTGGAATCATGCCGTTGTTATAGTTGGTGGCGGGAGCTTTCATGGCAGGAATGCCCGTGCGGCGCTGCTCGGTCCAACCTTCAATGCCTTGCCCAAAACAGGCTATCCATTTTTGTTCTAACACTTGGGTTAAAGCGGTTGCATCGGTGGTCAAAGCATTGGTTTTGAGGTAATCTACCGAAGCAGTGAGCCCGTATTGGCTCATATTGGCTTTGATGCCCTCTTCATAAGATTTGGCCGCCGCACCCGCCGCCGCAATGCCGCGCAAGGCGGCCTCGGCTTTTATAAAGTTCAATTCGGCAAAAGTCATCAACACGGCGGGAGCTTTTGATTGCACAAAATAATCGCCAACTTTAGAAGTTTTGGCCAAGCCCAAATTGCCAGCCTCGGTGTTTCCCAGCCCATTTGATACGCCCACCACCGTGCCGCCCTGGTCGGCTTTTTTGGCAAATACGTCCATGCGGGGGTCTTTGAGCATGGTTAATTTGTCGGTCATGGTTTTGCTGATGCGGTGATCGTCGCGGGTAAGACGGTTTTCGTGAACGGGGTTGTTGTTGGGGCGGTCGCCAAGATAGACCAACTGAATATTGTCGGCGTTGGAAACCATGACTGGATACTTGGCGGGGTTGCCAAGAATGCGCTCCATTTCAATTTTTACGTTCATGGCCGCGTCGGCTTTAGTGAGCATTCGGTTAAGTAGCCTCAAACTGAGAGAGTTGGCAAATTTTTTCCACTTGCTCATGTCGCCCGCGAAAAGAATATCGGCATCTTTGGCTACGGCTTTGGTGTTGATGAGGTCGCTGGCCATTTGGAGGTCTTTTACCAAACCCGCGTACACGTCTTTTTGGGTATCGTATTTGGGGTACAGCGTCCCTTTTGTTCCCAATAATGCTTCTTTGTACGGAATATCGCCATAAATATCGGTGAGCTGGGCAAATACGTACGAACGCATGATGAGACCAATGGCTTGGTAGTTCTCGTTTTTGGCCATAATACCCAACTCAACTACTTTCTGAAAATCGGCGTTGGCTTCGATGTACAAGTCGCGCCACGGGTTGTCCTGCACGTCGGTTGTAAAATTGTACTGGTCAATCTCCGTATATTGAATTCTGGCCCAATATTGTGCCCAGCAATTACCCACGTCTTGGCCGAGCGAGCCGCCCCAAATTGTATTGACGGCCAACTTAATGCCGTGCGGCAGGAGCAGCTCTACGGGCAACGAAACGGGGTCGTTGGGATTGGCGTTGATTTTGTCGAAGTCGTTTTCGCAGGCCGTCGTTAGCAATATTGAGGTAGCTAATAAACTGATTTTGAGAAATTTATATCTTTTCATAATTTAAGAGTGAATAACGGGAAGGGCACCCGTGTGGTTTAAAAATTTGTAATTTACCGAGCACTTTTACTTTACAATCCGAAGTTTAAATTAAAACCAATGCTTCGGGCTGAGGGCAAGTTCCCGTTTTCAAAACCTTGCACATTGCCATCGCCGTAGAAGCTGGTTTCGGGGTCAATGTGTGGCACTTGGCTGTACAGCAACAACAAGTTACGGCCCACCACCGACAGCACCACGCCTTTAAAAGGCGTACGACCAAACCAGTTGTTGGGTAAATTAAAACTCAAACGCGCCTCGCGGAGCTTTACGTAGCACGGAAATAAAAAATAGGCATTTTAAATCATTGACATTCAATTGTTTACAAGCCAAAGTGTCAACTACTTTTTAATGGTTATGAAGGATGCCAAAAATTGTGGTAATAATCTTCGGGCAGGGCTACAACCGTGGTGTTGGGGGCATAACTAAACGTACCGTCGGTGTTTTTGGTTTCTGTTACACCGGGTGCTACAATGCCGCCCTCGCGGCCAGGCAGGGTTTCGGCCAGTACGCCCGTGTAGCGGCCAATATTGACCGAGTGGGCAAACAGCTGCCCCCCCGTGCGAACATCAACGAGGGTGCTCAAACTCACGCCTTTGTAGGTAAAAGTGTTTTGCAAACCACCCGTCCAAATGGGCATAATGTTGCCTAATACTTTGCGGTCGGACGACATGGTGGGGTAGCCCTTAGCGTCAATAATGAGCTGGCCGTCAGGAGCGCGGCGGTAATAAGTGCCGTAAAAATTGCCGTAGGGCGAGCCAGGTCGAGCTTCCAAAATGACATTGCGCAACAACGCACCCGTGTTGATTTGGTAGTTGGTGAGGCCGCCCAAGTCTATTACTTCGGAGCGGTTGCGGGCGTAATTTACGTTGATGTCCCAGCGGAAGTTTTTGGTCTTGATAGGCGAAGCCGACAGCTCAACTTCCCAACCCGAATTACGAATTTTGCCCGCGTTGATAATTTTGGAAGAGTAGCCCGAACTTTGTGGCACGTTGGCCCGCAAAATTTGGTTGGCCGTGGACTTGTCGTAATAAGTGAGTTCAACGTTTATCAAGTTGCGAAATAACCGCGCCTCAATGCCTGCTTCGATTGCAGTCGTTATTTCGGGTTTGAGATCTTGGTTATAAATCAAGTTGTTTTCCGAAAACGTGGTTACTGCTCCCCAAGCTGGTTCGGCTTGATATACCTGCTGAATGGCGTAGGCATCGGTGTCGTTTCCTACTTGTGCCCAGCCAGCGCGTACTTTTAAATACGACAATGCCTTAGATTGAACGCCAAACATATCGGTAATGACCGCGCTACCCGACACCGACGGGTAGAAATAACTGCGGCTACCCGCTTGCAAAGTCGAAGACCAGTCGTTACGGGCTGTTACGTCCAAAAATGCGTAGTCGCGGAAACTAAACGCGGCCGAGCCATAAATGGAGTTTACGGCTTTTTCGGTAGTGCGGTTATAGACGTTGGGGCGGGTCGAAGAGTTGGCCAGATTGTACAAATTTGGAATCTTTAACTCAGGCGCTTGCAGGTAGTCGCGTTGAAAAAACGAATAGCGGCGGTTGCCTCCCACGTTGATAGTAGCCTGAAAATCTTTGAATTTTTTATCGGCAGTTACTAAAAAGTCAGTATTCGATTCACGCGTGAAGATATTGTCTATGGCAAACTCTCCATTGACCAACCCCACCGCCCGGGCACGTTTGGTGGCGCGGCGGTCGAGCCCAAAGTCGGTGCCAGTACGGCCCATGATGGTGAGCCATTCGGCGGGTTTGTAGGTAATCTGCACATTGCCCACCACCCGGTCTTTGTCGTTGCCGTAAAGTAGCCTATTGAGCGCAAAATAAGGGTTATTCCAGTAGTTGCTGTTCCAGTTTCGTTGCACCGGCCACTGCGTTGGGTCGTTAAAATCTTCGTAGTTTTTCAGGTCGCCTAAGTCCACTTGCCGCCCAAACCACGTCCAGTACAGATTGAGGTTTTGGCGGTTGTCTGAGCCATCGCGGATGTAATTGGCCGAAGCACGGGCCGTGAGGTTTTTGGCCAAATTATAGCCCGCGTTCAAGGCCAGCGTTGTGCGTTTGTAATTGGTATTTGGGTACATTCCCTTTTGCTGCAAATTGGTATATGAGAGCCGGAAATCACCCTTGTCATTGCCGCCCGTTATGGCTACGTTGTTGGTGGTTGTAACGCCCGTCTCGTGAAAATTCTGCACGTTGTCGGGGCGGGCTATCCAAGGGGTTGGGGTTCTTGCGCCCGTGGCATCGATGGGCGAGTTGTACTGGGCAATGAGCCTGCCATCTAACTTAGGGCCCCAGCTTTCGTCCACGCCATCGTTCGTGCCGCCGCCTCGGCCGTCCACGTAAGCAAATTGGCCTTTAAAACCCTGGCCGTATTCGTTTTGGTAGTTGGGCAACCGAAAGGGGCGTTCGAGGGTTACGTTAGAATTGACCGAAATACCCAACCCTTTTGAGCCTTTGCCGCTTTTGGTCGTAATTAAAATGACACCGTTGGCGGCGCGGCTGCCATAAAGCGCGGCTGCATTGGCTCCTTTTAGTACGGTCATGGCTTCGATGTCGTCGGGGTTTATAGCTCCTGCGCCGTTGCCGTAGTCCACGGTGGTGTTGTTGGTGTTGGTGGCCGAGGCACTTGGAGCGGTGTTGTAGCTACCGTTATCAATCGGAATACCATCTACCACAAACAGCGGCTGGTTGTTGTTGCCAATTGAGTTGGCCCCCCGAATCATAATGCGCGACGACGCGCCAGGCTGCCCGTTGGAGTTGGTTACTTGCACGCCCGCAATCTTGCCCGACAGCGCGTTTATCAAGTTGGTAGGCCGCGCCTGTGTGAGTTCCGAACCCTTGATTTCCTGAATATTGTAGCCCAATGCTTTTTTCTCGCGCGACACTCCCAGCGCCGTTACAACCACTTCGTTGAGCACCGAAGCATCTTCCAAGAGCGAGATAATCACCTTAGATTCGTTGGCCAAAGTCAGTTCTTGGGGACGGTAGCCAATGAACGACACAACGAGTATTTCACCTTTTTGGGCCGAAATACTAAACTCGCCCTTGGGGTTGGAACTCGTACCACGTTGAGTGCCTTTTATCAGCACCGAGGCCCCCGGCAGCGGTGCTTTGTCAAAAGCCGACAGAATAGTGCCAGAAATAGTGCTTTCTTGGGCCCGCAATTTTGAACACACCAAGCAGACTATCGTGGCCGATAATAGTAGAAATTTGTACATAATCGTTAAAAGGGGTTAGTACGAAAAAATTGAACACAACAAATATCGAATTTATTTCCTTTAATCCAAATAATATTTTAATAAAAACAATAAATACAGAATATTAAATAGATTAAAGCATTTATTTCCATACAATATATTGTTTAATTTTTATAAAAAATTGTACTTATTAATGAAAAAAACACGCCTTGTGAGCGTGTTTCGTGTTCTTGTGAGTATGTTTTAAAGGGCCAATGTCAATGCAGAAACCGACGCAGGTTAAGTAGGTGAACATATTTAATCGACATTTCTGATTTATGTAAAATGTTGATAATGAGTATTTTGAATTGCTGTGGACAGTCGACTATTGACTGTGGACTACTTATTGTTAAATAACGTACGCCAAATACCCAGAGAGTGTGCTTTCAAAATGTTCTAAATGAATCATTATCCGCTCAAAACTCGACAATAAAACCCAGCGTTGGCACAACCGACGGGTCTTCGTTTCTTAAAATGAGCGGTTGGCCGTTCGCACCATCGGCGGCCAGCGGTTGGCCGTTGGTAGTGAGCCAATCGGCCCCGTCGGTGGTGCGCTGAAACGTGTATTGCGGAAAAGCAGGATTGCTCAACACAAAAGCATTGGTTACGTCAAAAAATACGTCGAGGGTAGCGCGGCGGTAGTTCCACTTTTTGTCAATCCTAAAATCAAACTGATTGAACGACCGCAAGCGAAGCGAATTGAGCTGGGCAAAGTCCAAAACACCCGTGCCCACGGCGGCGTAATTGCGCTGCGAAGCCACCAAATCGAAAGGCGTGTAGGGCGCACCACTCGCAAAACGGTAGCGCATTCCAATTTCCCAACCGCGCTTAAATTTGCGGCCCAAAATGCCCGAAAGCAAGTGCCGACTGTCCCAAGCCGACGGAATAAGCCGACCATCAAAGCCCGAAAACTGACTCCAAACCAAGGTGTAGCTGGCCGTGGCAAAAATATTTTTGGTGAGCTTTTGTTGAAAAAACACCTCCATGCCGTACGCCCTCCCCTTCCCCGACGACTGCGTGCGTTCGTTGCCAATGGCCCCAAACTCGCCGCCCTGATTGGCCAGCGAAATGCGGTCGCGCACTGAAATAGGGTAGTTTTGGTAATTTTTGTAAAAACCTTCTATTGTAAAGCGCGTGCTGGGTTTGGGAATAAATTCTACGCCCGCCACGAAGTGCGTGCTGCCAATGTATTTGTTGTCTTTATTGACCAACGTACCCAATTCGTTGCGGAAACCCAGGGCGGTATAAATGGGCAGTTTGTAGTATTGGCCTACCGAAGCGTTTATGTTCCACTTGTCAGTGAGGGCGTAGCTGACCGCCACCCTCGGCGACAATGCCCGCAACGGGTTGTTGCCTTCGTTGGTAAAAGTATTCATGTCCGTTCGCAAGCCGCCCGACAGGCTAACGCGCCCGAAAGTTTTGGCAAACTGCCCAAAAAAGCCGTACCGCACAAACGCAATATCGGTGTTGAAGCGAATATTGGCGGCAGGCTGAAGCACCACGCCCTGCGCGTTGCGCACTTCACGCCGAAACTGATTGAAAAAATCGGTATTGTACTTCACATACTGCGCCACGCCGCCGTAGCTAAATTTCCAACCGTCAATAAATTTGTTTACGTCCACCCGCAGTTTATTCTCAATTTCTTGCGAAGTGGCATCGAGCGTTTTGGTAGTGGCACTTGGTTTGGTGTTGTCTTCGTAGCGCGTCAGCGAGTTGTCAAACATATTTCGGCTGAGTGCTATATTCACAAATCCGTTGTCTATCAGGCGTTTAACCGAAACCCCGATGGTATAATTCCATTGCTTGATAATGGGGTTGGCGCGAAGAATATACTCGCGGTTGGGGGTAGATTTTTGGGGAACGGCAAAACTAAAATCGTCAATTGCCCCCACACCGAGCGTAGTAAGCGTGGTTTTGGCGTTGATTTTGGTCGTGGTTTTGTACTGAAAATCCCAGTAACTGGGTCGAATGGGCAGGTCAATGGCCGAGAACAACAATTGCAAATACGACCGCCGCGCGGAGGCCAAAAAAGTAGTATTTTTTGACAACGGGCCTTCGAGCGTACCCGCCAATTCAGTAGCACTGAGGCGCACATTGCCCGACAACCGCTCTTTGTTGCCTTCGCGTTGTTTAAACTGAAACACCGAAGCCAGCGCGTTGTCGTATTTGGCCTCCCAACTGCTCGATTTGAGGGTTACGTCTTCGATAAACGATACGTTCAAAATACCCGTTGGGCCGCCCGCCGAGCCTTGCGTGGCAAAATGGTTGATAACAGGAATCTCGATGCCGTCCAAAAAATACACGTTTTCGTTGGGCGCACCGCCCCTGATAACGATGTCGTTGCGAAAACCACCCACGCTACCCGCCGTGCCGCCCACGCCTGGCAAGGCTTGTATCACGCGGCTGATGTCAAAATTGCCGCCTGGATTGGAACGTATTTCTTCGGTACTGAGGCGTTGAATGGAGTTGGGCGTTTCGACCGAGGCCACCGCCGCCACGGCGCGGTTGGTTGTTACCACCACTTCGTTCAGCGACTTGGCTTCTTCTTCCAACTCAAAACTCACCTCCTGCGCGTTGCCCGAAGTGAGATTTATGTTAAACTTGGTGAGCGGTTTGTAGCCCACAAATGTAGCCTTGACGTTGTAGCTGCCCACGGGCGCGGCGAGTTTGTAGCGGCCTTCGGCATCGGTGGCCGTGCCGTTTGGCGTGCCTTCGAGCTGAATGCCCACGCCAATCAGCACCTCTTGGGTGTTTTTATCGCGCACCAAGCCCGAAATAGTACCCGTCCGGGGCGTTGTTTGGGCGTAACAACAAACAACAGATAGCAAATGGCAAATTTGGACAAATAATGACGTGTTTGCATAACGGTTTTCGACATGGTTTAATAATAAAACATCATACATTTCGAATTGTTGGAAAAATTTTTGTGTTGGTCAATCAATTGAAGTAATAATTTCCTGCTGAACCCCCAAAAAACGAAGAAGCTGTCAGCAAGTGCCGACAGCTTCTGGGCGTACAACAAAACCACAGTCAATAAATGCTGCGGTCTTGTTATAAATAGGGTTAGGCTTCCACCAAATATTCGTCGTGTTGGCTAATGTCCAAACCTACTTTCTCGTCTGCGTCCGACACGCGCAGTGGCTCGATGAGGTCGGTGATTTTGAGCATCAACAAAGACATCACAAACGCAAAGGCCGACACCGCCACCAACGCAATGAGGTGGTTGATAATCAAAGCCGAGTCGCCGTAAGCCAAGCCTTCTGAACCTTCTGCTACGGCACCGTTCACTTGGTGCGAGGCAAAAATACCCGTCATCAACATACCCATCATACCGCCTACGCCGTGGCAAGGAAACACGTCGAGGGTGTCGTCGAGGGTGGTTTTGGTGCGGAGGTGCGCCAAATAGTTAGAAACAATGGCCGAAATAGCACCAATAAAAATAGACTGTGGAACGGTAACAAAACCGCAAGCGGGCGTAATGGCTACCAAACCTACCACTGCACCAATGGCAAAGCCCAAAGCCGATACTTTTTTGCCTTTGGCCGCATCAAACAGCACCCAAGCCAAACCAGCAGCGGCGGCGGCAGTGTTGGTACAAGCCAACGCCGACACGGCCAAAGTACTCGAACCTACCGCCGAACCAGCGTTGAATCCAAACCAACCAAACCAAAGCAAACCCGTCCCCAACAGCACGTAAGGAATGTTGGCAGGTGGCAAAAAGTTGGCTTCGGCGTGGGCCTTGCGGCGCTTCAAATACAAAGCAGCAGCCAAAGCAGCCCAACCAGCCGACATGTGTACCACGGTACCGCCCGCAAAATCTAACACACCCAATTTAAACAAGAAACCGTCGGGGTGCCAAGTCCAGTGGGCAAGTGGCGAATACACAAAAATACTAAACAACACCATGAACAAAATGTACGAACGAAACTTGATGCGCTCGGCCATTGAACCCGTAACGAGGGCAGGTGTAATAACGGCAAACTTCAACTGAAAAAACGCAAACAACGCCAACGGAATGGTAGGTGCCAACGACCACGGCTGGCCATCAACCACGTTGTTGAACATAAAATAAGTAGCAGGGTTGCCTATCCAGCCGCCCATAGACTCGCCAAAGGCCAAGCTAAAACCAACCGTTACCCAAACGATACTGATAACGCCCATGGCAATAAAACTCTGTAACATGGTCGAAATCACGTTTTTGGTATTGACCATACCGCCGTAGAAATAGGCCAAGCCAGGAGTCATCAACAATACAAAAGCGGTGGCTACCAGCATCCAAGCGGTGTCGCCCGTGTTGATGTTTTTGTTAAAACTGGCCGCCGCGTCGGTCAGTACTTCTTTTGGTACGGAGGGCAGCAATATACCCACGAGGGCAATAGCCAACAACACAATTAATGGAAGTGATTTTTTCATTTTTTTAAGTGGTTTTGGTTGTACAGTAAGAGGTTAATTAAAATTTATAAATAAAAGCTAATCCAACTGTTGATTGCGATTTTTTGCTATAATCGCCCTTGTCATCTTCAAAAAAGTTTTTGTCGTAGCTGTCCATTCTAAATTCGGGTTTGATGAGCAAGTGGCCATCGGCGGCAGTAAAGTTGCCCGTAATGGTCAAAGAATTAACGCTCACACCCACCAAATTGTCGTTGGCATCAACATAGCGCAAGCCACGTACTGCGTTTTGGTTGTTGAAGTTTTCAAAACGCGCGCCCAAACTAAACACATCGCTCACGGCATAATTGGTATATAAAGCTACGCCATTCCAAGTTTTACCTTTCGGGCCACCTGCACTACCCTGAAAATTACCAGTTTGTGAACCATAGGCCGCGTTTACGCCAAACATAAACTTGGGTGTAATCTGATAAGTGGTGGTGAGGTCAATCAATGAATAAGCTCCCGTGCTGTCTTTACCGTTGGCTTTGGGCGCGGCTTCGTTGGAGGTAATGGCGTTCAAATAAACGTTCCAACCTGCTGCTGGCGACACAAAAAGTTGCGCAATGAGGCCCTTCGCGCGGTTGTTGTCGTTGAGGTTGTCCACATTGTTTACCAAACCAACCATCAAAGAGGCTTTGTCTGAAAAAGCGTACTGGCCCTTTACGCCAATGTGGTAGAATGGCCCGTTGTTAAATAAGTTAGAAAGCGAATAATGAAAGTTTACGGGAGCGTCAATTACTTCATAACCAATGTGCGTGCCAAACTGCCCCGCCGTAAGGGTAAACTTGCTGGTGGCTTTCCAGTTGAAATACGCCTGCTTGATGGCCAACGAGGTAGTACCACCAGCAACACCTACCAGTGGGGTAAAAACGTTGCCGTAATTGCCTAAGTCGGCGTTGGGGCCAAAAGCCAAATCTACTACCACGTCCGATTTCTCGGTTGCATATTGCATTTTAGTTTGAACCAAGCCCAACGAAAACTGCCCCGAACGCTGGTCGAAAGCACGAGCTGTTCCCGAACGTCCCAAATTAGAGCGCGAAGCTGGGCTGTTTAAATTGCCCATGTAGTAAGAATCAATGTAGCCCGAAAAAGTAAATTTACCTTTGTCTTCTTCCTTGGGTGCGGTCTTTTCTTCCTTTACTTCGGTAGTAGTAGTTTTTGCTTCTGGCGTTCCCTTCTTTTTTTCGTCAAGGGTTTTCCCCTCCGCAAAAGACAAAACAGACGAAAACAAACATAAGATAAGTAAATCAACTTTTTTCATAATATTATTTTGTTTAAGGTGGACATTTTATTGGCATTACTACAATGCAAATATTGTATTAGATTTACAATTAAACAAATAAAATCTTAATTTTTTCTTTATTTTAACACTAATTATTGGATTTTAAACAGTTTTTCTCTTAAAAATACCTTAATATTAAGGTACGTAAGCTATTTTTTACAAAAAAAAACAAATTTGGCATTTAACGCTTTTTGCAAAATATTATTCTTTTCAAGAAAACACGTATATTCAATTTTATATTTGAATAATTATATTTTAGGTCATAAAAAAAGCGTCCCAAAATTTTGGGACGCTTTTTTTATGCCGTTGCTTGGCCGTTGCCTGTGTCTTCACAGGCGATTAGACCCGCACAAAACTCAAGTCATTGACGGTGTCTTCACTGGCAATGAGTCATCAATATAAATCTTCTATTAGGCAGCGGCGTGCAACCAATCTTTTTTGGCCAGCAGCGTTTCTTCGTCTTCTACGTTATCGGGGTCGGGTACGCAGCAATCTACGGGGCAAACCGCCGCGCATTGCGGCTCTTCGTGAAAGCCCATGCACTCAGTGCATTTGTCGGTAACAATATAATAAAACTCGGCAGACACGGGTGCTTGCTTGGCGCGACCATTCACAATGGTACCATCGCCAAAATCCACCTCTTCCAAGTCGGTACCACCTGCGTAAGTCCATTCTACACCGCCTTCGTAGATGGCAGTATTGGGACATTCTGGCTCGCAGGCACCGCAGTTGATGCACTCATCGGTAATCATAATAGCCATAATTGTACAATATGGTTTAGTTTTTTGAATATTTGTGCTTGAATTATAAAAACAAATTTAACTATTTAAAGTTTCGATTAAAACGTAAAATCAATAGTTCTTTATTTTTTTGCACTTTTTCTTTGAAAAATACTACCATGAATATACCCCAGCGCATTGCGCCTTTTGTTCAACTTGGAGAACTACTAAAAGCTGATTATCAGCAACCTGGCGCATCGGCGTTGATTCAAAAATCTTACTTGCAAAATTACTGGTTTACGCCCGCTTTTACTGCCCAATCTCTGCAAGCCATTGCCGAACACTATTTGGACGCAGACAAGTTGCGGGCTTGGCTGGCGGACTACGAATTGGCCCCAGTGGATGTTCCCCAAAAAATAGGTGTAGTGATGGCGGGCAATATCCCAGCGGTGGGTTTTCACGATGCACTGTGCGTGTTGATAAGCGGGCATCACCTGTTGGCCAAACTAAGTACCGACGACCGCACGCTGCTGTCGTTTTTGTTAGAAAAACTTGTTGAAATAGAGCCTTCGTTGGCCAACCGCATTACGTTGGTGGAGCGGCTCAACGCCGCCGATGCTTACATTGCCACGGGCAGCGATAACACATCGCGGTATTTTGAGTATTATTTTGCCAAAAAGCCGCACATCATCAGGCGCAACCGCACTTCGGTTGGAGTGCTAAACGGCCAAGAAACCAGCACAGAATTGGCCGCGTTGGGGCAAGATATTTTGCAATACTTTGGGTTGGGCTGCCGCAATGTTTCCAAGGTTTTTGTGCCAGAAGGCTACGATTTTACGCCATTTTACGAAGCCATCGAACCGCTCACCGACACTTACAAACACCACCACAAGTATTTTAACAACTACGAATACAACCGCTCGGTGCTGCTGGTTAATCGAGAAACGCACCTCGACAATGGTTTTTTGATTGTGCGCCCCAGCGAGGGCTTGGTGTCGCCTATCTCGGTGTTATTTTACGAAACCTATGCCAGTGTGTCGGATTTGGAAGAAAAAATGGCCGCCCAAGCAGATAAGATTCAGTGCGTAGTATCGAGCGGGGGTTGGTTTAACGGAAGTTTACCGCTGGGCTGCGCCCAACAACCTAACCTTTACGACTACGCCGACGGCGTGGACACGATGCAGTTTTTGGGGGCTTTGGGTTAGATTTTAGCTTTCAAATATACCAACTGCGCTTCAAAATGTTGAAAGGAAGACAATTGACGAAGGAGGTCGTAATCGGCGATATATTCAGCAACAAAATGCCTGATTTTGAAAACATTGAGGTTGTTTAATTTACGTCCCTGAGGCAACCCACTTGCTTGTTTTAGTAAATCAAAAAGTAACTCTTTGGGCTGGCTCAGATTTTCGAGCTGACGAATGGCTGGCAACTGAATTTTCACTTTTCCGTTGGGGTTATTGGCTGCTTTCCGAATGGCCATTTCGTCAATCAACAGCCAAGTTTCCATCATTTTTATGGGAATAATTTCGATAAAAATATTTTTTGATGCGTACTTGGCCGCTTCTACAGCCATTTGTATTTCTTCAGACCGTTTTTTTAATGGATTGGCTACTGCTTCGGCATCTCGGTGCACAAAAACCCAATCGGGTTCGTACAGGTCTATGCCGCTACTTATTTTTTCAGAAAGAGATTGTGGTGGTTTTCGCAAGAATTTATAGTCGGCCCACTGACCTTCAAAAACGAGGTTTGGGAAATGCGCATTGAGAACAAAATCAATGATTGGCAAAAGGCATTTATCGGAACTTCCATCGGAAATGAGCAAATATTTTTTTCTTTCCATGTCAAACAAGTACTGGAAAAAGGTTGAGCTGCACTTCGGGTCTTTCGATTACTCTTCTTTTTTTGTGCGGGTTTTTCGGCAACGTTCGTGGCTCAGTTTCTGGCAAAGGTTGCGAAAAACTGAGTGGATTTAGGTATTCTAACAACGTGGCTTTTGTAACCGCAGTTGAATCGTGAAGCTCATTGTAGATGCGCCAAGTTTCGGAAAGTGGTTTGAACGACACCCCTTCAAAACGGCGTTCATCGGTTTTGTAAGGCGTTGATTCGGCCACCAAGAGCGCGTCATCGTCAATCTCCGAAACCACCAACGGAGAGTGCGTATTGATAATAACCTGACGAAGTGGATTGTCTGCGCCGAAAGGAAGCAACGCATCGGTCGAAATATCGGTTAAAAGTTGCAAAATAGCTGGAATACGGGCTGGGTGAATGCCATTTTCGGGTTCTTCTAAGCAAATAAGTCCTTGCTCGCTGGGGTCGGCTTCAATAATTGACAGGGCCAAAAAACGCAACGTACCATCAGAAAGTGAGCTTGCAGGGAGAAAATTCCCGTCTTTACCTTTCAACATAAGCGTGAGAATATCGCGTTTTTCGTCTTTATCAACGGTTATTTCAAAAATATCGTCAATCAATTCCGACAATCGGTTGGCAATTGTTATTTGAACGTTGGGGTTATTGTTTATCAGCCGATAGAGGGTAGCGGGCAAGTGAGTTCCATTGGCTTGAATACGCTGATTGGCTTCCGAAACATCGTCGGCACTTCGTAGCGCAGAGGGTTCTAGCTGCAAAAAACGCCACGATTCCATCTCTCGTTTACACACCAATGCAGTTGGTGTTTCGATGGCGCTGGCGGTTGAAAGAATGGTGCGGGGTAAACTTTTAAGCAACAATGTTTTTTTACGACCGCTCGTCTGGTCTTGACTAATGGTTACGTTCTGCGCATCAGATTCGATGAAGGCCGACGCACTTCGTCTTACGCCGCCCGATATGCTTTTTACCCACTCTTTACTAAACCCAATCTTGTTTAATGTTCTCTTAAAATCGGTTTGGTTGAGCTGCCGAAGGCTTTCGTTTGTTATTTCAAGGGTGTTTTTTGAATTATTTCTGGTTTCTTCGTTGTGTTTTATTGTTAGATGATAAGACACAAAAGCGGTAGTTGCCTCTGCTTTTTGTCCCAAGTCGTCAATAGCTGTTTCTGGCAAAATTAAATCAACTTCAAACTCAATGGTACCAGCATATTCTTTGCCGTCGTTAAAAAATATATTGCGAATATCAAGCGATTTAGAACGTTTTTCAGTTTCAGTTTCTCTAATAGACAGCGCGGCTTCAAGTAACGTTTTGTTGGCCAACTCGCCCAAAAATTTAAGCGCGTCAAAAAGATTGGATTTCCCAACCCCATTTGTACCTGCAATACACGTAAAAGGCCCAAAATATACCTCTACATCGTACAAATTCTTAAAACCTTTTACTTTCAATCGAGTAATCATTTGCTTGCAAGTTTGGTGAAATTTACTCACTTTCCATCAATTCTTTCAAAATCTTCTGGGCAGCTATCGAAATAATGGTGCCTGGTCCAAAAACACCTTTTACGCCCGCTTGGTACAAAAACCCGTAGTCTTGCGGCGGAATAACGCCACCCGCGATGACCATAATATCGGCGCGGCCTATTTTGCGTAACTCCTCAATGAGCTGCGGCACGAGCGTTTTGTGGCCTGCCGCGAGGCTCGACGCGCCCACAATGTGTACGTCATTTTCGGCGGCTTGGCGGGCGGTTTCTTCGGGCGTTTGAAAAAGCGGCCCCATGTCCACGTCAAAACCCAAGTCGGCGAAGCTCGTAGCAATGACTTTTGCGCCTCGGTCGTGGCCGTCTTGGCCCATTTTAGCAACCATAATGCGCGGGCGACGGCCTTCCAACTGGGCAAAATGGTCGGCCATTTCGCGGGCTACTCGGAAGTTCTCGTCGTCTGACACCTCGGCGCTGTAAACGCCCGCTATGGAACGTATCACGGCTTTGTACCTGCCAAATGGTTTCTCCATGGCATCAGAAATTTCGCCCAAAGTAGCGCGGGCGCGGGCAGCTTCTACGGCGAGGGCAAGTAGGTTAGCCCCCGCAACCTCACCCGTCCTCTCCTTCGTAAGGAGAGGGGAAACAACTGCGGCTTCAGTGATTTTTTCTAATAATTGTTGCACTTTCACCTCATCTCTTTCCTCTTTCACTTTCTGAATTCGGGCTATTTGCGATTCTCTAACAGCCTGATTATCAATCTCTAAAAAATCTATTGGTTTCTCCGAATCGGGTTTAAACTTATTGACACCCACTATTACGTCTTTGCCGCTGTCAATGCGGGCTTGCTTGCGGGCGGCGGCTTCTTCAATGCGCATTTTGGGCAATCCCGCTTCGATGGCTTTGGTCATGCCGCCCATTTGGGCTACTTCTTCCATGAGTTCCCACGCTTTTTGAGTGAGTTCTTTGGTCAAATATTCCACATAATAACTTCCACCCCACGGATCTACCACGCGGCAAATGTCAGTTTCGTGCTGCAAATACAACTGCGTATTGCGGGCTATTCGGGCCGAAAAATCGGTGGGTAAGGCGGTGGCTTCGTCAAGCGAATTGGTGTGCAAACTCTGCGTGTGGCCCAACACCGCCGCCAT
This sequence comes from Cytophagia bacterium, assembly GCA_004293645.1. GTDB lineage: Bacteria > Bacteroidota > Bacteroidia > Cytophagales > Spirosomataceae > REAB01. The sequence continues at coordinate 58,652 of REAB01000057.1, read as the reverse complement.
GGCTTCGATGGTAGTTCGGGCCACGTTATTAAAGGGGTCTTGCTCGGTCAGACTCCAACCCGACGTTTGGCAATGCGTGCGCAAAGCCAGCGATTTTTTGTTTTTGGGTCCAAATTGATTCACCACTTTGGCCCAAAGCAGTCGGCCTGCCCGCATCTTGGCAATTTCCATGAAGTGGTTCATGCCAATTCCCCAAAAAAACGACAATCGCGGCGCAAACTCATCAATGTCCAAACCAGCTTCTAAACCCGTGCGGAGGTATTCGAGGCCATCAGCTAAGGTGTAGGCCAGTTCAATGTGGGCGGGCGCACCCGCTTCGTGCATGTGGTAGCCGCTGATACTGATGCTGTTGAACTTGGGCATAAACCGACTGGCGTAGGCAAAAATATCGCCTACGATGCGCATCGAAGGCGCAGGCGGATAGATGTACGTATTGCGCACCATAAATTCTTTCAAAATATCGTTCTGAATCGTTCCCGAAAGTTGCTCAGGTTTTACGCCCTGCTCTTCGGCGGCTACGATATAAAACGCCATGATGGGCAGCACCGCTCCGTTCATGGTCATCGAAACGCTCATTTGGTCGAGCGGAATCTGGTCGAACAATATCTTCATGTCTTCGACGCTGTCAATGGCCACGCCCGCCTTGCCCACGTCGCCCACCACGCGGGGGTGGTCGGAGTCGTAACCCCGGTGCGTAGCCAAATCAAAAGCCACCGAAAGCCCTTTTTGCCCTGCGGCCAAGTTACGCCGATAAAAGGCGTTGGAGGCTTCTGCCGTGCTAAAACCCGCGTATTGGCGCACTGTCCACGGTTGTTGCACGTACATGGTGCTGTATGGGCCACGCAAATAAGGCGGTATGCCCGCCCCAAAGCCCAGATGTGGAGCATCCGTAATATCTTCTTGGGTAAAAACAGGTTTGAGTTTAACGCCCTCAGCGGTGATGAAGGGTTTCGTCCCGTTTGAGATTTGAGACTTGATATTTGTTGGACCAGCGTCAAAAATGTTGATGGTAGAAAAATCGGGTTTCATGGTATTTTTCTTTCAAGTAAAAATTAGTCAGCTTCGGGCAAATAGGTGAGCGTACTCCACGTTTTTTCGTCAAAGAGCTCGTTGGCAATGTCTTGCAATTGTTTGGCCGAAACGGCCTCAATTTCGGCAAAAATTTCTTTGAGCGTGTCCACCCGCCCTGTGTCCAGCAGGCTTTTGCCCATCATCAACATAAAACCCTGATTGCTCTCTTCGGACATGGCCAGTTGCCCCATCAATTGTTGTTTCAAATCATGCAATTGCTTGGTGGTAAGCGTATTGTCGCGCAGCAATCGCAATTCTTTGCTAATGAGCGAGCTGGCCTTTTCCAAGTTTTTTGGTTCAGTTCCAAAATAAACCCCCAAAAAACCCGTGTCTAAATAAGCCGTGTAGCTGGCATCAATGGCATAAACCAAGCCATACTTTTCGCGGAGGCTCATGTTAAAGCGCGAGTTCATGCCGGGTCCGCCCAGCAGGTTGATGAGCATAAAAAAAGGCAGCCTGCGCTCGTCGGCGAGGGCGTAAGCGGGGCGGCCCATGGCCACTTGCGCTTGGGTTATGCCGCGCGTCATTTGCAGGTTTTGGGGTTGGTATAACGTGGGGGCGGTGCGCACGCGGTGGGTGGTGCGGTGGGCAATATCGGCCACGTACTTTTCGGCTTGTTTCACTACCTTACTAAAAGGCTGCTTACTCACCGACGACACAATGATGTGCTCGGTGTCGAGATTTTCGGCAATAAAACGCTGCAAATCATCACGGCCAAACGAGCGTACGCTGTCGGCATTTCCCAAAATATTTTTCCCCAATTGGTGCTGCTGAAAAATTACTTCGTCAAAATCGTCTTGAATGGCTTCTTCGGGCGAGTCGTGATACATGGCCATTTCTTCTAAAATAACGCCGCGCTCTTTTTCAATTTGTTTGTCAGGAAACACCGAATGAAACGCAATATCGGCCAAAAGTTCGATGGCTTTGTCGCTGTGGGTATCTAAAAGTGAAGCGTGAAAACACACTTTTTCTTTGGTAGTGTAGGCGTTCAACTCGCCGCCCACAGTTTCTAAACGATTGATAATGTGGTAAGATTTACGCTTTTTAGTGCCTTTGAAGGCCATGTGTTCCCAAAAATGCGCTAAGCCTTGTTGGTGTGGGCCTTCGTCGCGGCTGCCAATATCGAGCATAATGCCCCAGTGCGCAATTTGAGTATGTTGAACTTGTTTATGGGCTATTTTGATGCCGTTGGACAAGGTATGCAATTGGTATTCTTCCATGTTCTAATGTTTCGCTTTACACAAATAAACGCAATTTATAACTTTAATTTTCTGTTTTGCGTTCAAAAAAAGGACATTGGGGCGTTGAGCAAGAAATAAATATTGCAATCAAGTCGTTAATTTTAATTGAGGTATATCTTTGCGACACAATAGCTTTAGAATGAATCAAAAAAAATACATATCGCTCACCCTTTTAGTTTTGATTAGTTTCAAAATATTGGTGGTGCCATTTGTGTATTTAGATTTTGAGCTACGCAAAGATTATATTGTCAAGCATCTCTGCGAAAACCGCTTCAAGCCTGAGCTACATTGCGACGGCCAGTGCTATCTGGCCAAAACCCTCACCAAAATAGCCGAAGAAAAAGCCACCAACGAAGCCGAAAAACAAGGTCAAAACATCAAAAAAGTATTGGAAGAAGTATTTGAAGAACAGCCTGTTACGCTTGCTTCAAGCCATTTTTTTACCCCAAAAAAGGCTACTCTATTCCATTATCAGTCGCTATCCACCTCCGATTTTATGGACATGCTCCTGCGTCCGCCAGCTTCCATTTTGTCATAAAAGCAATTTTGTCATTCTGAGCGCAGCGAAGAATCTTACTAGTACAGCGTTGGCATAGATTCCTCACTTTATTCGGAATGACAAACGACGCTTTTTTCATGCTGAGCGAAGCATCTTTTCGCATTTTTTTCAAATCCATCATTTTATTCTCCCCATCAAAAATGACGGGGCTAAACTAATTATACAAATGAAAAAATCCATCATTTTTTCAACGCTATCTGCGTTGTCAGTTACTGCTATATTGGTTTCTTGTAACAAAGAAGAAGAAATTGGACCCAACGACAAAAATACCGTAACCCTTGAATTTGACAACCGCGTGGGCAGCCAAAACCTCGAAATGGGTAGTAAAACCTATAAAAATGCCATGAACGAAGATTTTACGGTAACGACGTTCAACTATTTTGTGAGCAATATCAAACTCAAAAAAGCCGACGGCAGCGAGGTAAAAATGGACAACCAGTATTTTTTGGTACGCGAGGCCGACCCTAAGTCGCTCGTTGTGAGCCTCAAAGACGTACCTGCTGCCGATTATACTTCGGTGAGTTTTATGGTGGGTGTAGATAGCCTGATGTCCACCGCCGACATAGCCAAGCGCACGGGCGCACTCGACGTGGCTTCTTACGGCGATGATGCCATGTATTGGTCGTGGAATTCGGGCTATATATTTATGAAGTTTGAGGGTACTTCGCCCGTAGCTCCTGCCCGCGCCAACGGTACGCGCAAAATCGAAATGCACGTGGGTGGCTACGGTGGGTTTAGTGCCAAAACCACCAACAACCTCCGCACCGTAACGCTGCCCATCAACGATATGGCCAAAGTACGTAAAAACAGCAGTTCCGAAATCCACATTTTTACCGACGTATTGAAGATGTTGGACGGAGCTACCAAAGTGAGTTTTGTAACAACCAACAACGTACACAGCCCAACGGTGGCTACGCCCATTGCCAACAATTACGTCAATATGTTTACCGTTGACCATGTCCAATGAGATGTTGAGCCAATAAAGACTTTGTCGGCATGACAAAAGCCTTGGCACGGTGCACACGATAGCGCGAGCCTCCAGGCTCGTGCTTCCTATTATCAGGCTTCCAGCCGAAAACACACATGATAGCGCGAGCCTCCAGGC